>WQSW01000033.1 GCA_009787695.1 Treponema sp.
GCGTTTTTAACTTTTAAATAAACAACACCGTTTTTTTTTATTATTTGATCGTTGTCATGAACAATTACTTCAGCGCCGTTGTCTATTGCGCGGGAAACTTCACTGTGCAGCGCATCATCAATATCAATATTTCCTTCAGTATTATTTTCCGGTAAGGCAAAAAAAAGATTCCCCTGTTTTATCTTTTTTGAATCATATTGAATCCCTGTTACCAAAGGATTTGTATTGCCTTCCATTGTTAGAAATGCGGATTTTTCGGATATCTCTTTTGTAAAAAAATCCGATAAATGCTTTGCAGCTGAAGCAGCGTGCGCGTGTTTCATTAGGTGTAATTTAATCCTCCCTAAAAACAATTGCTGTAAATGTAAAAAGCTGTGCGTTTGCAGATGCATAAGAGCCGGGAGGAACGCCTGCTTTTATACAAATATATTCAAGGTATTCATCAAGATTCCAGCTTTGTTCGACAGGAACTTGCGGGAGAAGGACGCCTGAACGCCCTTTATAAATTAAATAAATTCCGTGAACTCCGACTTTCACTTGGCGCGGATCGGGGCAGGGCGACATCGGCGAAAGTGCTGAAATTTCAATATTGCACTTTGGCAATTCATCTTTTTTTAAAGGGGGAAAACGCGGGTCGCCGAAAGCCGCTTCCTTTGCCATAATGCGGACTGTTTCGATAAGCGGAAGGCTCGCCGTCATTCTGCCGATACATCCGCGTAAATTGCCGGTATCCATATGCAGTGAAACAAAAGCTCCGCAGGGTGTATTTAAAACAGATTTTTCCTCTATCGGCGTGAAAGACGGTTTTCGCCCTTCTAAAGCCGAAGTTATAACCTCTCTTGCCTGCGCAAGTAATAATTTTTGTTCTTCAACTGTAATGGTAAATTCCATAATATTTAATTATAATACTTAAGAGGTAAAATGACTAGAATTATTAAAATAGGCGGATTTTCTCATGTAAAACAACTCAAAATAGGCGGGAATGAACCGATTGCAATCCAAACCATGTGGAAGGAAACCCTTACTTCAGATAGTTTGGAAAATGCTGCACGCAAGATCGAAACTCTGGAAAAGATGGGCTGCGATTTACTGCGTTTTGCCGTACCGGATATTATGTCTGCCGATTTGCTAGGGAATTTATCCAATATGGTATCCATGCCTTTGGTTGCCGATATTCATTTTGATTATAAAATCGCCCTTCGCTGCATGGATTACCCTATTGCAAAAATACGTATTAACCCCGGCAATATCGGCGGAAAGGACAAGGTTCGCGCCGTTCTGGAAAAAGCCTCAGAAAAGGGTATCCCCATCCGTATAGGGGTTAATGCAGGCAGTTTGCCGGCAGACCTTAGAAAACGGGTAGATGAAGGGCTTGAGGTATCTGAAGCGCTGGCAGAGGCGGCAGAAAGGGAAATTGAGGTTTTTAACGAATTTGGCTTTGATAATTTTCTAGTATCAATGAAGTCATGCACAATTGCCGATAATATAAAGGTGCTTAGATTCTTTACAAAGAAACACAGCGATATCCCCCTTCATGTAGGAGTGACTGAGGCAGGACCTCTTGCAGCAGGGGTTGCCAGAAATTCAGCGGTGCTTGTAACGCTTTTAACCGAAGGTATCGGTGATACGGTAAGGGTATCGATTTCCGACACTATGGAGAGTGAGATAATCGCCGCAAGGGAAATAATCAGAGCAGCGGACGGTTTAACCGAAAAAAACGATAGGTTAAAATGTAAAGGGGTAAACATCGTATCCTGTCCGCGTTGCGGAAGGTACGGTTTTGACACCCATGCTTTTACTGAGAACTGGCTTTCAAAACTATACGCTATGGATAAGGAAATAACGGTAGCCGTCATGGGCTGCGAAGTAAACGGACCTGCGGAGGCAAAAAACGCCGACATCGGCATTACAGGAGCAGGAGATAAAGTGTTGATTTTTAAGCACGGACAGATTATTAAAACCTGTTCTCCCGATGAGGCTGATGTAATTTTTGAAGAGGAATTGAATAAAATATGATCCAACGCAAGATATTCTTTTTGATAATTTTCATTTTAATTTCTGCATCCCTGTTTGCTCAGAGTGTGCAGCCCTGGTGGCTTTCTCTTGAACAGGGAAAACAAAAATTCCGCCAAGCGGATTACGGAAACGCTTTAATGCTGTTCGAAGATGCACGCCGCAACAGACGCGCAATGTATGAACAGTTGGAAAGAGATTTTATTAATTTTCTTTCGATGGCGGAAGTGCGCCGCATTGGAGATTCACTTGAACATATAGAACGTTTTTCTGTCGAGCGCAGTTATACAGCGGCAAATGCCGCTTTGCAGGAACTATATTATCGTTATCCGAAATCAAGTTTTATTAATTCTGCATCTTCCGCTCTGGGCGCTTTCAGCAAACTAAAAAGCTATCCTGAAGCTGAATACTGGATAGGAGAAGTATACCGCATCGAAGGTGAATTGCCTCTTGCATTAACGCAATACCGTAAAGCATATTCATTGCGGCAAGGAGCCGATGATCCGCGCTTTGGACTTTCATTGCAGTATAAAATTGCAGACATTCATAGAATTAAACAGGAATACACAGAGTTTGAAAAAGAATTAAATGCGATAATAACCGAATATGATTCACTTTGGATAAATTCAAACAGAGCGCAAGCAAGCCGTATCAGCGAAGACGCATCTGCTATACCTCATGAACAGGCTTCTGCAGGATTTATGAGATCAGGTATGACAAGAATTTTACAAGAGAACGGAGTAGAACGTTTTCTTGAAATGTACAGATACAACAACACTTCTGTAGAACTCGCACACAGAATGTTAGGTTTTTATTATGTGGTTTCAGGACGCGCATCAGCACTTCCTCATTTAATGTTTGCATTTCTTATTCAGAATACAATTATTATCGAAGAATTAACAAAGGATCAATTTGATTTTAGATTTTCTGTAGTAGGAGACGGCGGGCAAAACCAAGTGAACAATCTTTCACAGCTGATTGCCGCGGCATCAGGAAACGCTCTTCTGTCATCATACATTGAAACATCTGAATATTATAAAACAGCTTATTATTTGGCTGCCAGCCTTTACAGAAACGGAAATGTTACTGTTGCGCTCAGTCTTTGGTCTTTCCTCGCTTCTCAGCCTTCCGCAGGCGAATGGTACAGCCGTGCAGTTACGCAATTGCGCTCTCCGAGATACGAAACACTTATTGAGAGACCTTAAGGCCGGAGAAATTCAATCTTATAAATTATTTTTTTCTTTTAGCAGAGACAAGCGAGCTATTTCTTACCGCCCTTACCTTTGCCTGTTCTTTTTTGCCAATCAGCTCTGATCTTTGCTTGCTCATCGCTGGTTGTTGTCGCTGTTCTGGTTGGAGCACCCGGTGTTCTTGCGGCAGGGTTTCTTAGTTTCGGTGCCGGAAGACTGTCGTAGATTTCTTGCAGTTTTAACGCTACTAAATTATATTGCCCGGCAGAGACAATGTCACCGGAACATTGGAGCGCCTTGCCTTTATAGTCTCTGATTACTCTTCCAAGCTCGTCTCTGTCTTTACAGCTTTTGTATTTACTAAGTTCTGCTTCTACATTTATCATTTTTTTACCCTCTTTTATAAATGATTTAAGTTAAATATAAGTTTATACCTTACCATGTGAAATTGTCAATTAAAATTTTGGTTTGGAAAATTACAGTATAAATAATAACTTGACCGCCTTTTTGTTTTGATTTATTATCAACGCATGGCAGGCTAATACCTCTTTACACTAAAAAATATTTTTAATAATATAAAAAGACAGATTTTCCTGACGGGCAATAGCGCAGTTGGTTTAGCGTACAAGTCTGGGGGACTTGGGGTCCCCGGTTCAAATCCGGGTTGCCCGACAGGATAATTTACTTGTCTTTACTTACATCTTCAGCACAGACTTATCATAATCCTCAGGCGGAATAAAACCTAACAACTGCATGCAAGTTGCCGCTATCGAACTGATTCCCAATCCTTCGTTTAAACAGCTCTCTTTTGGATCATTCAGGTATTCGCCCTTGTATTCAGGATCGTAAATGATGCAGGGGACAGGGTTTAGACTGTGGCTTGTTTTCGCCTTAGGTGTGCCGTCTGCTTTTAAGGATACTTTGCCGTCTTTGTTGTGTTCATACATATCGTCGCTGTTGCCGTGATCCGCTGTTACCACCATTACAGCGCCCGCTTCTGTTACGGCTTTTATCAATCTGCCTAATTGGATATCCATCGCTTCCATCGAGCAGATTACAGCTTGATAAATTCCTGTGTGCCCTACCATGTCTCCGTTCGGATAATTCAAACGGATAAAATCATATTTGCCGCTTCCTATCGCGGTTAAAACATAATCGGTAATTTCCGCGCACTTCATCCAAGGGCGCTGTTCAAATGGGATTACATCGCTTTTTATTTCCACATAGTCTTCAAGTTTTTCATCGAACTTGCCCGTTCTGTTACCGTTAAAAAAGTAGGTGACATGTCCGTACTTTTGTGTCTCTGAAATTGCAAGTGTTCTTACGCCGCTTGCTGCAAGGTATTCACCCATTGTGCGGTCTATCGAAGGAGGGTCTACAAGGTAGCGCTTGGGGACATGAAGATCGCCGTCGTATTCCATCATTCCGGCATAACAAACTTTTGGGCGTTTTTTTCTGTCAAATTTAGTAAAGCTGTCTTCTTCAAAGGCAGCTGTTATTTCAAGGGCGCGGTCTCCGCGAAAATTAAAATAAATAACCGAGTCGCCGTCTTCAATTGTGCCTATGGGTTTGCCGTTATCTGCAATTACAAATTCTTTTAAATCCTGATCTATTACATCAGGTTTTTCCTTGCGTAAGGTTTCTACAGCTTCGCGGGTTGTTGCAAATTGACGCGCTTGCCCCAGTACGTGGGTATTCCAGCCGCGGTCTACCATCGCCCAGTCTGCGCCGTAACGATCCATCGTTATCCACATGCGCCCTCCGCCGGAGGCGATTTTTGCGTCAAAATTATTATCGTTTTGCTCTTTTAAAAAAGCTTCAAAAGCATCAACGTAGTCAAGAGCGCTTGTCTCTCCTACATCGCGCCCGTCAAAAAGCACATGAACCCGCACTTTTTTTAAACCGTCTTTTTTTGCATGGGCTATCATCGCTTTTAAATGATCAAGATGGCTGTGAACATTGCCGTCAGAAAAAAGCCCTAAAAAATGCAGAGTCCCTTTTGCTTTTACATTGTCTGTAATTTCTTTCCATGCCGTACCTTCAAATATTTTTCCTGTTTTGATGGAATCTGAAACAAGGGCTGCGCCCTGATTAAAAACGCGCCCGCAGCCCATTGCGTTATGCCCGACCTCGCTGTTGCCCATATCATCATTAGAAGGAAGACCGACTGCCTTTCCGTGCGCTTTTAACTTTGTTTGGGGGCATTTAGGGATTGAATGCGCCCCAAAGGTTAGCGCGTTTAAATAGTTCATTTTAGAATCGGCGACAGCATCGCCTTCTTTATATTCTCCGTAACCGACACCGTCCATTATAACAAGAACCACAGGTCCTCTGCGTCCTTTAAATGACGGGTTTTTCTTTAAAGCATCCATGTATAACTCCTTGGTTTAGATACGTATAACTCAAATTATAGCAAAGGGAGTGAGAATTTCATAGCCAAGAATGACTTTTTATGATAAAATAGTTAAAATTATCTTATTTCATGGACGGTTTGACCTTATGGATGGCAGTATTAAACATTCATTACTAATTATTGACGACGATGTTCTAAATCATAAGGTTTTAACCCATATTTTAGGGCAGGAATATATTATCTATACGGCGGAAAACGGACTAAGCGGTATTGATAAAGCCCTTCAATTTAAACCCGATCTTATTTTACTTGATATTATCATGCCCGGTATGGATGGTTTTGCAACTTTTGCCGAGATAAGAAAAACGGAAGAATTAAAAAAAACACCCATAGTTTTTATAACAGCGCTGGATGATGATGACATTGATAAAATGAATTTTTTTCCTGAAGCTGATGATTATATAATTAAACCTTTTAAATCTGTGATTGTAAAAACGCGCATTCGTAATCTGCTTTTTTTAAAAACTGCAATAAAAAATGTTGAAAATGCAAACCGCAGTAAATATGTTTTTCTTGCGAAAATGAGTCATGATATCCGCTCGCCTTTATATTCGATTTTGGAAAATGCCTCGAATAATTTACATAACGGCGATTCTTCTGATTCAATAAGAGAAGCGTTTTCTAAAATATATAATTCAGGCGATTATATGCTCGGAATTATTAATGATATTGTTGATATGTCGCAAATAGAAGAAGGCAAACTCATGCTTGCAGAAGCCCCTTATGAAATTTCAGGGCTTATCGGCGATATAATCGCTATAAATATGTTAAAGTATGAAAAAAAACCTGTAGAGTTTTTTTTAAAAATAGATAAAAAAATTCCGTCCCATCTGTTAGGTGATGAAATTAGAATTAAACATATTTTAAATAATCTACTTTCTAATGCTTTTAAATATACATCTTCAGGCGAAGTTGAATTATCCGTATCTCTTGAAAAAATGCAGCCGGCAAAAAATAATCAATCTGTCATGATCGTATTCCGCGTGCGTGATACAGGACAGGGAATGGTAGAAGAGCAATTGGCTGTTTTTAAATCAGATAAGCCTTCTAACGAAGAAATTAAGTTGAACGATATTTCAAGTCTTAGCATTAATGTTCTTATAGAACTTGTTAAACTTATGAACGGCGAAATTATGGCGAAAAGCGAACCGGGAGCGGGTACTGTAATTACTGTCCGCTTGCCTCAGTTGATAGCAGGGGATTCAAATGTGTTAGGGACAGAAGGCGTAGACAAGCTTATGAAGTTCCGTTCTAATCAAGAATCAAAAACAGATAAAACAACTGCAGAACTTGAGCCTGTACCTTTCGGAAAAATTCTTGTAGTAGATGATATCGATATTAATCAATATGTTATAAAAGAAATGCTTTCATTTTACGGAATGGATATTGATCTTGCATCAAGCGGCGAAGAAGCAATCAATAAAATTTTACTTGCAAGTACGCAAAGCGTTAAATATGATCTTATTTTTATGGATTATCAAATGCCTGTAATGGACGGTATAGCTACCGTAAAAAAAATAAGGAAATTAAAATGCGCTGACGGATTAAATTATAAAAAGACACCGATAATTGCGCTGACAGCCGCTTCAATTTCAATGACAAGATATTTTGCGGCTAACGCCGATAAAATTATAAAAAAAAGATTTTTATCCAATGGTTTCAGTGATTATATTGCCAAGCCGATAGATTTACAGAAGCTGGATGAATTATTAAGAAAATGGCTCATACAAGAAAATGATACCGCACGCGGAAAATCGCAGCGTGTGCGATCGATGCTGGCAGATTCCGGCTGTAATAAAAAATAAAGGTGATAAAAATGGATTCAAAACAAGGGAATGAAGATTTGGGAAATTTAAAAAAAGAAAACGCAAAAGATAAGAATATAGATAAAGCACATATTAGTATTTTTATAATAATAATAAGTACTGTATTTATTATCAATATCTGCGCTCTTGCAATAGGAGCTGTTTTTTTAACAAACAGTATCCGCAGCGTAATGGAAGACGATTTAATAATCGCAGTTGATATTGCAGATCAATATGTAACCAAAGAGCTTGAATTATTAAAAATAGAAGCAAAAGAGGCTGCAAGAGAAATTGATTTATTGCTCTCGTTAGGTGACGATTATAATAAAGTTTTAAATTATGTCGGCTCAAATAATTCTAAATATACGGGTTTAGCAATATTCGATCAGCTTACATTAATTCATACATGGGGAGATGCTTCAGTCCCGTCAAATCTTGCACTTGAGTCTTTTATGAGAGTCGCATTTCAGGGAGGACAGGCTGTTTCTGCCATAATGCAAAATACACAAACAGGATTTGCAAACAGCGCCGGTGTTATGTATGTGTCATCTCCTATTAATAAAAATCTTGTTCTTGCAGCTGTTCTGCCCGGTTTTTATTTCAGCGATATTATTTCTAAATTTACATTTTGGGGAACAGGACATCTTTTTATTGACGATGAAAAAGATTCTGTTATTTTACCTTTCCAAAAAGAAATCGGTTCTGATAGAGGTGTTGCGCGTTTAAAAATGAACGGAGCCTCATGGTTGTGTGCATTCCGTCCTATTTCAAGCCCGACAGAAAATTGGAATATCGGTATCATTGCTCCGTTAAGCGAAAGCGCTTTAAAAGATGTTCCTAACAGCCTTCTTTT
Source organism: Treponema sp. (assembly GCA_009787695.1). Classification (GTDB taxonomy): domain Bacteria; phylum Spirochaetota; class Spirochaetia; order Treponematales; family Breznakiellaceae; genus WQXQ01. Next base: position 8,275 of record WQSW01000033.1, read on the forward strand.
GATGGGTGCGATTATGTTTGTATTAAGTATAGGAGCGGCTGTCGCTGCCGCTGTTTTACTAAGACGCCCGTATGATGAAGCATTTACAAGGCGCAAAGATGCTGAGGCTGTGTCTCTGTCAAAATCTACCTTTCTTGCACATATGAGCCATGAAATACGCACGCCTATGAATAGTATTGTAGGTTTTTCTGAACTTGCATTGGACGGAGAATGTACTCCAAGAACAAAAGATTATCTTGAAAAAATAAAAATAAACGCGCAGTGGCTTTTGCAAATTATAAATGATATTTTAGATATTTCAAAAGTTGAGTCAGGCAGAATGGAGCTTGAAAATATCCCCTTTGATTTACGCGAACTTTTTTCAAGCTGCAGAACGCTGATTACGCCTAGTGCTGCAGAAAAAGGTTTAACACTTTATTTTTATGCAGAACCCAGTACGGGAAAAAGACCGTTAGGCGATCCTTCAAGATTACGGCAAGTTTTTATCAACCTTCTTTCTAACGCTGTTAAATTTACAAACAACGGAATGGTAAAATTCCTTGCCGCTCTTACAGACAGAACAGAAACAACTATCACAATGCATTTCGAGGTAAAAGACTCAGGTATTGGTATGACAAAAGAGCAAATATCAAAAATATTTGATCCTTTTACACAAGCGGAAGCAGGTATTACACGCAAATTCGGAGGTACGGGGCTGGGGCTTTCAATTTCCAAGAATATAATTGACATGATGGGCGGGCATCTTGCTGTAGAAAGTACTCTCGGAATCGGCAGCAAATTCAGTTTTGATATAACATTTGACACTATCGACTTAACAGATGATGAAATGCTTGAAAAGAAAATAGTTTTAAATGAAATTGAAAAGCCGACATTTGAAGGTGAAATACTGTTATGCGAAGATAATCACATGAATCAGCAGATAATATTTGAACATTTATCGCGTATCGGAATTAATACAGTTATAGCAGATAACGGTAAAATCGGCGTTGATTTAGTTAAAGAACGTATTGGCAAAGGAAAAAAACAATTTGATATTATTTTTATGGATATACATATGCCTGTTATGGATGGGCTTGAAGCGGCATCAAAAATAATGGAATTAAAAACAGGCGTTCCTATAATTGCCATGACAGCTAACATTATGTCTAACGATGTAGAAATCTACAGAGAAAACGGAATGTTTGACTGTGTAGGCAAACCCTTTACATCGCAGGAATTGTGGCGTTGTTTAATGAAATATATGACACCTATAGCAAGAGATGAAAACGAGAAAAGTATAATTCTTGAGGCGGATGCAGAATATCAGAAAATGCTTAAGGTGTATTTTGTTAAAAGCCATCAAAAGAAATGCAAGGAAATAGAAGATGCCATTAAAGAAGGAGATATAGAACTTGCGCACAGGTTAGCACACACATTAAAAGGAAATGCAGGTCAGTTAGGCAAAACTGTTCTGCAAAAAGCGGCATTGGAAGTTGAACGCGCATTAAGTCAAGGTAAAAGTTTAGTAACAAAAGAACAATTACAAACACTTGAAAATGAATTAAATCTGGTGTTGAATGAATATTCTTCACAAATATAGAAAAGAGGAGCGGAGTATTACATGGAATCAAATACAGAAAAAATAAATAATAACTCAAACGGAGTTAGCGGAACAAAAGCACAGAGCAAAACTAAAAAAAATTCTTTGCTTATAGTAGATGATGAAAACGCAAATTTAAAAATCTTAACTCATATATTAGGTCAAGATTATACGATTTATACTGCAACTAACGGAAAAAACGCTATCAAAAAAGCGCTTGAATTATTACCTGATATGATTTTATTGGATATATTAATGCCCGAAATGGACGGATATCAAACTCTTTCCATAATTAAAAACACAGAAATTATTAATAAAATTCCTGTAGTTTTTATTACAGGGCTTGACAGCGAAGAAGACGAAGAAAAAGGGCTTTCCCTTGATGCTGCAGATTACATAACAAAACCTTTCAGCGCTCCTGTTGTAAAACTCAGGGTAAGAAATCAAATTCAAATAGTAAACCAGATGCGCACGATAGAACATCTTAGTATGATAGATCAACTAACTCATCTTCCGAACAGACGAAGTTTTGACAACCGTCTTGTTGTTGAATGGAGACAAGCGATAAGGGAACAAACTCATATAAGTCTTTTAATGATGGATTTAGATAAATTTAAATCCTTTAACGATACTTACGGACATCAGCAAGGCGATGTAATTTTGAAAGTCGTGTCAAAAGTATTCGATGATTCTTTAAGGCGTCCTGCTGATTTTGCAGCACGCTGGGGCGGCGAAGAATTTACCGTTCTATTACCTAATACCCCTCTTGAAGGAGCAATCGAAGTAGCCGAAAACATACGCTCCAATGTTGAAAAAACGATAATAAAAAATACAACAGGCGATAACAAGGGAGATATAAAAATCACAATAAGCATAGGTGTCAATTCCGTAATGCCGACACAACAAGATTCAATAGATACCTTTATTACAAATGCCGATGAAGCACTGTATATCGCTAAAAAAACAGGCAGGAACAAAGTGGCTGCAGCTCCTGCATGAAAGCGTAAGTTAAAATTCATTATTGATAAACCAGTCTCTGTTCACGCTTCATAGAGCGTACTAATTTTTATCAGCATTTATGGCGTCAAGAAGGGAAAGTAAAAGCACAAGGATTTACGAGAGAAGGGACTTGAACCCTTATGCCTATGGCACCAGATCCTAAGTCTGGCGTGTCTGCCAATTCCACCACTCTCGCGTTAAAAAAATGTACCAGTTTTTTACCATCTATGTCAATTGACCTAATCCCTGCATTTTTGTAAAATACCTTATTTGCTATTACCGAGGACCGCTAGCTCAGCCGGTAGAGCAGCAGACTCTTAATCTGCGGGTCGAAGGTTCGATCCCTTCGCGGTTCATTGAGCTAAGTTCTTATGTTATAAGGAATTAGCAAAAGTCTTTATTATCGGAAGAACCGACATAAGGCTCCTTTTTCAAATTTTTTAGAAAAACTATGAGAAAATCATGTTTTTCTTGAAAGGAGTTAGTATGCGTCGGGATAGGAATTGATGAGTAAAAAAAAGAAAGACATCGTTATAAAAGATTATGAGGTAATTAATGAAAACTCGTTATATGAACGAGTTGTAAAAATAATAGAAAACCGTAAATCCCGTGCAGTTACCTACGCTAATCAGGAAACAACAATGATGTTTTGGGAGATCGGACAGCATATAAATTCAATTGTTCTTGATAATAATAGAGCAGCATACGGAAAAAAGATTTTGACGGCACTGTCGGCAAAATTAATGATAAGGTACGGAAGGATTTTCAGCGAGCGTAATCTGTATAGAATGACTTTATTTGCAGAGCGGTTCTCCAATGCAAAGATTTTGCCGCCGCTGGCGGCAAAATTGAGCTGGTCGCACATTGTTGAGTTACTGCCATTAAAAACAGATGAAGCACGAATTTTTTATGCTAACGAGGTTGCTGTTAGGAATTATGGAGCTAAAGAATTACGCCGCCAAATATCCCGTAAAGCATACGAAAGGCGTGAAATAGCGGATTCAAGATTATCTGAAGGGTCCGCTGTTCCTTTTAATGTTTTCAAAGATCCATATCTGCTTGATTTATTTGGATTGAAAGATAATTTCTTAGAAGCGGACTTGGAAAAAGCGATACTTAATGAGATTGAAGCATTCTTATTGGAATTTGGACACGGTTTCACTTTTGTTGAACGGCAAAAACGTATGATTATTGATGATGAAGATATAGTTCTTGATCTGCTTTTTTATCATAGATTATTAAAAAGACTTGTTGCGGTTGAATTAAAACTCGGAGTATTTAAAGCAGCTTATAAAGGACAGATGGAACTTTATTTAAAATGGCTTGATCGAAATGAGCGTCAGGAGGGAGAAGAAGCTCCTATAGGTATCATTCTTTGTGCAACTGCAAGCCGGGAAAAAATTGAACTTCTTGAAATGGATAAAGCCGGTATCGCTGTTGCAGAGTATTGGACACATTTACCTTCTAAAGCCGATTTTGAAGCAAAAATAAAATCAATATTAATTGAATCACGGGAACGTCTTGAACGGCGCAAAACATTAGCAAATGGAAAAATAAATAAACAGATTGAATATTTTTATGAATCAAAAGACGATATTGATTGATAAAAGTTCAAAATTTCTCCCCGTAATAAATCCCTGCCCACTCCCATCGTCCGTGAATCTCCGGGTCTTGCGGAAAGCGAATTTTTCTAAAATACAAATACCAAGTGTTAAGCGATTGTGTCCAGCCTGTTGTTCTTAAAAACGCTTCTGTGGCGTTTGATGATGCGTCAAGAACAGGATCGTATCTTATGCGGTGTCCCATAAAATGGGAAAGGTTAAAGGTTGTCATTCTTGGGTTTTCTATTTCTGTTTGCTGCCAGGATCTGACATCAAAGTTTACTTTGGCTTGGTATTGCATCAGTATTCTTGCATTGCCGGAATCAAGGGCGTATTGTACGCTGGCTCTCAGCGCGGCCAGGCTTTCAAAGGTCCAGTCTTTGGGCGATCTGCTGAAATCAACTTGCTGACGGGCGTATTGATCTGAGTTCGGAAAGCCTGGAATTATTGTCCCTGTGTAAGGCAAGTAATTGGTATATGCCTGAATCGCGCCGTTCCAGTCGGCGATCTTTTCGCAAGCTTGCCCTAACATAAAATAAGCTGTGCCCATATCAATTTTATCAGGGAATCTGGAAATCAATTCCTTGTAATACCATACTTGTCTTTGAGGATTCTTGTTTAATTCAATTAGATGACGCAAACAGATTAAATGAATTGATTCATCGTTTATTATCAGGTCGGGGTAATTATTAATGATCATGTCAAAATACAGAGCCGCTATGGGTTGTGAATTCTGCTGGATAAATGCGTAAGCTATCATCAAAAAATAATAGCCGTTATAAGGGTCGGCAGGGTTATTTATGGTTTTGGCGCTTAAAAATTGGATTAATTTGTCGTAATCTTTTAATCTGGCGAAATTCCCCGCTATTTCCCTTGTTACCGCAAATTCGCCTTCGCTGCCGTTTTCTTCTTCGCTTAATAAATAAAATAAATCCTTTAAATTTTCTCTGTTTTCCTTTGAGCCGGTTATATAATAATAGTCAATTTCTGAATTTTCTGTATCAGAATTAAGATTCTGTATAAACTGACATGATACTAAAGACAAAAAAACCGATATTATTACTGTGATTTTAATAAAAACTTTTAATTTTTTCACTTTTTCCATTGTTATAAATACTATCATTATGTTACTATTTTGTATATTGAGTTATTTGTTTTTCTAGATACATTATTTTGACGGAATATTATGGGTTTTGAAACTAGTATAAAATATGTTATTTTTCCTCAAATTCATAAGTTAATATGCCTTTCAATTGTCTTATTTTTAATATTTTTTAATCTTTCATGCCAAACAACAAAGTTAAATGATCATGGCGATGATTTCAGCGATACGCGGCAGCAGGTTTCAAGCGGTGTCGCTGAGGAAATTCGCAGTTTAACTGAAACCGGCGTGTTATCTTCCATGCTTCAGGCTATCGAGACTATTCGTGCAAGAAACCTTACTGGTGATTTTGGCAGATTAATGAACGGAATAAACGCTCTTTTTATAAAACTTGTTTATCCCGATACTCTTGCAAGATTGCCGGCTGTTGATCTTCCGCAGATTCACAACTATACACGCATCATAAGAGAAGCGGAAAAAGGTGTTTATGTCCATCCTACAGAGGAATCTAATGATTTCTTTGAGCATATTCTTCCTTTTTTAACGATAACTTACCATAACTTGAGTCAATTAACCGGTGAAAATGCAATTGCTGCCTCTGATATTATTAAAAATTTAGATAAAGCCGCATTAATCCGCCCAAAATCTCTGCTCCCTTTCTTTTTTAAAGGTAAAATTAATGAACAGTTGGCAGAAAACAGCAGTCAAACAAGGGAAAGAACCCAGTTTTTTGCCGAAGCCGAGCGTTTTTATCAGCAGGCTTACGATATTTCTGATGAATGTTATCCCGCTCAGATAGGAATCGCGCGAATTAGAAGGCTTTCTGGCAAACTAGCAGAAGCTTCTTCCCTTTATTCAGACTTAATTGTCCGTTTCCCGGACAGCATGGAAATTAAAAAAGGGCTTGCAATTTGTTATAATGACAGCCGTAACTGGTCGCGTGCCATTCCCCTTATTGATGAAATTTTACTTGCCGACCCAAGGGACGGGGAGTTCATTTTAATCAAATCTTTTATTCAAATTGAGCAAGGGCAATTTTCTCAGGCAAATAACTCACTTGATAGTTACGCTTCCATAAACCCTAACAACAGAACATATTTGTATTTGCGCGCAAGAGTGCAATCGGAAGGCAACCGCAACCGCGATTCCGCTCTTAATTATCTGCGNTCCCTTTTACGGGCATCCCCTAACGATGAAGAGGCTCTTGTGTATGCCGCCGCNCTTCTTTTAGATTCTTCGCGCACGGCAGATCAAACCGAAGGCAAAGAGCTTTTAGAGCGTCTTCAGCGGATAAGCGGCTCTTCTATCGATGTTTTAAGCCTTAGCCTCAAGGATGCCCTTGCACGGGAAAGCTGGCAGGAGGCTCAAAGTTTTTTAAACAGGATTCTTGCTGTTAGACGCAATGCAGATGATTTAATAGACGGCTACTATGTAGAGCGCGGTTTAGGGAATAATGCAAGAGCGCTTTTATTTGCTCGTGAATTATATGAAAAAGATAATAATAACAACGATTATACAGTCATCTATATTTCAGCATTGATCGATAACGGCAGAAGAGACGAAGCGTCCAATCTTTTAGAAAACAGGCTTAATACATCAAGCAGCGGAATGATAAGCGGGACAATAAAAAGCCGTTATTTCTTCCTGCGGAGCCGTTTGCACACAAATCAAGATGCAGCACTCGGCGATTTACGTTCCAGCCTTTTTGAAGACCCCCGAAATCTTGACGCGCTTATCGCTATGTTTGAGATTTACCATCGCCGCCGCGAAGAGCGCAGAGCGGTCTATTATTTAAGACAGGCGCTTGCTATAGCCCCTGATCACCCTCAATTACGCCGTTATGAGCGCGAATATGCTTCGCTTTTAGGAAGGAATTAGAATCAAGATTTATCCGTTGATTTCGCGGATTAACGCGGATTTTACTGCTTATTTATTAGCTTTTACCTTGTTTTTTCATATTGTTTTCCCTAAAATTAGCCAATAATATATATATGAGCTATCAAAGAAAGAACCGATTAAGCGACAAATTTATACGCTTTTCAATTGGTGCAAAACTTGTAACGATTATTACCTTTCTCGTCCTAATCTCACTTGGAGCGATAACATTTCTTGTCTCCTATATGGTTAGGCAGGATTTAGAATTAAATGCGGAAGAAAATAATTTTGAGTTTAACAGGCGTACATCTTCAGAAACGGGGCATACCATTTCCAGCGTGCGTTCTAATTCTAATGTTCTAATACAAATAATTTATACTGCAGGCGTTAATTCAGATCTGGCAAAACAGGCAGCAGGTTTTTTCTTTGAACAGAATAATCAAATTGCAGCTTTAGTTTTTCCTGTTACAGGTCAGGACGAATATTTTCTTATTAACAATAATTTCTTTTTAACAAGAGATATTGATTTATCGCTTATCGATTCTTATTACGATATTAACTCAGAAATTTATCAAAGAGCGAAAGAAGGCGAATCGATTTTTCTGAATGCAACACCTTATTTTTCTGTACCGCTGCTTGCATTGTATTTTCCTATGTTTTCGCAAGAATTGCAAAGTCAAAGCGCAGTTTCAATTTTATATTCACCTGATATTTTGTACGATAGTTTCAGTTCCGGTTTAAATCAATCTTATTTAATAAATCAATTCGGCGATATTTTGATTCATCCGGATTTTGAACTTGTAAGGGCAGGAGCAAATATTTCTAACCGTGAATATATAAAAAGTATTCGCCGTGATACTTTCCGCAGCAGGCAGGATTTATATTATGATGAGGGGATTCAATATTTTATAGCATATACGAAATTAAATATCGGCGCATCTATTCTGCTTACAAGCATCGAATATAAAAAACTCTTTGAAGGAATAGAGGCTACAACGCGCCGTAATCTTTATCTTACCGCCGCAGTTTTATTTCTTTCTATTCTTTTTATTTGGTTCTTTTCAAAAACAATTTCTACCGCATTAAAGATTTTGTCTAATGCCGCGCGAAAAATCGAAGGCGGTATTTTCGATCTTGATTTAAAACCGAAAAGCCGCGATGAGATCGGCTTTTTAACATCAAGTTTCCAGCGAATGAGTACAGCTTTAAATATTTTCGGGCGTTTTACAAACAGAGAAATTGCAGTTAAAGCTATGCGCGGCGAAATAAAACCGGGAGGTTTACCTAAGCATGCAACTATTTTCTTTTCTGATATAAGAGGTTTTACAGAGAAATCAGAAATCTTTACAAATGTATTCGGCAATGAAGCATCAGATAAAATTATTTTTTGGCTTAACAGTTATTTTACACAGATGGTTGAATGTGTGGAAAAAACAAATGGTGTTGTAGATAAATTTATCGGGGATGCTGTAATGGCTCATTGGGGTACTGCTTACAGCGCAGGAAGCCCTGCAAAGGATGCATTCAACGGAGTTAAAGCCGCTCTTATGATGCGAAAAGCCCTTATGCAATTAAATAAAAACCGCGCACCCGCAGACCCCGGAGACCCGCCTATTTGTATAGGCTGCGGTATAAATACAGGTATTGTAACGGCAGGACAGCTTGGCTCTGATCTGCGAATGGAATATACGGTAATAGGCGATCCTGTAAATCTTGCATCAAGAATTGAATCGCTTAATAAACCTTTAGGCACCGATATTTTAATTTCTGAAGATACATGGAATCTTGTACGCACTTATTTTATTACAGAAGAGATGCCGTCCGTTACCGTAAAGGGAAAAGAAAAACCTGTGCGTATTTTTGCGGTTATTAATCATGTGTCAGTAAGTTCAGGTCCTAAAACATTGGCAGAACTAAGAGAAATGCTCGGAATAGCACCGCCTGATATTTCTAAAGCGGATGTTAATAAAGAAGAAAAAAAATATAAGATTGGCGATCAAACGGGGCATGCGAAATAATGAAAGGTAAAAATACCGGTTTAGATATTTTTGTAATTTTATTTTGTCTTTGCGGTATTGTTTGCAGTCTTTATTTATTTCAGCAAGATTTATTCACGTCTTTGCGTTCAATGAATAATACTCCTGCAGGGACGGTTACTATTAAACACAACACCGTACAGAGGCGGCTTCAGGACAGGGTGGTATGGGACAGGCTTTTCAATGATTCACCTGTTTACAACGGAGATTTAATCCGCATATCGCGTCTTTCCGGGGCGACATTAAATATAGATGAAAGTCAAATTGAGTTAGGTGAAAATACTCTTATCCGTATTCAAAAAGACGAAGGTCCTTTGCAGATTGACTTTTTTTCAGGCGGAATTAATATCGCTTCTTCAAAAGATTCAAAAGTAATTTTGCTTTCAATAGGCGATAGAGTTATTGAAGCATCTCCGGGCAGTGTATTCAGTGCTTCTTCCGGCGATGAAGGTCTTGTGTTGCGCGTAACGGAAGGGGAAGCGCAAATCGCACACAAAAATGACGGACAGGTTGTTACAGCCTCTGCAGGGACTGTCTTTGCAGAAGATGCAAGAGGCAATCGTGTAATTGAACCATTTGTTTCTATGATTCGCCCCGCTCTTAATGCGCGTCTTTTAAAAGCAGACGAAAGACCTTTGCAGACAGAGTTTGCATGGAACAGAATCAATATGCAAAGTCAGGACAAACTCCGTTTGGAAGTGGCATCAGATCGAAATTTTACAAATATTGTTCAGTCAGCAAATAATCTTGATACCAGGATTAGCGTTCCGCTTTTTACAGGTTTTTGGTATTGGCGGCTTTCATTAGAAGATGCCGTTTCCAATGAACAGAGCGTTTCTAATGAAATGCGTAAAGTTCTTGCTTCCGGGCGTTTAACTGTAGCAGAGTCTCCCGCTCCTGTTGCGCTAAGCCCTCAGCCAGGCAGAACATTTAATATGAGAGCGGAAAGCCCGGAAATTCAATTGCGTTGGACTGAAATTCCAGAAGCGATTTATTATCAGCTGCAAATATCGCCTGTTTCGGATTTTTTCATTTCTGAAATGAATGTCGATGTACAGGGAACATCTTATATTACAGGAAATTTAAATGCAGGGACATGGTTTTGGCGTGTTCTTCCTGTTTTTCCGAACAAAGAAGATGAAAAAAAATATTCCCAAGTTGCTTCTTTTAACATTCAACAAAATCGTGAATTGACAGCTCCTGTTTTAAATTCTCCTTCTCCTGACAGTACCTTTGTTCTTGGAGAAGACAGAGGCAGTTTATTTTTCTCATGGGCGCATGAAAGAGAATCTGAAAATTATAAATTTCAAATTTCTAAAGAAAGAAATTTAAGTAATCCAGTAATATCAAGAACAATAAAAGATAATTTTTTTATTTACGATAATAAAGAAATCCCTCTTGCTCCGGGAAGATATTACTGGGGTATTTCGTATAACGATGTGCAGGGAAATCAATCGCCGATATCGCAGATAAGATCGTTTTTTACAGCAGAAAGCGAAATTACACAGAAGCTTATCTTTCCGCCTGATCGTTACACCTTTGATGCAGAACAATTAAAAGATTTATCGTTCTCTTGGGAAACTAATTTGTCTTTTGATAAAAGATTTCAAGTTTCATCAAGTTCAGACTTTTCCGTTTTAGAGATTGATGAGTCTGTAAACGGGAATTCTTTTTCCGGTATTGATCTTTCACAAGGTCAGTGGTATTGGCGCATAACAGCAAAACCTGATTCCCGTTCAGTTGAAGTACCCGCTGCTGCACGCCGTTTTACAATGACAGATATTAAAGCGCAAGAACGCGAACAATTATTGCGCGAACAGGCTCTCCGCGAACAAGAAGAGCGTGAAAGAGCGGCACAACTGCTGTTAGCACGCGAGGCGGCAGAACGCGAACAAGCAATGCGCGATCAACTTGCCCGTGATCAGGCAGCCCGTGATCAAGCGGCGCGGGAGCAAGCAGCCCGCGATCAAGCGGCAAGAGAATTAGCAGCCCGTGAACAAGCAGCGCGGGAGCAAGCGGCAAGAGAACAAGCTGCGCGCGAGCAGGCAGCGCGTGAAAGAGCAGAACGAGAGCAAGCGGCAATGGAACTTGCAGCACGGGAACAGGCTGCACAAACAGCGCGCGAGCAGGCGGCGCGTGCACAAGCTGTAAGAGTGCAAGCGGTACGCGAACAAACCGCTCAGCAAATAGCGGCACAGACAGAAGCTGCACAAGCAGAGCGCGAGAGAGCGGAACAGCAAACAGCGGCAGTGCAGCAAACAGAGCCTGCAGCCGTCGAACAAACCGCCGCAATTACAACAAGCCCTCAGAGAGAAGTTTCCCGCATACAAACCGATGCATTGCCTTTATTTTTACTCACCCCCGATTCCGGAATTGTTATACCGGGTCTTTTAGCGATCAGGCAGCCGATTGTTTTCCGTTGGGATACTTCAGAAGAGGTTGCCTCTTCCAAATTTATTATTTCGCGTAACGCAAATCCAAGTTCCAGACCTTATTATGAAGAAATTAATCCCGAACGTACTATTACACTTAATAACTTAGGATCAGGTGTTTGGTATTGGACAGTAGAAGCGCGCACACCTGACGGAAAATTAATTGCGCCAAGAGAGCCGCGCCAGATACGCGTGCTTACAGTTCCGCTGCTGCCTGCTCCTGAAAACAGATTCCCCGCTAATAACGAACACATCAGCACACAAAATTTGCGTCTTGAAAGAAGTATTCTTTTTAGATGGTCGCAAGTAGAAGGTGCAAACCATTATATTTTCTCAATTTACAGAGAAACAGTTACAGGAAAAAGACAAATTTTCCAGACAAGCCCGATATCGGAATTGAGTTATACATTCAAGAATTTATCAATTCTTGAAAACAGCGGAAACTTTTCCTGGCAGGTAGAAGCAATATTTTACAATAGAGAAGGCAAGATTGAACAGCGCGGGCAAATAGGCGAAAATGTTTTTGTGCTTGATGTTCAAAGACCCAGCCGCATTAGAACAAGAGATACCGGAGTTCTTTATGGAACAGAATAAATATTTAATTTTTATTATTGCATTTTTTATTTTTATACCGCTTTTATTTTCGCAAGAACAAAATGATACAGACGCTTTTATTACTGAGGAATTTAACCGTACTTCAGATGAATTGATAGACACACTTTTAAATGATCCCGGAAACAATGAAAAAATTCTCTCGTTATCCGGCAGGCTTTATGTACTTGCAGATGCAGAAAGCCCATTGTTTGCAAATTTTATAGAGAGAGCATCTCAAATCGAAGAGCTAAGAGTACACAGAAATTTAATACGGGATATATTAATAAAAGGGCAGGAATTACAAGAAGGCGGATATTTTATTAGTTACAGCGAAAATGCGGCAAAGATAGTTCAGCGTCTTACATGGGAAAGCGATATCAATACAATGCAATACGAAATAATCATTATTAATAATAACACCAATGAAGAAGTTTTTAGAAAAATAACGACAGATAATTTTGTAGAAATTTCTTTGCATCCGGGCATTTATCTGTTTAATATAACTCCTTATGATTTTTTAAGTTTTCCGGGAGATCCAAGCGAATGGATGGAAATTGAAATACTCCATGCCTTTCAGCCCAGAATAGAAAAATATTCACCTAACATATTCTATCTGGATCAAAGAGCCGAAAGAATAATTTATCTTACAGGTGTTAATCTGTCAGAAGAATCAGTTATTTATTTACGCAGTAAATATAATAAATCTTTTGAACAGCATCCTGTCAAAGTTCGTATATTAAACGATAAAAGAGCGATGGTTTATTTTGATGACAGGGGATTGGTCACAGGAACATATGATATCTGTGTTGTAAATCCAGGCGGAATTGAAGCAAGAGCGGGTAATTTTGATATTGGTTACAGGAAACCGATGGATATTTTTTATAGAATGTCGCTTAATCCGGTTATCCCTCTGTCAGGAGAAGTTTATGATTTTTTCGGCAGTGGGTTATTTTTATCCGGTTTAACCGCTGCATTTGAATTTGTTTCTTCAAAACGCGCTACATTCAACGGAGGCGTAGAATTTTCCGCTTCTATCTTTTTTATAAATAATGCATTAAAATTTGCGACGAGCCTTGAAGATTGGTTTAAAAATTTATCTACAATGGATTACAGTGTAGCATTTACGGAAATAAATTTAAATATTTTATTTCAAAAAAGAATATTTAATGAAAAAGTTGCTTTTACATTCCGTTTTGGTTGCGGCACTTCAACTTTTTACGGATTGGGAGAGAATGTTTTTTCCGCGCATTTAAATGTGGGCGGATCATTGTTATTCATGATTGTTGATATTTTCCATCTTGATATTGGCGTTGATTTATCTCATTATTTTATTGTTCCGGCTGCAGATTTTATAAAACCAAAAATCGGCTTTGCATGGAAATTCTAATTCAAGAGGAAATTATGCTGAAAAGAGAAGATTTTATTTTTACAATAGGATATGACGGACCTTCCGCTGTAATAGACGGGACAGCAAAAAAGCTTTATGCAAAACTATCAACTAAAGAGCTTGCCGAAAAAGGGCTTTTTAAAGCGGCTTATTCTTCTGCAATCTGGTCAAAAGACAGCGGCGAACTTGAGTTAGTGGCGCAAATTTATAATAAAACATCAGGATCGTCAGTATCAGTTTCTTCTTTAGAGAGGCTTTTCGGGGTTTTCTCTGTAAATGATGTAAAACGCTCAATAATCCTATAAAAATACCTGTAAATTTAGCCCTATTGCACAAAAGCTCTTCTTTATGATAAAGTATTCTTAAATATAATTTAAGGATGTTATCAATGTATTCATTTGTTCTTCCATTGTTAATGGCAGCCCCTCCAGAGGGTGCCGAAGTCGGAGCGGGAAGTATTTTTTCCAGTTTAATCCCTTTTGCCGCAATTATTCTCATTTTTTACTTTCTGATTATCAGACCGCAGAATAAAAAACGAAAAGAAACCGAGAAAATGTTAGGCGCATTAAAAAAAGGCGATAAAATTGTCACCATAGGCGGAGTTTACGGGACAATTCAAAGTGTAAAAGAATCAACTGTAATTGTTAAAGTTGATGAAAACGTAAAATTGGAGTTTTTACGCAGTGCGATTTCCACTGTTGTCAGCTCTAAAGAAGAAAAGATAACAGATAATTCTGAATCTGAAAAGGAAAACTCTGAGTCCGGAGAATAATTATGAGTAAACGCTACAGATTTATTATATTACTTATTGTTTTAACAGTTTGTTTTTTATTTTTATGGCCATCGATACGCTGGTATTTTTTCACACCCAGAGATCAACAGACGCTTGCGCAGGGATCAAGACAGCAGATAAGGACATATTCCTCTGAGGCTGCAAGCGCCGATTTACAGCGTATTATTGAAGCATCCCGTACCTCAGATGCAGTCCCGTCTGATTTGGAATATTTAATACCGATAGCAAAAAAAACATACAGGGATTATAATTTATCGGTTCCTTCAACGTTAAATTCAAAAACAGTTCTTGAAGCTTTTTCTTCCAGAAGGGAAGCGATGGATGCTATTGAAAACAAATACCGCAATGAAATCTTTGCAATAAAAGATTTACAGCGAAGCGCTGTAAAACTTGGTCTTGATTTATCAGGCGGTTTAAGTATTGTACTTCAGACAAATCTTGATTCAGTTTCTCAAAGGTTAGGCGGCAGACCGTTAAACGAAGAGGATAGGATCGATGCAATGAACCGTGCGCTTGAAGTTTTAAACAGCCGCATTGACCGTTTCGGTTTAACAGAACCTGTTATCCGAAGGCAAGGCAACGATCAAATCTATGTTGAAATTCCGGGAACCGCAGATCCTGAAAGAATCAACGATATTATTATGGGAAAGGGAAGTCTTACATTCCATCTTGAAAATTCTGAAGCAACTGAAGCTTTTTACCGGTATTATCTTGCAAACCCTACATCAACTTTTGACGCAAGCGGAAATTTAATCAATCAATATATTATACCTGACAATACTATGGTGTTAGGTGTTTATACAAAAGACAGATACGGTCTTGACGAACAAAGAAAGAATCTTGACGGCACTCTTAGTTATATCGTAGTAGATAAAGAAATAGGGCTTGACGGTAATTATATCGAAGAAGCGAACGTTGAACGCAACAATATGGACGGTAAGCCCGAAGTTATTTTTAGATTAAGTCCGGAAGGCGGCGAGATTTTTTATCAGCTGACATCTTTAAATATTGATAGAAATCTTGCAATAGTTATGGACGGCAGGGTAAGGTCTGCGCCGAGAATTTCTACAGGTATCAGAGAAAGAGGAACAATTACAGGATTTGATGCTGACAGCGCGGCTAATTTAGCGCTTGTTTTAAGAACCGCAGCACTCCCTGTTGAACTTGAAGTAGCAAGCCAGCAAAGCATCGGCGCTTCGATGGGAGAAGATACAATCAATCAAGGGCTTTATGCGCTGTTAGGCGGCATTTCTTTAGTTTTAGTTTTCCTTTTAGTTTATTATAAAGGTGCAGGTGTTAATGCTGTTATCGCGCAGCTTTTAAATTTTTACATAATGTTCAGCGTACTTTCCGCTCTTAGTTTTACATTGACGTTACCCGCCATTGCAGGTTTTATTCTTACTATCGGTATGGCAACAGATGCAAACGTAATTATCTTTGAGCGTATGAAAGAAGAAATGCGTCTTGGTAAATCGCGGAAAGCTGTAATAGAAGCAGGTTTTGCAAAAGCATTCTGGGCGATTATGGACTCAAACATTACAACATTTATCGCCGCCTTATTCCTTTCGCAATTGGGCTCCGGTCCTATAAGGGGATTTGCCGTAAGCCTTTCAATCGGTGTGTTTTCATCGGTCTTTACAGCGCTTTTCGTGTCACGTTTAATATTTGATTTCGGAACTGATGTTATGAAAAGCAAAGACCTTTCTGTCAGCTGGACAACACGCATAGAAGAAGCAAACTCTGTTAGTTCAGCAAAAGGAGCCGGTTTATGAAAAAAACAATTCAATTTTCTAAGTTCTTTTTTCCTGCAGCAATCATTTCCGTAGTTTTGGTTGTTTTTAGTATAACAGGTTATATTATACATAAAGGCTTTGCGTTAGGTGTCGATTTTCAGGCAGGTTTATTGCAGGAAGTACAGATTGCCCCTTCTGCGTTAAATATACGCTGGAACGGAACAACAAGCGCTGTTATTCAGT
Organism: Treponema sp.; assembly: GCA_009787695.1. Classification (GTDB taxonomy): domain Bacteria; phylum Spirochaetota; class Spirochaetia; order Treponematales; family Breznakiellaceae; genus WQXQ01. The sequence continues at coordinate 24,649 of WQSW01000033.1, forward strand.
ATGATCGCAACAATGTTTATATTATTATTTCCGGTTCAGGAATTGAAGGCAAGACATATAAATATTCTTTTGCCGAATACACAACGTTAGGTGCAATAAAACGGGCAATGGAAGCAGAACTTAATGATATCGAAGTTACTTTATTAATAAATGAAAATAATAATTCGATATGGCTTGTTTTCAGTTCACAAAGTAATTCCAATTTAAGCAGTGTATCTCCTTATGTTATCCATTATCTTGATCCCGGTGCATCTTCTCCTACCGATATTTCGGAGGTAAGAACTGCAATGTCAAGTTTCAGTCAGGGGGTTTCTGTACAGAACTTGGGCAATCAAAATGATCGTCAATTCATGATCCGCATCGAAGATAAGGAAGAAGGGCGCGTAACATCAAACGAGATCGTACAAGTACTGGAAGCTCATTTTGGAAAGGGGACAATCGCTGTTTTGCGTTCTGATTATGTCGGCTCGCGTTTTTCAAAAAACTTAACAGATCAGGCAGGCGTGCTTATCAGTCTTACCTTATTGCTTGTTTTAATTTATTCTGCGATTCGTTTTAAACTGCAATTTGCAGTAGGGGCAGTAATCGCAATTATGTATGACGTATTGGTCATAATAGCTTTTGTTGTTTGGACAAGGATGGAATTTACAACATTAAGTATAGCGGCAATTCTAACAATTTTAGGATATTCAACTAACAATACAATTATTTTATTTGACCGTATAAGAGAAAACCTGCGTATATATTCTGATAATGCATTTGTCGATATTTTAAACATTTCTTTAACAGGTATATTAGGGCGTACAATAATAACAACAGCATCTACTATGTTAGCAGTCCTTGCTCTGTTTATTTTTACAACAGGTTCAATGAAAGATTTTGCACTTGCATTGCTGGTAGGCATGATTTCCGGTGTTTTCACAACATTATTTATAGTTTCCGGCTTTGTTAATTTTTGGGATAAACTGAAAGTAAAGCGGGAAAAGAAAAAACTTGCAGCAAAAATTGCAGGTTAAAAAATTAAAAGCGGTGTCTTATTAACACCGCTATTTTTTTATGAAAGTAATAAAAGCAAATGTTTTAGGTTTCTGTATGGGTGTTCGCCGTGCTGTTGATCTTGCAATTAATACAGCAAACAGCAGTGAAGTAAACAGCGTCTTTACACTCGGTTCTTTAATTCACAATCCGAAAGTGTTAGACGATCTTAAAGCGTTAGGTGTAAATGCCATTACATACGGTCAATTAATGACAGGAAAGGTGATAAATAAAGACAGTTCTGTAATTATCCGCGCACACGGAATAAGTCCAGGTCTTGAAATGTACCTTCGCAGTAAAGTAACAAATATAATTGATGCAACATGCTCTAAAGTTAAAGTAAATCAATTAAAAACGCAGGAACTCTCTCAATCCGGCTACAGCATTTTTATAGCAGGAGAAACAAACGAGCAGGGATTTAAGCATGCAGAAATAGCTGGTTTATTAGGTTATGCAAATACAGCTCCCTTTCACATTGTAGTAAGCGATGTGCAGGAAGCGCAGGAAGCGGCACTCTCTCTTTATAAATCAAACAAGTCAGCAATAACAGCTCTTTTGGGACAAACAACAATTTCCAACGAAGAATATCAGGCAATTGCAAATGAAATAAAAAAATATTTTCCTAATTTAGAAATTGTAAACACAATTTGTGCTGCAACAAATGAGCGTCAGGGAGCGTTAAGAGAAATACTTACAAAAGTTGATGCAATTATTGTTGCAGGCGGCGAAGAATCCGCAAATACGCGCCGCCTTTTTGCAATTGCAAAAGAAAGCGGTAAACCCTGCGTGTTAGTTGAAAACGCAAAACAAATCCCAAAAGAGTTTTTCTCTTATGATGTAATCGGTATAAGTGCAGGGGCATCTACGCCGGATACAATTATTAATGAAATAGAGCAGGCGTTAATTAAGTAATTTTTTAATCGCCAAGGCGCAAAGTAACGCAAAGAACGCCAAGTTATTGTTTGATATATTAGTATTTGGTATATTATAAAAGGAGAAAACCATGAAATGCGTTCACTGTGACAGCGAATGGAAAGCGAATGAGAAAATTTCCGACTCTATTACAAAATGCCCTTTTTGCGGTGAAAATCCAAATGAAAAAGAAGAAAAGCAATCTTTTGAAAACTCAAAAGACGCGTTAGCCGCTATTTATAAAAAATTCGGTGCAGATGTTTTACTCGGAGAAAAAATAAAATCAAACTCTATTTCCGCAAACTTTGTGCACATAAAAGGCGGCACTTTTATGATGGGCAGCCCTAAGAATGAACGTGGTCGCAGCAATAAAGAAATACAGCATCAGGTAACAGTAAGTTCGTTTTATATGTGTAAATTTACAGTGACACAGAAAGAATACTTTGAAGTGATGGGAAATAATCCAAGTAAATTTAAAGGAGATAACTTGCCTGTAGAATGTGTAAGATGGTTTGATGCAGTAGAGTATTGCAATAAGTTAAGCCAAAGAGAAGGGTTAACTCCTGCTTATACTATAGATAATAAAAAAGTAACATGGAACAGGAAATTAAACGTTTCGTTAGAAACATCCGGATACCGTCTGCCTACCGAAGCGGAATGGGAATATGCATGCAGAGCTGGAACAACAACAACGTATAATACAGGATCAAATTTTACCGATAACACAGGATGGTGTAAAAATAACACAGAATGGTGTAAAGAAAACAACGGTAGAACAACACATCCTGTAGGGAAAAAAACTGCAAACGCTTATGGATTATTTGATATGCATGGAAATGTTTTGGAATGGTGTTGGGATTGGTATGGAAATTATCCAAGCGGAGCGCAAACCGATCCTACAGGGGAAGTCTTGGGCACTGACCGCGTGCTGCGCGGCGGGAGTTGGGACGCTTCGGCGGTGTACACTCGTTCAGCCAACCGTTCCCTCGCCGATCCAGACTACAGGTACGACGATACCGGTTTCCGTGTTGTGCGTTCTTGAGTTATTGAAACTAAAAAATATTTTATGGTATATTATATTAAAGGAGAAACCCATGAAATGCGTTCACTGTGATAGCGAATGGAAAACGAATGAAAAAATTTCCGCTTCTATTACAAAATGCCCTTTTTGCGGCGAAAATCCAAATGAAAAAGATGAGCAATCATCATACGAAAATTCAAAAGACGCGTTAGCCGCAATTTATAAGAAATTCGGAGCAGATGTTTTGCTCGGAGATAAATTAAAATCATATTTTCCTGATTTTGCTCCTTCTGTATCTATAAATATAAAAGAATTAGTTAGTGCAGTTTATAAAAAAGGCGCTTCCAATGTTTTAAAACAAAATTTGAATTCTTCGCAGGAAGACAAGGAAAGAGCTGTAAAGATAGCAGTAAGAAACCTCACGGACGCTTTTATCGCTCCTGAAATAGCGGAAAATATTATTCTTGAGTTTGTTTGCGCTCTCGGCTGGCAAATAAAAAAATCCGAACCAGAAAAAATAGAAGCGAAAAATATTCCAACAAGTCCGAGTCCTTCAACGCCATCGCAAAAAATCAATGCTAACTTTGTATACATTAAAGGCGGTACTTTCATGATGGGCAGCCCTAAGAATGAACATGGTCGTAACGATGATGAAACACAGCATCAGGTGACAGTAAGTTCATTTTATATGTGTAAATTTACAGTGACACAGAAAGAGTATCGGAAAATTGTGGGATATAATCCAAGTAGATTTATAGGAGATAACCTGCCTGTAGAAAATGTAAGCTGGTTTGATGCAATAGAGTATTGTAATAAGCTAAGCCAAAGAGAAGGTTTAACTCCTGCTTATACTATAGATAATTATGAAGTAACATGGAATAGGAAGGCAAACGGTTCGTTAGAAACGTCCGGATACCGTCTTCCTACCGAAGCAGAGTGGGAATACGCATGCAGAGCAGGAACTAAAACAGCGTATAATACAGGATCAAATTTTACCGATAACACAACAGGATGGTTTGATAATTACACCGGAGATACAACGAATCCTGTAGGGCAAAAACCCGCAAACGCTTATGGATTATTTGACATGCATGGTAATGTAGATGAATGGTGTTGGGATTGGTATGATGATTATCCAAGCGGAGCGCAAACTGATCCTACAGGAGCGGTCTCAAGCATTTACCGCGTGCTGCGAGGCGGGAGTTGGCTCATATCGGCGGCGGCCGCTCGTTCAGCCAACCGTAACAGCTACGATCCCGACGGCGAGTATAGCAGTATCGGCTTCCGTGTTGTGCGTTCTTGAGTTGTTGAAACTAAAAAATATTTTTAAAATTAAAAAATTAATTTTAATCGCAAAGGCGCAAAGTAACGCAAAGAACGCCAAGTTGTTGTTCGATTTATTTTCTCGCGGAGGCGCGGAGAGCGCAGAGTTGTCGTTTGAATTCTTATCTAAAATCTGCAAATATATCTGATTAATCATAGATTTTTAATTTATAAATAAAGTATTCGAATAAAGTCTTTGCGCTCTTTGCGATTCTTGGCGACTTGGCGAGAAAAATCTTCATAGATGACATAATTATTGTTTAATGTTATATTAATTTATAGTATATTGTAACAAAAGGAGACAACCATGAAATGCGTTCACTGTGAAAACGAATGGAAAATAAACGAAAAAAATTCCGCTACAATGACAAAATGCCCTTTTTGCGGCGAAAATCCTCAAGTAAGAGAAGATCAGCAATCTTTTGAAAATTCAAAAGATGCGTTAGCCGCTATTTATAAAAAATTCGGCGCAGATGTTTTACTCGGAGAAAAATTAAAATCATATTTTCCTGATTTTATGCCGTCCGCTTCCAAGAGCATTAAAAAATTAGTTAATTCCGTGTATGACAGCGGTGCGTCTAAAATTTTAAAACAAAATTTAAATTCTTCGCAAGAAGATAAGGAAAGAGCTGTAAAGATAGCGATAAGAAACCTTACAGAAGATTTTGTTGCGCTTGAAATTGCAGAAAATATTATCTTTGAGTTTATAAACGCTCTTGGCTGGCAAATTGCGATACCTGCATCAGAACCGACAGAAACGGAAAAGAAGCTGGCTGAAGCTGAGAAAAAAGCTGCTGAAGCTGAGAAGAAGGCGGCAAAGGCGGAAGAAGCAGCAAGAAAAACAACAGAGGAAGCGGCAAAAAAGGTTTCGTCAACTCAAAGTCCGTCACAGGCAAACGCTCCTTCATCAAATTCGTATATATCATCGTTAAACGCTATTTCTTCAAACTTTGTACACATAAAAGGCGGTACTTTCATGATGGGAAGCCCTGCGAATGAACCTGATCGTAACGAGAATGAAACACAGCATCAGGTGACAGTAAGTTCATTTTATATGTGTAATTTTACAGTTACACAGAAAGAATATCAGGAAATTGTGGGAAATAATCCAAGTAATTTTAAAGGAGATAACCTGCCTGTAGAACAAGTAAGCTGGTTTGATGCGATAGAGTATTGTAATAAGCTAAGCCAAAAAGAAGGTTTAACTCCTGCTTATAAAATAAAAGGTACTACAGTAAAATGGAAAAGGAAGGTAAACGGTTATCGTCTGCCTACCGAAGCAGAATGGGAATATGCATGCAGAGCGGGAACAACAACAGCGTATAATACAGGATCAAACTTTAACGATGACACAGGATGGTGTAAAGAAAATAGTGGAATTACAACGCATCCTGTAGGGCAAAAACTCGCAAACTCTTATGGATTATTTGACATGCATGGTAATGTTTGGGAATGGTGCTGGGATTGGCATGGACTTTATCCAAGCAGAGCGAAAATTGATCCTACGGGAGATTTCGTTGGCACTTACCGCGTGCATCGCGGCGGGAGTTGGGGCAATTCGGCGGAGGACACTCGTTCTGCTGCCCGTGGTTGCAGCTACCCCGATGGCAGGGCCGACCGTCTTGGCTTCCGTGTTGTTCGCCCCTGAGTTCGCGAACCGAAGGTTCGAACAGGTTCCGAAGTGTAAGAAACGAAGCGCCGCCGTCCGCTTCAACGGGCGGGGAGCGCTTTTTTTATTTGACAAAATCAGGAGAAAAATATATATTATTATATATATAATAATAAGGAGAAATATATGTTGGTAGAACCAAAACAAATGGTAGCCATTACAAAACTTCAAAAGGAACTGACACAAACTGTACGCAGTATATCAGCTTCCGGAAAAGCGGTTTATATATTAAAAAATAATAATCTGGAAGCTGTATTACTTACATATCAAGAATATGAACATTTAAAAGAAATTGAAGAATTATATGAAAGGATTGTTATTAAAAAAACTATAGAAACACGAATGGAAAATTATAATCCCCAAAATAATGTTTCATGGAAAAAAAGATAAAATGGAAGTATATAAAGAAGTTGAAAAACGAAAAAATAAAAGAAAATAATTTGAAAAATTAAAACAACTTTATAAATTATTAATCCAACAAAGAATTTTAAAATTTTCCGATCTCAATACTCTTCCCACGCTTTAATTTCAATTTCCGCCCCGTTATGCAAAGTTTCAAGCGCGTCTATAAATTCTTTCGCAACTTTAATATTTGTAAAAAGCGGAATGTCAAAATCAACGGCAAGGCGGCGGATTATATAATCGTTTTTTAATTCCAGTTCGGCATTATTTTTGGGAATATTGATGATCATATCTATTTCGCGTTTTTTTATTAGGTCTGCGATGTTAGGCTCTTTCTTTTCAAGGGGCCAGGCAAGAGGCGTTACGTGAACATTGTTATCTGCAAGAAATTTGGCAGTCCCTCTTGAGGCGAA
>WQSW01000034.1 GCA_009787695.1 Treponema sp.
CCCCCCCCCCCCCCCCCATGTTAACCAAATAATAATTAAAGTAAACAACATAAATTTCTCATTTTTTACAAAAACGCAGGGTAAATTCCGGCGGTAATTTAGTAATAAATTTCCGTATGGAAATTTAAATATATGTCGGCGGCGACATAAACACCGCGAAGGAGTTGTATTATGAAAAATACATTTAAAATTTTTGGGATTATTGCTCTTACAGTAATAATCGGGTTCTCGTTTACCGCTTGTGACAGCGATGGCGGTGGTGGCGGTACAACAGGAGGACTGACTATTACTGGTCTTGGTACTTACAACGGCCAATATGCTTATGCAACATCTGCTTCTCTTGTCGGTGTATCATCAAGTGGTAAAACAGCTCTTATTAGCAACGGTTCTGTTGTGTTGACCGTCTATAATTCGGCATCTGTTTATACAGGAAATGATACAGTGACTTTCTCTGTAGCCATTTACGACACAGAGGTTGCACCAGGTCAAAGCATGGGATCGCCTGTAACCAGCGGTGGTTTAACAGTAACTTTTAGTAATGGAAAAGCAAGCGGATCATTTACAGCTCCATAATTAGCAAAGACAACTATTCGGAGTACTTTCCCAATCATTAGGAGAGTACTCCGAACTATAAAAAAAGCCGTTAATCCTTGTTCAGTTATTTCACGATGTTTATTTATTTAAGAACTCAAGTAATTTTTGCTTATCTGTTTCTGTCAATCGTCCTATTGGCTTCTTATTACTGATAGCAGACAATGGCAGTTTAAAAAGCGTTCCCGTATCAATATATATTATAGGCCGGTTTTTCCCATCGCTTCCCCATGAAATAAAGGTTATAAATATTTCAAATGGATTCATTAACCGTTTTCCGCCCAGTCGTATACTTCCGGGTGCAGTTTCTTATCAATTAATATATTTCCGTTTTTATCTGCGGTAAGTTCAACCATTTTCGGATTATTTTTTATAGCGGCGGCAATAATCTGTTCATCAAGAATTGATGACACAATAGGCTGAAAAGGTAATCTGCGTTCTGCGATAATCTGCCGGTAAAACATTTCTATCGCTGTTGTTTGATCCAACCCCATTCGATCCAATAGTTTTATTGCAAGTTCCTTAACGTCTCGATCAATTTTTACATTAACATTTGCTTTTGTCATATTACACCTTTAATAAATAATAGTATAAAATAACGCTACCGTCAACATATTGGCGTTATAAAGGTTCTTGGCAATAAAAATTCTTAAATCTTTAAAAAGAATTTCTCGCAAAGGCGCAGAGTCCCGCAAAGAACGCCAAGCTGATGTTCGAAATCATTGCATTAAAAAAAACTTAGCGTTCTTGGCGTATCTTAGCGTCTTGGCGATAAAAAATTATTAAATTAAAAAATCTCGTATTTTTTACAATTGTATTCCAAAATATTGTCTTTTATTACGCGTTTCGTGCGTAAACTACTCATGACAACTTGAAATTTCAGTGTTATCTTTTTCTATCTTGTATGAGAAAAAATTGAAATCGTAGAAGTGCTTGAAAATTGGGAGTTAAGAATGTCTGGAAGAACAAATTTTTTGGTTAAACGGCGGATTATTCTGTCTTTTAATATCCCATTTGGGAGTGCTTCATCGAAGCGTATTCTGCCCTTGAGGGCGGATTAATCTATGTGATTATCCGCCAAAATCGGACTTTAGTCCGCAGGCAGGATAACACTGATAAGGAGTGTTTTTATGAAATACACAATTAAATTTCTGGGTATTATTGCTCTAATAGTAATAATCGGGTTCGGGCTGAGCGCTTGCGGCGGAGGAAGCGGAGGCAACTGTAACCATAATAAAAATGTTGAGTGGATAGATGGGGATGATGAATATTGCATGGTTCCTTTTTGTGAAGATTGTCAAAAATATATCTATGATGACTGGTATACAGCAACAACAGAGCGAAGAAAACACACTCTTCAAGATGAAATAGTGCAAGCAGCTACAGCAGCTAATGATGGTAGTGAAACCATTAGTAAAAAATGTGTCAACGATGGTTGCAATTATTATGGTAATGCAACTTACAGTACCAGTGGTCTTTCCTATACATTAATAAACAATAATACGGCTTATCGTGTCTCTAAGCAAACTGGTGGTGGATATTATGACCCTAATTTCCCTTTAACTTTTCCAACAAGATATGAAGGTAAACAGGTAACAGAAATTGGTGATTTTTCTAAGGAAAAAGTTAGTAAAGTATTATTCCATGACGGCATAAATAAAATCAGCAACAATGCGTTCAGTGAATGCACATTCCTGACAGAAATAACCATACCTGCCGGTATAACAAGTATCGGTGATGCAGCGTTCTCTTACTGCAAAAACCTTGAGAGCATAACAATACAAAATGAAATTATCGGCAATGTGATGTTCGCTTTCTGCACAGGCCTGACAGAAATAACCATACCCGACAGTGTAACAAGTATCGGCGAACGTGCGTTCTATGACTGCACAGGCCTGACAGAAATAACCATACCTGCCAGTGTAACAAGTATCGGTTATAAAGCGTTCACTGACTGCTCAGGCCTTGAGAGCATTACAATACAGAATAAAATTATCGGCGATGAGATGTTCAGTCACTGCTTTAGCCTGACAGAAATAACTATACCCGACAGTGTAACAAGTATCGGTAGTGGTGCGTTCTCCTGGACAAGCCTTGAAAAAATAATAATTGGAAACAGCGTACAAACAATCGGCGACGGAGCGTTCTCTTTCTGCTCAAGCCTGACAGAAATAACCATACCCGACAGTGTAACAAGTATCGGTAACTGGGTGTTCAGAGACTGCTTTAACCTTGAAAAAATAATAATTGGAAGCAGCGTACAAACAATCGGCGACTACGCGTTCAGAAACTGCTATATACTGACAGAAATAACCATACCTGCCAGTGTGAAAAGTATTGGCGACAGAGCGTTCGATAGATGTTCCCTCATTCTTATTACCCTAAAGAGATGGGATTCAACGCTTTCCGGCAATGACAGAATAACAACAATAGGTAGTAACCCATTTGGCTATCGAACAGAGCCTCCTCTTATCCCCATCGAGCCAAATACTGACCTTCGCATTGTTGTTCCGAAAGGCAGTTTATTGGCATACCAAGAAGGAAACTACTGGAATGATTCGTTTTTGAAATTAGCAGACAGAATCGAAGAGGAAAATGATGAATGAGTAAGGCAGCAGCTACCTGAATTTCATAACGTACTTGTGGACTACGGTACGCTATGGATGGGGTATAACAATCAGGAATAGGAAGTTTTACTTCTTGCTCCTGATTGTATGAGGAATTAAAATCAAAAACGGTTTAAAAACCGAAAAGGAAAAGAAAATGAAAAAGACAAAAAAGATGCAAATAGCGTCAATCGTAGGAATTATCGTCATAGCGGCGATGATTGGTTTCGGGTTTACCGGCTGCGATGATCCCCACGTCCACGACTGGAACTGGCAAATAACAACCTATCCCACCGCAATCCCATTAAACGGCACAGAAACAAGAACCTGTACAGCTTGCGGTGAGACTGCTGAAACCCGCGCCTTAACAGAAGCGAGCTTTAAACCGTACTTTTACGGTACATGGGATGGTGTATGGCTAAATAGTTCCACCATGACCGATTCTTATGAAATATCATCGGGTACGTTTAAAGCTACCAGAACAGATTCAGGTGCTAATGCCGAGGGACAATGGTTCAATATGAATGATATTGTTTGGTCCTTAGGAGAGAACCCACGTAAAAACAACCCAGGTGCTGGCAACGATTTAGGCGTTACTGTCGGCTATATAATTAACTGTCCGGATGAATCGTATACCCATTTAAATTGGCAGAGCATCAATCCTAATCCTCCACGTTTTATTGGGTTCGCGCCAAATAGCGCAAAATTACTTGTAAATCTTCAAGCAAATAGTACAATAGGTGGAGAAATTGGCTGCGAAAGGCAATAAAAGCTAAATAACTAATAACAAAAGCAATGCAAAAGCTTTAGGGGTTTCTGCATTGTTTTTTATATTTTAAAAAGGAGTACTAAAATGACGTTAAAAGATTTTAAAAATATACTTAAAGAAGATGAGATTTCCTGTGATTATTTTTTGCGCATTCATTATTGCGTAGAGGAATTATCAAGACGATTGCTCCTCATTGGGTTACGAATGTACGGTATTCAATTTAAATATGCAAGAGAAGTATCAGAAAATTTTTACGATTCAGATAAAAACCGTTTTTTTTCGGCGCTATACAAATTATGCGGTCTTGATTATGAAGAATTAAATTCATTCGGTAATTATAAGGAATTGGAACACCTTATGTTAAAATTTTCTTCAAAGCATCGCAACAGGCTTTTACATGGTGTAGCTTTAGAATATTCAGATAATGATTTATTAAAACTCCTCATAACAATAGATAAATGTTTTATTGAGGAAGTTTTTTCTTTTTTAAAGCATAAAGGCAAGCCGTCTATTTTTGAAAAACCCAAAGAATGGAAAGCTCCAAGAGGGAAAAAAATGGAAAGAACTGAAATTGAAAACACTGTCAAGAAACTTTTTGGAAAAAAATTACCTGCTCAATCTGAATATAACAAAGCAAGTGCTTCCGCAATGTTAAAAAAAATGAACTTAGATGAAAATCAAATGAAATGTAAGTCTGTATATTAAGTAAAGTATAATTTTATAAACGCAACCATCGCCTAACAAACGGTAATTCCAAAATGCCCTGTTCGAGCATTTTGGGTTCTGGTAATTCTTTCCCCGGTGATTTACGTACTAAATATTTAGCAGACGGTATCGGAACTTACACACGGCAATCTGGTAGCGATACATGGACAAAGTCGTAGGTGACACGCATATGGCGCCTGTCACCATATGTGTATACCGGTTCCGTGCTATTCGGGCTTTTTAAGTAAGAGTTTGTAAAGGGGGAATTCCCCCTTTGCAAATATTTTTATGCCGTTAGGTGCAAGTGAAAAAATTACCTCTTTTTAAGGATTTGCGCATCTTAGCGTCTTGGCGATAAAAATTCTTAAATATAAAAATAATCGTTGTATCAAAAAAAATCAATTTTTTTTCATTTTCGGTCAAGCACTCGAACCTTCGGTTCGCCGCATTTGTAACCCATATATAGCTGTAACTTTTAAGTTTTTAAAAGTTACAGGGAGCAATCTTTTTTGTTCCTTAATCTATATCTCGGAGAATAAAAAAATGAAAAAACTTGACTACACTTTCAAAAACGACACTCTTTTCAAAATTCTATTTGTGCAATATCCTGATCTGTTAAAAGATTTAGTCTGCGAATTATTACAAATTTCCAAAAACAGTATCACTCAATTTGAGATAACTAACCCCGAAATGCCCTCAGAAGCAGTAGGCGATAAATTCTGCCGGCTCGATATTATTATGATAGTAGACGGAAAAAACATAAGCCTTGAAATTCAAGTCAGAGACGAAGGCGACTACCCGGAAAGAGTATTATTTCAATGGTCAAGAGTATATTCAAACTCATTAGAAAGCGGAGGCGATTATATAAAACTTCCGCGAACCATAATCATCAGTATAATAAACTTCAATCTATTGGGTTGCAAAGAATTCCACTCGGAATTCCGTCCCTTAGAAGTAACAAGACACGAAGAATTAACCGACAAAATGACCCTTCATTTTTTTGAATTAAAAAAACTTTCTAATGACATAATCGATAAAAATATGTTAAAATTATGGCTGGCACTATTCAAAGCGAACACACAGGAAGAGTTAGATAAAATAAAATCATTGGAGGTAGAAATCATGGAAAGAGCCATAAACGCCTACAATACAATAACAGTCTCCCCCGAATTTAAAGAGCTTGAACGCCTGCGAGCTCAAGCCCGTCACAATGAAGCTGCGGCTTTACGGTATGAGAGAGAACAAGCAATTATAGAAGAACGAAAAAAAACCATTAAACTTTTAAAAAGTGGCAAACCGCTCGAAGAAATTATTATAGAACTTGAAACAAATTAAGCTATCATTAGGTGAACATTATCCCGATTGATTTTCATCTCTCCGCTTTCTTCTCAAAATAAACAATTTTTAATTTTTTATATTAAAACGCAATTTTTTTTCATTTTCGGTCAAGCGCCATGCATTTGTAACCCATATATAAGTAATAATTTTCATGCCTTTTGCAACGAAGTTTCTCGTGCTTGTGAGAATTTAAAACTATTAGACTCGCAGGAAAGTAAAAAATAGCATCCGCTCAAGGCTTTATTAGTTATTAAACTCAAAACTCGGCATGGGTAAAAGTTTATGCAAATTAAGTTCATGCAATCTGTCGATTTTTGCTTTTACCTGCGCGTCTTCGCAAATGCCTTCGCGGATATATTTGTCTAAAACATTGTATGTAAATCCAAGATTGTCTTCATCGCTAAGACCTGAAAGACCGTCCTCAGGCAATTTATCAATAAACTTTGCAGGCAGATTGAGTTCCCTTCCTACAGCTTTCACTTCCGTAACCGTTAAATTAGAAAGAGGGCTGAAGTCTCCCGCGCTGTCGCCGAATTTTGTCGAGTAGCCGACATGATCTTCGCTCATGTTGCATGTGTTTACAACCCTTCCGTTGACAATCGCGCATACGGCGTAAAGTGTTGTCATTCTGATCCTTGCGGGTGTGTTGACAGTTGCAATTTTATTTGCAGTTAACCCTGATGTTTTAATTTCTGCAAGAAGAGCATCCACTGTGTCTTTAATATTTACCGTTACGTGCTTTATCCCCAAATGAGAAACTAAATCCTGCGAAAAGCCGATGTCATGCTGATTGCCCTGAGGCATCAAAACGCCGAAAACCCTGTCCGCTCCAAGCGCCTGCACGCAAAGAGCGGCAGCTATAGAGCTGTCTTTCCCTCCGCTTATGCCGATTACCGCCTTACATCCCGGTCCGTTTTTTTCAAAATAAGCGCGAATCCAATCAATTAAATCGTTTTTTGTTTTTGCTGCGTCAAACATTTTTTTCTCCTTTTGTTAATTCTATTTTAAAAGGCAGTGCGGGAAGACCTTCGCTGTTATACAATTGCCTGTCTTTCGGGTTATCTGCCCAGGCGTATAAAATCTTTTCTGGATTTTTTATACCTGATAAATCAATGATGATTTCGTTACCGTTAATTTTTTCTGACGGCAATCTGTACTGCGTTTCTGAAGAACCGCTTTCATCGCCGCTTATAACGGAAACATATACATTATCATCTTCTTTTTTTATGGTCTTAGAGATCGCAAAACTAGTAAGTAATGAAAGAGAAGGTGCTTTAGTTGTTAAACCTTCCGCGCAATTATCAAAGTAAAGATATAACTTTTTATCTCTGATTTCTGATTTATGCAGCATAGGTCCCGGCGAAGAATTAGATGCGCCGAATAAAAGTTTATCCGCCGCAAGGAAAAGGCGTATCCCCACATCTTTTTTATTAATGGGGTGTATATCATTCCATTCGCCGAGATCTAAAGCGGCTGCCATACCCGTTTCAGGCAGGGAAAGAGAAGCCGCTTGCATTTCGCGTAACACAGCCCATCTGTGCTGCTCGTTATTTTCAGAGACAGGGCAGAATAAAGGCAGCTGTACAAAAAGAAAGGGAAGTTCTTTGCTGTTATTTTTTCTCCAATTAAGAATCATCGCTTTAAAAAGTTTTTCGTATTCATAAGGGGAAGCCTCATTAGACTCGCCTTGATACCATATCACCCCTTTTAACGGGAATTTTAAAACAGGGGAGATCATCGCATTGTAATTTCCTAATGGATAGCGTTGAAAGAAAAATTCGCTAGGGCGGGCAGGGGAGGTGCAGCCGATTTTATATTTCCAAGTACCGGATAATTCTATAGTTTCATTGTTTGTAAAAATTTGGAAAGGCTTATCTGTTGTGACGCTTCCTTCGCCGTTATTGCATGTTACTCTAATAACGATTCTGTTTCTTCCTTGTTTGATTAATCCTTTTGGTACATATTTTCTGGGAGGATAACGATAGCCTGTATTTCCTATTTCTGTTCCGTTTATATAAACTGTATCCGCATCAACGATGGTGCCAAGCCATACCTTTGAATCAAGAGAGGCGAAATCTGCGCCGGCGGTAAAATCTTTTGCAAGCCAGATTGCGCCGCAAAAAGATTTTAGCTCTGTAACAGAAGAAAAATCACCGGGAAGAAAAATTACTTTCCAATCTGAAATATCTGTTTCTTGCTTTTGCCATTGCTGCGTATTTCCTATATCATTATTTTTGGTATTTGTTTCCCACTCATTAACTGCCTTGTTCGCGCTGTTTGTTATTTCTTCTCTGTATGCGTTATCTGCATACTTTTTTCCTTCTGCAATTTTTAAAGGAAAATCGCGTAACGCTTCTTCGCTCATCCATGACTCAATCGGAGTGCCGCCCCAAGCTGTCATTATAAGAGCGACAGGGATACGGTATTTTTTGTAAAACTCTTTAGCAAAAAACCAGGCAGTCCCTGAAAATTGATCAAGGGTTTGTTCGCTGGCGCAAAGCCACTGTCCGCCTGTCAATTCATCGTTAGGTGATGAAAAATCCCATGTTTGCGGCACTTTAAACTGGCGAATCAAAGAGAAATCGTAAGGTTCGCTGTCTTTTATAATTTCCCATTCTTCGCCGAAGTCATCGCACAGGCGGTTCATCATCATTTCCATGTTGCTCTGTCCTGCGCATAACCAAACATCGCCTGAGTAAATATCATTCACTTTTATTGATGTTTCATTAGTTGCAATTTCCATTTCAAAAGGACCGCCTGCTTTAACAGGATCGAGTGTAATAAGCCATTTACACTTTTCATTTGAAACGCAGTTTACTTCTTTTGATTCATATTTCTTTCCTAAAAAAGAGACAATTAATTTTTCTTTGCTCCATATTGGGAAAGCGGCGTCACGCTGCATTATCATCCCGCTGCTGATAATAGGTGAAATCATTCTAACCCCCTGTACTCTGTCCATAAAACATCGGCGAAATTATTAATATTTTTTCCGTTGCCTGTTGCATAAACTCCTGCAAGAGAGCCGACAAAGCCTCCTGCGTATTCGGTGCTTAGAAAACGAGAATCATAACTTTTTCCGAAGCAAGCAAGTGAATATTGATCTTTTCCGTAATAAAAATTAATTTTCATATTATCGCAAATGGCGGCTAACACAAGAGGATTTTCGTCACAAACTGAGATTGAAAGTTCCAAATCTTCGTTAGCCGAAACTATATTTTCACAATCACCGCAAACCAGCACTATTTTAAGAGAAAGTTTGTTATCTGAATTTAAATATTTTTCAAATCTAAATTGGTAATCTTCGCTTTGAAGCAATACAATACCGGCAGATTCATCTTGTGATGCAGGGGTAAAATCAATTAATGCAGAAAATGTCCAATTAAAATGTTTTATTCTTCTGCCTGCAAAAGCGCAGTGTTTTTTTTCGCGCAATGTTTCAGGGCGTGTAAAAAGACGAAGAGCGCCTTTACGTTCTGTTAAACTGAAAGCCGCATCTTTTTCATTAACAGGCATACGAAGTACAAGATAATGCAGAGGAAGTTTTCCATTAAAATGATCGCAGCAAGTTTCATTATTCCATTCATTGTATCTTGATTTATCAGAATTAATTTCTATTTGTTTTTCTATCATTCCGGATTTTGATGCGACAAAGATCCAGCCGTTATCCCAAACTATCGGAACAAGAAATGTTTCTCTTCCAAGCGGGCATACATCTTCAACAGGGCGGGAAGCAAGGCAAACCATCCACCAGTTTCCGTCTGTGTCATCAAAAAGGTCTGCATGTCCTGCATTGATTATATCCGCATTTTTTCCAAGATGCCTGTGCGTTAAAATCGGATTGCTTTTTTTTCCTTCCCACGGTCCTTTAATATCTTTTGCTCTTGCAATACACACTGCATGATCAAGACCTGTCCCGCCTTCGGCATGTAAAAGATAATAAGTTCCGTTTATTTTATATATATGCGGACCTTCTGGCCAAATAACGTCACGTAACGCCCCTCTCCAAATGCCGGCACATTTTCCAATTAGAGGGTTTTTACCTTCTGAAAGGAGTGAAAGATCAATTTCATGAATAAAAATTTCGTAATTGCCGGAATATGCCTCTCCTTCAGGTGCTGCATGAGTGCCGCAATACCAAATTTTTCCATTATCGTCAAAGAAGATTGAAGGATCGATTCCATCAGCTCCTTTAAGCCAAATCGGGTCTGACCATGGACCTTCAGGATTTTTTGCTGTAATGATAAAATTTCCGCCGTTTTTAATTAAAGTGCATAAAATATAAAATGTTCCTTTGTTTTCGCGAATGGTAGGTGCAAATAAACCCTGCGATATTTGATGTTCATCGAAGTTTAATTGACCCGGACGATCAATTGCATTGCCGATTTGATTCCAGCGAAACAGGTCTTTGCTGTGAAAAACAGGGATGCCGGGAAAATAAGCAAAGGTAGATGTGACAAGGTAAAAATCTTCCCCTGCTCTGCAAATTGAAGGGTCAGGATAGAAACCGCTTAAGATTGGATTTTTAATCGTCCGTTTCATAGAAAAAGTATAACATTTTTAATTTACAATGAAAAGATAACTTACAGCGAACATCGAGGAGGTGAAGTTTCCGGTACTACTTGATAATAAGATAGAAACAATATATAATATTTTATGAATAAAAAACCTCCTTTTTCACGCGGTGTTAATTTTTCAAAATGGTTTGAAGAAAAAACATTTAATAACATTGATTTTTTTAGATATAATGAACAAGATTTTATAAACGTAAAAAGCATCGGCGCTGATGTTATACGTCTCCCCATTGCTTTTCATAATTTTTTAATCAGCGGAAAATCAGAATTAGAAAATAAATTATTAGAATATCTTGATACAATAATTGACTGGGCAGAAAAACATCAGATTTATCTAATTCTTGACAATCATTCTTTTCACCCGATAAATCCTACCGATGTAAATATTGATAAAATACTGATACCTGTCTGGGAACAATTAGCGCGTCATTTTAAAAACAGAAGTGATTATTGCATTTATGAAGTTTTAAACGAACCGCACGGTATTGATGATGAAAGATGGAACGAAATTCAAGGTGAAGTAATAAAAGTTATACGAAAGATCGATAAAAACAGATTGATAATAGCAGGAGGAACAAATTATAATTCAATCGAAAAAATGCTGAAAGTTTCTTCTTACGATGATGAAAAAATAATATATACTTTTCATTTTTATGATCCTCATATTTTCACTCATCAGGGGGCTACTTGGAATAAACCTTCTCTTGTACCTCTTAAAGACTTGCCTTTTCCGGCTGAAAAAAATTATAAACATGAAATTCATGAAACATTCAAAGGCACATGGGTAGAAGAGGCGTTAAAAAATTATGAAAACGATTCGCAATTTTCGGTGTTATCTGCAACTTTAAAAAAAGCATCAGATTTTGCAAAGAAGAGAAATATCCCTGTTTTTTGCGGAGAGTTCGGTGTTTTTATGATTCAATGCCCGCAAAATGATCGTGTAAAATGGTATAAGTTTATATGCAGTGAATTAGAAAAATTAAATATTTCATGGACTTGCTGGGATTATTTTTGGGGTTTCGGTTTATTTAATTATAAAAAAAATCCGCAAAGACAGAGCATACAGGATTTTTCCAAAGGAAGAGCTGAGTTTCCGCAAGATTTAAATAAAGACGTAGTAAACGCGATGGGATTTAAAATATGAAAATAAAAGTTATTGTTCTTTATTTATTAACTGTTTTTTTTGTTACATGCAACTCTGTGCAAACAACTATTAATGAATACGACGAATCTGAAAATACAGAGATTGCTGCAAAATCAGCTCCTTTTTCTAAAGGGGTTAATTTTTCAGATTGGTTTGAAACATTTTCGGCAGGGTCAATCCCTTTTACAAAATATAACGAACAGGATTTTGCAAATGTTAAAAGTATTGGCGCAGATGTTATAAGACTGCCGATCAGAATGCATAGCATGACAAAAGGAGAGCCCGATTATATTTTTGATCCGCTTTTATTTAAATTTCTTGATAAAGCAGTTGATTGGGCAGAAAAATATCAGCTTTATTTAATAATAGACAATCATTCTTTTGATCCTGTACGCCCAACAAGCAACGATATAGATAAAATTTTAATTCCTGTTTGGGAACAAATTGCAAACCGTTACAAAGACAGAAGTAATTATATATTATATGAAATTTTAAATGAACCTCACGGAATATCAGATGCACGCTGGGGAGAAATTCAAGGAAAAGCAATTGATGCGATTCGGCGCATTGATCAAAAACATACAATAATTGTCGGAGGCACCGATTATAATTCAATCGGTAAATTATTCTCAATTCCAAAATATAAAGATACAAATTTAATTTATACTTTCCATTTTTATGATCCGCATATTTTTACTCATCAAGGAGCAAACTGGGGGGAGCCTTCTTTAGTAAGTTTAAAAAACATCCCTTTTCCTTACGATAGCAGCAGAATGCCGAGAACCCCTGTTAATTTATTAAATACATGGATTCCAAGCGCGATGAATAATTACAGATACGCTTCTTCACCAAAAAATTTATATGCACCGTTAGATAGGGCGGTAAAGTTTTCCATAGAGCGCGATGTTCCTATTTTTTGCGGAGAGTTCGGCGTGTATATGATAAACAGTTTAAATGATGATCGTATAAGATGGTATGAGATTGTTACAGCCGCTTTAGACAGAAGAAATATTTCGCGAACAAGCTGGGATTATTACGGAGGCTTCGGGCTTTTCAATACAGGAAGAGGCGGCAGTTTTAATCACGACCTTAACACAAAGCTTGTTAGCGCATTAGGTTTTTCGCCTCCTATGCAATCAAAAAAAATTGAGCGGTCTATAAATAACGGTTTTATAATTTATGATGATTATCCCAATCATCAATATGTGAATGCAAGTTTCTGGGGCGAGAATACCGATTTTTCTTTGTATGATACTAATACTGACAAGGGGGAATTTGCAATAAGATGGGGGAATGCATCGCAATATAATGTATTTAGTTTTGAATTTCTCCCTTCAAATATTAATCTTGAATACCTTGTACAAAACGGCTATTTTTTAGAATTCAACGCGCGAACGAATCATCCTGTGAGTTTTGATGTGCGTTTTGTAAACAGCGAAAACGAAACATCGGTTCCTTGGCGTATGCGTTATACGATAACTGAAAAAGAGCTCAAGCCTGACGGGGAATGGTACACGATTGGTATACTTCTTAGCGCTATGAATGAACATGGTGCATGGAATACTAAAACACAAAAATGGCTGTCACCAAAAGGCGATTTTACATGGGCTTCTGTAAATCAGCTTCAATTTGTTGCAGAACATTCAGACTTGACAAATACTATTTGGTTTGATGAAATAAGAATAACAAAATAATTTCAGCACAAAAAGAGTTTTATATGATAAGGAGTATAGATGAAAAATAAAATAACTATTATTCGTTTTCTTTTTATTCTTTTAATCATATCAATGATCATTATAATGTCTGTTTCTTGTTCAAGAACAAAACCGGAGATTGCTTTTGGTTTTATTCAATTGGTTTTATATCAGGGGACACCCGATCCCGTGCAGCATTTTTCCTTTTTTATAATTCCGGAAGATACAGACGGAATTGAAAATCTTGACGAACTTTATTTATTCCATGATAAAGAGCAATTAAGGTGGATGATTAATAAAGACGATTGGGTCACGCATACTCACGAAGGAAAAGAATGGATAGGGACAAGAAGTCTTGCAATAAAAGACGGTGAACTGCCTAAAGGTGTATTCAGAGCGGTATTGGTAAACAAAGGCGGAGAAAGTTCTGAGCGCAGTTTTACATACGACGGCAATGTCCGTTTTCCTTTTCCGGAATTAGAAATAACAGGCGGTTATTATACAGTAAAATCCGAGTGGCCTGTAAACCGTTTAGTTTGTTATGACAGAACAGGAAACTATAATTCGACTGTAGTTTTAAATTCATTATCCGGCAGTATTTCACAATTACGGTTATCTCAATCAATAACGACTGCCGCACTTTGGGCAGAAGATGAAAACAACTTCTGTAGTGCATTTACAAACGCAGTTTCGATCAATCAATAAGAATTATGATGCTTAAAAGTTATGCCAGAAGGCTCGGGCATTTTACAGATGCACAAAAAAGAGCTTATTATGAATACGGAGAAAAATATTTAATTCCATATTCAGAAACATTAATTGATTTTAAAAAAGAATTTAATAATTCAAAAAATGTAACAATGGAAATAGGTTTTGGTTCAGGGTTTGCAACGATAGAAATTGCAAAAACTAATCAAGATAAAAATTATTTAGGAATAGAAGTTCACAAGCCGGGCATTGGCAGAGTTATACAGGAAATTAATAATCATTCATTATCAAATATAAGAATTATAGAATATGATGCTGTTCATGTTGCATTAAAAATGATTAAACAAGGCTCTTTAGAAGCAATTCATATTTTTTTTCCTGACCCTTGGCCTAAAAAACGCCACAGAAAACGCCGTCTTATACAGCGACCTTTTACAGAAACACTCGCTAATTGTTTAAAACAAGAAGGATATATTTACATAGTAACAGATTGGGAAGACTATGCGTTACACGCAATGGAAGAGTTAACCGCAACTAAAACACTTAACAACGCCTTTGAAGGTTTTTCTCCGGCACAAAGCTGGAGACCCAAAACCCGTTTTGAAGAAAAAGGGATTGCCAAACAGCATATTATAAGAGAGCTGATGTTTATAAAATCATAGAGTTACTCAAGCTTGAGTATATCCCAAACCTTAGGTGTTTCCTGTCCTATTCTCCAGAAACCTATCGCTTTAACATTCATTGATTTATACATTTCAAAACGTGCAGATATAGAGTATTCATCTTCATAATAAACTTTTACAGGTACTTGTGCGACATAATTAAAAGTAGGGGTAGAGTTTTCCCTTGTAATTTCTTTAACATTATGAGTTCTAATCAATCTTTCTATTCCCGCATAAACATAAGCGCGGTGATGATTTTGCTCGGCCCATGCGCGTCCGTAAAAAGGAATACCCATAACAAGTTTTTCAGGTCCGATTACACGCATCGAGTATTCGGCTACGCTTTTACACCAGCTAAGAGATGAAATAGGACCGGGTTTGGAAGTGCTCCAATGCTCATCATAAGCCATGACAAAAATCTTGTCCGCTATGGCGGAAATTAATTCATAATTATATATTTCATTCGGTGTTGCTCTTATGCGTCCGTAAAGAGCGACAGAAAATATTTTATCGGGTAAACCTGCTTTTAATTCGCGCAAGAATGAATAGTAGGCTTCTGCAGATCGTGCAGGGATACTTTCAAAGTCAATATTCAGCCCGTCAAAGTTTTTTGTCGCAGCTATTAAATCGGCTATCAGTTTAGCGCGCTGAGGGCTTCCCGGCAGAAGTGTAAAATATGTGAGGGAAAGACTGTTGCAAGTTACGACAAGATGCACTCTCCCTTTAAAAGAGGAAAGATTTTGCCTGCGCGGGATATTTGCCAAGTTGCCGTAAGTATCAACTTCCGCGCCGAAGTAGCCGACATCGGTTATCGGAAGATTTGCAGTAAGAGGCGCTTCTTCGCCTGCAACTACATAACCCCAAATTTCTCTAAAGGAAGTAACAGGCAAAGAATCCCCTGTTTCATGAATAAAAACTGAAAGACTTTCATCAGTCATTGATGTATCTTTTGATTCCTCTGACTCTGTTTTTACTGAATGTGTGTTTGAGCTTGAACAGCCGGCTAATATTACAAGTGTAAATAATAAAATAACATATATATAGTGTTTCATTAATAAATTATCGGAATTTTAATGATAAAAATGCAAAAAAACAGATGACTTGTGGTGTTTAAAAAGTAAAGAATTTCTGCCGCGAAGGCATAAGGTTTTATCTGTCCCTATTTCTATTAAAATATTCCTTTTTTACATTGAAAAATTAGAAAAAATATGATATATTGCCATTCATGAGGGGAACTACCCAAAAAGGCACAAACACACACATTTTTATACCCTATTTCTCACAAAGAAAACATATTTTCTCACATTTAGTAAAAAATGCCTGGTCTGCCCGTATGGACGGAAACAGGTTTTTTTAGATAAGAAAAATAAAAGGAGCTAATTATGAAAAAAGTCAATGATTTTTGGAATCAACAAAAGGCGGTAATTATCGCGTTTGCTGTTGTTTTCGCGTTATCTTTAGGCAATTGCGCTACGCTTGGAGGTATTTTCGACACTTCATCTTCGTCGTCTAATAAAGCCGCTGACGTTAACGATGTTCAAGCTGCTCAAAATGCAATTAATGAAGAGTACACAGCCGCCAGACGAGCGGCTTACCCGCAGTCTTTAACTCCCGATACCGGTGTTATTCCATACATCATTATGCGCGCAGGCACTGTCGGTTATTCATTAAGAAGAGACGACAAGGATATTGCGGTAACAGGATCAACTATTGTGCTTCAAAACTTTATAGACGCCATTAGAACTGATGCCAACGGAGCTAACTGCACAATACAATTTGGAGACGGCAGAACCCCTTTAACTACTCCGAATGATGAAGTAACTTTCAGCGGCAGATGGGGTACCATTACACTGACAGGTTTTTTTACCTCTTATGCAACTAAAAACAACAGCGCTATTACTATTTCCGGTGCTATTAACGTAATTAATTATGCTAGACTTAGGTACGAAAGCACAGTTTCGGGAAATATAAGTATGATGAATAACTCTGGAACCGGTACATTAACAATCGAAGGCGGCATCCTCGAAGCAAAAGGAAAGTCTCCGACTAGCGTGTTAACTAACAGCTCCACCGGAACAATAATTGTCAAAAACGGTTATTTTGAAGCAGAAGGTGTTGGAATTCGAAATACCGCCGCAGGCAAAATAATAATTGAAGGCGGATGGGTTGATGCCTTCAACCAATTTGCGATATGTAATGAAGGCGCCGGTACAGTAACAATTAATAACGGCTATAGTAGTGTTTGGAATGAAGGTACAGGTACAGTAACAGTAAACGGCGGAACAACAGAGTTAGCTGTTATAAATGGTACAGGGACAATCAATGGAGGAAATATAAGCAGAGCTGCTTGCTTCGTCATGCGTAATACGGCTCCAAAAAGACCCGTAATAACAATCAACGGCGGATTATTTAGAGTATTTAGAGACGATAGTTTATATCTCGCATCGGACGGCAGAATTATTCTAAGCGGAGATCCGGAAATTAACAATATGATACATATTGAAAAATTTGAAGGTAAAACCGGCACCTTAAGTTTATCAGCGTCATTTGCTCCGTCTGCAAACAGACGTTATACTTTATTAGCAGATATTAGGGATGGCAGTTCACCGGATGGTTTTTTAATGGTAGAAAACGGTGCCGCTTTTATCGACAGGTTTGATCTCCGCGGCTATAACGATGTTGAGAATTATAAACTCGGTATAAGAGGCAATAATATTGTGCTTCAGCCAAAGTAAGTTTTATTTTTACGGTCTTTAATAGATTAAATTAATAAGGAGTTTTTTAAATGAAAAACAAACAAAGGACTTTTGTCCGCAATTTCGCAATTGCTTCCATTACGGCGATAATCGCTTTCGCATTTTGTACCTGCCAAACCTTAGGCTCGAAATCGGATAGCGCTTCCGCGTCATCTTCTTCATCAAGCAAATCATCATCTGCTTCTCCGAGCATTGTTTATAGCCCGGAAAGTGATTTTGAGTATCATGCATTATCAAACGGTCAAGGCATCTATATTACCAAATATATTGGTAGTGCTGCTGTCGTCAACATTCCGCCGACCATACAGGGTCAACCTGTTATCGGTGTCTCCAGATATAATGCCAAAATTCCCAATGATACGAACGGTGATATCGGAGTGTTCGAAGGAAATAAAACAGTAACAACTGTTATTGTACCGGAAGGAGTAAATGATATTTATCAAGCGTTCAAGAACACTATAATAGAAAGCGTTACATTACCTGCCAGCTTTGAAATGTTATCAGGGACAGATTTCCAGGGAAGCACTTCGTTGGTAACTATAATCTTAAAAAGGGAGTCAATCGGTCCCACAGGAGCCAGATTCCTTGGCACGAGATTACGTACGGCTTTCACTCCTGGTATTCATTCGTCAGCAAACATCCGGTTTATGGTGCCTTATAACAGTTATTACTCGTACTTAAGAGAGAACAACTGGAGATCAATTGGGGAGAGATTAGTGCCGACAAATGCTATAGTCAAAATAAATGTAATCAATCACACCTATTCAAATCCCAAACTGCCGGTTACTGTTTGGATAGGCGAAGACAAGTCAACAGCGAAAACAATTGCATGGGGTCATGATGTCGAATTCTCCGTACCTATTCCGGACGGAGAAACCCAGGTCGTACTATACGCAGAACGCTCTGACCACAGCGGAAACCCTACAAAATACACCCACACTTTCACTTATGCTTCGATTATGGATACAGCCATGCTGCGTTACTTCAAAGATGGGTCTGATCTTCCATTTCTTGGCAAACGATAATTTAAAATAAAAAGAAAAAGGCTGTCCGGAAAGTTTCGGACAGCCTTTTTTTTACTGCGAATTTTATCTGTCTTCCCTCATAACTAAAACCGATCTTTATGCGCCCATAAACCCAATGCGGGGTTGGGAACATAAAAGATGCGTTCCCCGTTAACATTATTCCAGCCTGAAATTAAACTTTCAAATTGATACTTTTCCTTTGCTTCGTTTAAATCTCCCCATTCAAAGCCGACAGACTCAATTTCTTTGCGTGATACCTTTCCGCCAGGGCAGTAGCGTATCGTGAAGCGGTTTTCACTCGATCCATGTATCAGGTGCGCCGCCGCGCTTAAGTTTCCTTGAAGCTCAGTGTCTGTTGAAACTTTTGCAAGTATTTCTTTTGCGGGTCTGTAGCCGTACTTGCGAATCAGAGCGTCTATGCTTAGGTCTTCGCCGAAACGATCAAGGGCGGGAGCTAAGATGATCAATTCACCGCCGTCTGCGATAACCATACGGGTGCGGTAAACGGCTTTATTTCCAAGCCAGGTTGTGCGGTATTCTTCAGGTTCAAGGTAGACAACCGCTTTGTTAACAGGCTCGTCCATTATGTTTACATTTACTTCGCGTGACAGAGCGGAGGCTTTTTCAAAACATTCACGCCCAAAGCCGATGAAAAGACCGCGCACTACAAGAGAGCCTCTTTCTTTGCCTGCCGCTTTTGCTTCGCTTTCAGAACGCGCTCCTATTACGGTTAATACCCAAAGAACGGGAGGCAGCTCTTTACTAAAACGGCGAAGCCCTTCATCAAAGAGGGCGCGCACAGGCGTGTCAGCCCTGCCCATTATTTTTTCCATTCCGAAAGCGGCACCTGCAAAATGGCTTTTATCAATCGCTTCCTTTCCGCCCGTACCTACAAAAAGATTTTTAGCATGGTTAGCCATACCCGCAACCTCATGAGGGACAACCTGCCCGATAGAAAGAGCAAGAGAAAAATTGCCTGTATCTTTACGCAAAATTTTATTTACTTGTACGGGCCAATCATATCTGACAGCTCCCTGACACACTTTTTCAACCCAATTATCTTCAATGCGCCCAAGCTCTGTAACATCATTTCTCCAATCATGCACAAGAAATTTTTCTATGGGAGTGCTGCCGAACATCCGCGAAATTTCTGTTTTATCCATCGCCATATGAGTCCCCAAAGCAGGGAGAACAGCTTTTAGTTTGTCATCAAGAATACGGGATGCTATCTCTGTAAAAAAACCTGCACGCGAATGAAAGCGTGTAATATCAGGAGGAAGAATAATAACATTCCCTGAATTTTTAATATCTGCTAAGGCATTAGAAAGCGCGCTTGAAAAAAGTTCTTCCAGTTCTTTGTTTTGTAAATCTTTGTCTGCGCCGCCGATTGCTACATATGTCTTTTCAAACATGGACACCTCCATTTTCTTATGATATTATAACAAATATAAATAATTAATAACCACACATAAGGAGAAAAATATGGGAAACGCCGACATCGGTCTTATAGGTCTTGCAGTAATGGGAGAAAATTTAGTCCTCAATCTTGAAAGCAAAGGTTTTACGGTTGCAGTTTACAATAGGACTA
Organism: Treponema sp.; assembly: GCA_009787695.1. Taxonomy (GTDB): domain Bacteria; phylum Spirochaetota; class Spirochaetia; order Treponematales; family Breznakiellaceae; genus WQXQ01. Next base: position 20,158 of record WQSW01000034.1, read on the forward strand.
CTGCAAAGGTTGATGATTTTGTAAACAGCAGAGGTGCCGGAAAAAATATTTTGGGCTGCCGCAGTTTGAATGATTTTGCCCATGCATTGGCAAAACCGCGCAAGGCGATGATCATGGTTAAAGCAGGGCAGGCGGTTGATGAAACCATCGATCATCTTTTAGAAGTTTTTGAAGAAGGCGATATAATAATTGACGGAGGAAATTCCAATTATCAAGATACAATACGGCGAACATCTTATGTTGAATCAAAGGGTCTTTTGTACATAGGTACAGGAGTTTCAGGCGGAGAAGAAGGCGCATTGAAAGGTCCTTCGATAATGCCCGGCGGCTCTGTATCTGCTTGGGACTTTGTAAAACCGATGCTTCAGGCGATTAGCGCGAAGGTGGAAGGCGGCGTTCCTTGCTGCGATTGGGTAGGTGAAAACGGCGCGGGGCATTTTGTAAAAATGGTGCATAACGGTATTGAATACGGTGATATGCAATTAATTTGCGAAACATACGATTTATTAAAAAATGTTGCAGGGCTTTCCTGTGAAGAGATGGGAAATGTTTTTGATGATTGGAACAAAGGATCACTTGGAAGTTATTTAATAGAAATAACAAGAGACATACTAAGATACAAAGATGATGACGGAAAACCACTCGCAGAAAAAATATTAGATACTGCAGGGCAAAAAGGAACAGGCAAATGGACAGGCATTGCCGCCTTAGAGTTCGGCGTGCCTTTAACGCTGATAGGAGAAGCTGTTTTTGCAAGATGTTTATCCGCTGTAAAAGATGAAAGGCTAAGAGCGTCAAAAGTTTTTACATCTCCTAAAATTACACCCCCTTCAGACAAGGCGGCATTTATAAAAGATTTAGAAAAAGCTTTATACGCATCGAAGGTTGTTTCTTACGCGCAAGGATATTTATTAATGAGGGAAGCTGCAAAAGAATACAAATGGAATCTAAATTACGGCGGTATTGCGCTCATGTGGAGGGGCGGCTGCATAATAAGGTCTGTATTTCTTGGAAAAATAAAAGAAGCTTTTGATCGAAAACCCGATCTTGAAAATCTCTTACTCGATCCTTTCTTTACAAAAATTATAGAAGACGCTCAAGATTCATGGAGAAGGGTAGTGTCCTCTGCCGTGCAAAACGGTATTCCCGCTCCCGCCTTTGCAAGCGCTCTTGCTTTTTTTGACGGATACAGAAGCGAAAGGCTTCCTGCAAACTTATTGCAAGCGCAGCGCGATTATTTCGGCGCGCACACTTACGAAAGATTGGACAAAAAGCGCGGGGAATTTTTTCACACAAATTGGACAGGGCACGGCGGATCAACTAGCGCCAGTACTTATAGTGTGTAATACAATATAATTTATAAAAGGAAAAAATGAAAAAGATTATAGCTATATCGATAATTGGTATTATGTGTGTACTAAATGTTTTAGCGGAAAGCACATTTAGTTTTAGAGTAAATACCGATAGAAACGGGACGATACAAAATGCTTTTACAACGGCACTTTCTGCTACCGGATTAAAAAATGTCAGTAATAATTCAGATTATCTGCTCAATGTAAATATAATTATAACACCGCTTGCTATGTCAAATAATCCAAGTATGGAATATATACGGCTTGAGCTAAATGCGGATCTTCTTGATAAAAATGGAAATATATTACTTCCGTATTCTTTTAGTATTCGTCAGGGGCATATCAATCATACAACAGCCGAAGAACGCGCATTTCGTGACGCGGTGTTAAAAATAAATGCTGAATACAGGAATCTCTTAAATGATATTATCGCATCTGTTGATGCTCAGCCTGTAAAACAAGGAAGTACGATTGGTATTAGAATAAATACCGACAGAGACGGGATAATACAGAATGTTTTTACAACTATTTATTCCGATGCCGGATTTAAAAATGACAATAATAATTTCGACTATCTGCTTAATGTAAATATAACTTTAACGCCTCTTTCTCTTGTAAATAATCAAAATAAATTTGTACGCATTGAACTTATTGCAAATCTTCTTGATAATAACGGGAGGGTAGTGCTGCCGTACACTATCAATTGGCGTGAAGGGCATGTTAATGAGACGATAGCAGAAGATCGTGTATTTCGGGAAGCAGCGAGAAAAATTAATATTGAATACAGGAATCTTTTAAATGATTTAATTTCTAAATAATATTTGTAAACATGAATACAATAGGAATAATAATAACTTTAAGGTATACATTTTACAGAAATAGTTGGAGAATTAGAGAAAAAATTATCTCTTGAAGAAGCAACATATGAAGAACAAAAAAATACTTTTGCTTCGCTACCATCAATTAATTCAAATAATATAAATATTGAAAAAAAATTGATAAAATGCTTCCAAATCACAATGAGATTAATCGAATATATCTATCATTAAAATTTGATGACCATAGTAAATCAATTGCCTTTGAACTAGAAAAATTCTTTAAACTATTAGGAATCGAAATGATTTCAGGTTTGGGAGTTGAACCTAGATCTATATCAGAAAAGGTTTTTAATAAGCTGAAGATGGATATAAATATGTTTGTAATACTTATAACAAAAACTGGTACTTCAGATTGGATTAACCAAGAAATTGGAGTGGCAAAAGAGAAAGGTTTGAGTACTCTAATAATTAAAAATGAAAATTTCACTAAATTTAAAAGTGGCCTATTAAGCGATAATGAATATATAACATATGAAGATAATATATCCGAGGCATATATTGGTATTTTAGAAGCAATTAATTATTTAAAAATCTGTGATATTAAATAATCGTTTTATCATAATAGATAAAAACGCAACTTCGTCTAATTTAAGTTAGGCGACATATGGGCTAAAATAAAAATTTATAATTAAAATAACGTTTAATTATAATAAAATGACTTGACAAAATTAGAAAATTGTAAAAATATAGAAAATAAATAAAGATTTTTTGAGGATATAATGGATATAGGTATATTATATGTCGTTTTTAATAAATGGATTAATGATCCAGAAACAAAAAAAATCCCATATAAAATAGGTATAACAAGAGGCTCTGTAGACGATAGGTATTATGGTCTTGGATTAAAGATGCCTGGAAAGTTTGAAACTCTTTTTGCATATAAATTTGATGATTGTACAAATGCAGAAAAAACAATCCACAGTATTCTAAATAAAAAAAGGTTAAATGGAGAATGGTTTGATATAGATCAGGATAATCTTGAACATATAGAAAAAACATGTAAACTCATGGGAGGAATACTTGTTACAGATGAAGTGGTAAGCGAGATTAAAACGGAAACTGAGGAAGAAATAGATATTATAATAGAATCTCCAAAAAGAAATAATTTTAAAGTAGATTTACTTGGACAAAAGGAAATAGTTGGCATAACTTCAAAGGATATACTTAATATGAAAAAAGGAGATTCCATATCTAATATTTCTGAATTAATTATCAATTCAAAAAAACCTAATTCTGAAAATTGGGCAGGGGAAGATTATAAAATAAATGGTACTCCAATGAAGGGTATAAATTGGATAGGAAATGAAGAAAAAATCTTAGCAGTAATAATTAGAGCAACAGGTAAATATGAAGATATAGATGGAGAACAATTATATTTTGAAGCAAAAAAAGGAATTGTAGATAAAACAATAAAAACAAATCAAGTAATAATTAATCAAAAAAAATATAAATATCCAATATTCTATTTTGTTAAATATGGAAAAAAATATACTTTAATTGGAAAATATTCAGTCGATAAAATATTTGATGAATATGTAACATTAATTCCTTTTGAAAATAGAAAATGAATTTATAATGAGTTTTTTTTTTATTTGAAAGGGCGGTTTTTTCTGCCATTTGTAAATTATATCTGTATTTTGGTATTTTTAGCAATGTAAAAATAAGCGTTTTTGTATAAGATCGCTATGAAAAACCATTAAAAAGCGCTATATTATAAGCGGGAGTTATCGTCTCCGCTTTGCGAAGACGTTCTATTGTACATCGCCGCTCGCGCGGCTTATTATGGAGTTATTTATGGGAGATATGCAAACAAAGACAGATTACCCTAGAGGTTTGGATTTTGAGCAAGTCTGGGCGGCATTAATGGAAACCAGAGAGCAACAGAAAGAAACAGACAGGCAAATAAAAGAAATAGGTAAACGCTTTGGAGATTTTACCAATCGTTTTGGTGAAGTTGTAGAATATATGATCGCTCCTAATCTACAGGATAAACTCTATGATATGGGTTTGGATTTTCAAACAGTAAGTTCAAACTTTAAAGTTAATGATCATAAAAATAACATTCACTTTCAAATTGATGTTTTTTTACAAAACGGCGATACCGCCATGCTTGTTGAAATAAAAACAAAGCTTACTATTAGTGATATAAATGAACATATAAAACGTATGGAAAAAATGCGTATGTTTGCTGATTTACGCGGTGATAAACGCCATTTTTTAGGAGCAGTTGCAGGTGTTGTAATTGAATCTGACGAAAGAGAATACGCATTAAATAATGGTTTTTATCTAATAGAACCTTCAGGGGAAACTTTTAATATAACTCCTCCGCATAATAAACCCAAAGAATGGTAAAATAATTTTCTTGAGAAAAAGTAAGTAAAATAAAAACGTATAATATATTATTTCTTAATAACTATCCGCAATTCATCAAGCTGTTTTTGATCCACCTCTGAGGGGCAGTCGTCCATCGGGCTTACCGCAAAGGAATTTTTCGGGAAAGCGATAACATCTTTTAATGAAGTAACGCCTGCCATGATCATTACAAGACGGTCTAATCCAGGCGCGATGCCGCCGTGAGGGGGCGCTCCGTATTTGAATGCCTCTGTTAAAAAGCCGAATTTTTTTTCCGCTTCGCTTGGGTCTATGCCTGCAATTTTAAAAACTCTTTTTTGCATCTCTGAATCGTGGATACGGATAGAGCCTGACGCTAATTCATAGCCGTTAAGCACAAGATCGTAAAGATCGCCCTTAACGCTTCCCGGATCGCTTTCCATTGTTGCATGGTATTTTTCCTGAGGCCAGGTAAATAAATGATGAGCCGCTTCCCATTTTTGCTCTTCTTCGTTGTATTCAAACATCGGGAAGTCAATAATCCATGCAAATTCAAAACGGTTAGGATCGCTTAAACCAAGATCGCGCCCTAATTTTGTGCGAACAGCTCCAAGTGAAGTATTTACAACTTTGCGGTTAGAGTCCGCTATCATTAAAATTAAATCGCCTGCTTCAGCACAAAGAGAATTTATTATTTGAGGAACATTATCCGCAAAAAACTTTGATGCGCCTCCTTCAAGAGCTTTTTCTGAATTAACTTTCATCCACGCCATGCCTTTTGCTTTGTAAATTTTTGCATGAGCTTCAAGTTCTTCAATTTGTTTGCGCGAATAATCTGCTTTTCCTTTTACAACTAAAGCTTTAACAGTTCCGCCTGAAGAAAGCGCGTCTTTAAATGCTTGGAAAGTGCTTGCCTCTACAAAGGGAGTGAAATCTTTTAATTGCATATCAAAACGCAAATCGGGTTTATCGCTGCCGTAAAGTTCCATCGCTTCTTCCCATGTCAATCTTTTAAAATTTAAAGGAAGGTCTATGTTCATCACTTTTTTGAATGTATGGCGCATCATTCCCTCTGTCATTGAAAGGACATCATCCCTTCCAACGAAAGACATTTCAACATCAATTTGCGTAAACTCAGGCTGCCTGTCCCCCCTTGAATCTTCGTCTCGGTAGCAGCGGGCTATTTGAAAATATTTATCAAAACCCGACACCATCAATATCTGCTTGTAAAGCTGAGGCGATTGGGGAAGCGCGTAAAATTTACCGGGATACAGACGGGAGGGGACAAGATAATCCCTCGCGCCTTCCGGTGTCGATTTAATAAAGGTGGGCGTTTCAATTTCGTAAAAGCCGTTTTGTGTCATCCATTCGCGGACCGCAAAAGTAACTTTGCTTCTGAGTTTAATTCTTTCCTGCATAGCATTTGAGCGGAGATCAAGATAGCGGTACTTTAAACGCAATTCTTCGCTTGCCTTGCTTTCTTCATCAATTTGAAAAGGAAGCACTTCGCTTTTATTTAATATCAAAATATTTGAAGCGATAATTTCTATCTCGCCTGTTTCCATCGAAGAGTTAATCATATCAAGAGGGCGCGCGCACACTTTGCCTTCTACGGCGATGCAGTATTCATTGCGAAGTTCATCGCAGATTGAAGAAAGTGAAGCATTAGTTTCTGTATCAACTGTAATTTGAGTAATGCCGTAACGATCTCTTAGATTGATAAAAAATACCCGTCCGTGATTGCGTTTTCGGTGAACCCAACCGTTTAAAATAACTGTTTTTCCTGCATCAGTTTTTCTTAATGCGCCGCAGTTTGTTGTTCTTTTCATTGATTCCATAATACCGATTATATACTTTTTTAAACATTTAATCTATAATCGGATTATGCGTTTCGATCTTGATAATATTCTCCTTGACGATATTATTTTTTATATGGAAAATCATGACGGTGATTTTCTTTTAGACACTCAAGAACGGAAAGTTATCAATATTTATAATGATGAAATGATTGATGAAGAACGTGATTACGACTCCGATCGTTTTATTCCGCTGCCTGAATGGGGATCAAGCGAAGGCTACCGTCTTATGGAAAAATTTGCCGTCAATTTAAAAAATCCATGCATACGCCAAGAGTTATCAGACGCTCTTAACAAAAAAAAAGGTGTTTTCCGCGCTTACAGGGATGTCCTTTCGCAATATCCTGAAACTGAAAAACAATGGTTTAACTATAAAGAAAAAGAAATGAAAGAAGAGGTCACCGCCTGGTATAATTCATTACGTGAACAATGGGGATTGGAGCCGATAGGAAGCGAACCTGAAGATAATTCATCTCTTGTATTGGAAGATTTTTTATTCACAGAAAAAGAAGATAATGAAACACTTTGCATTACCGCGCAAACCCAAGACGGTGAAACAGCGGGAAAAATAAACGCGGTAAAAAATGATAACACCTTGCATATAAACATTCTGGAAGTAAATGAAGAATACCGCTGCTTAGGGATAGCAAAAACGCTTCTTTCAAAAATGCTTGAGAAACCTGCTTTTATGAATTTAGATATAACAATCGATTTACCTTCAGAAACAGATTTTTTTGCACGCTCATTACTGCTGGAAAATTTTAAACCTCTAATGCAAAGATTTATACGAAGAAATAATTAAGATTGCAAAGACGACTATAAAAAAAACAAAAATCAATTTATAAATAGAATGAACAGTGAACTCTTGCTATATTTTTAAAAGATGGTTATATTTAACATTAAGGAGTTTTCTATGGTTACTTTGAAACCCGAAACTGACTCTCATACTGAATGTGCAAACCCTGTTTGTTCTTATGGAGATTGCCCTCTGCATTCCGAGAATCCGCCTTTTAATGCAAAAGTTCTTGCAGCGATTGCTGAAGGAGATGCTATTTTTAAAGGTGAAAAGCCGGCTAAATGGTATACTTCTTTTGAAGAAGCAAGGGAAGATTTGGAAAAATAATTTTTGCTCGACTTTGCTTTTACAAATCAATTTAAAAAAGATCTCAAACTTATGAAAAAGCGTCAGAAGAATATGGATAAAATATACGATATTATGACTCTTCTTATTTGGGGTGAACCTTTACCGGAGCACTGTCGTGAACACGGACTTTCCGGTAATTATGAAGGGCTTTTTGATTGTCATATAGAAGGTGATTGGATTTTAATTTACCGTAAATCAGACGAAAAAATAGTTTTTTATTACACCGGAACTCACTCTGATTATTTTTAATAATTATCCTGAAACTAATTGCTCTTCCAGTAATTTTCTTTTGTCATCCGGGATGGGGGTTGTTACTTGTTTATTAAAATCAAAATGAACAATTATTGCGTTTCCTTTTACGCAAAGGCGTCCGTCCTGCCATGCCTCGTGTGAAACTGTAAAAGATTTTGTTCCGATTTTGGAAATCCATGTTTTTATTTGTACTTCATGCGTTAAATAAAGCTGATCTATAAAATCATAATCAAGATGTGCAATTATTAATGGAAAAGTTTTTCTATCTACTTTTAAATCCGGATCAAACATTTTTAATACTTGTGTTCTTCCTGATTCAAACCAAAATGAAGGGACTGTATTGTTGATGTGTCCCAGTGCATCTAAATCTCCGAAACGCGGGTATACTGTAATTGTGAACATTTTTTTCCTGCTTTATATATTTAATGTATTTAGATAATTTTCATAAGCAGTGCGGGCGGCTCTTGCTTTGTTGTTTGCATCATTTAATCCGGTACGGGCGCTGTCAATTTCGCTGTCTAAAGCCACAAGCCGTCTTAAATATTCTTGCCCTTGCTGAGTTTGATTTCCCGCCGCCTCAAGGTTTCTGCGTATTCTATCCTGATCTGCAATAAGACGCTCTCTTTGAGAATCAATCTCTTTTACTTCAATATCCGCCGCATCAACTGCGCGTTTTAATTCAACCGCTCTTTGCAAGGCAGCCCTTACATTGGAAGGAATCTCCTGATTAGAAGTATAACTTATTAAAGATTCCGTTCGCAGCGGAAGAAGTGTGATGGTTTCAGAAATCGGGCGCTGTTCGCTAACTTGAAAAGTTGTTTCCCTGTTTGAAGGAAGATTTGTAATAAAACGGTAAGCGGAAGCTGTAGTTTCAATAGCGTTAGGTGAAACAAGTTCTGTCTGCGTTGTTTTTGTATGTTCAATTAAAAGTTTTTTTGCAGATGTATCTGTATTTAAAAAGGTATAAGTTTTTACAAAAGTAATATTGCGGTTAATGCTCATAACGCCGGCTGTTATTCTGACAGAACTTACGGCTCTTGTATTTGTATCGCTTACAGCAGATGTAACAGAAAGGTCTTCGCCGAAAGAGATTAATCTTTTTTCATTTTCATTCCAGAACTCGATTAGTGCGTCTCCTGCATAAACCCCGTCATAAACTGTGATGGGACCTGCCGGTAACTTCATTCCGCTTGTGTTTTTTATTTCCGCTCCAAGTCGGGGGTGTCTGCCTGAACCGCTGTAAAGAAGAAATTTTTCCCCTTCGATTGATGCTTCAACCAAAGGAAACATCGCGCTCATCTGGCGGTTAAGACTTACAGGATTTTTAATTGTAAATTCAAATTGCCCTCCGGCAGAACTTCCTGCAGCTGTTTGTACAGCTCCGCCTGTCATAACCGTTCTTTCTCTTGCCATATAGGCACTGTCTGCCATAGTTGCTGACTCTAATTCAACTTTTGCGGTATTGCTTTGAGCGGACATTCCATATACAGGCTGAGGTACACTGCGTTCATGAGCGATACCTTCCGCAGTTCCCGCTATGGAAAGCGGCATTACAGGGCGTGATACATAATAGGGAGGATATAATTCTTGAATAAAAGATGCAGGACGTCCTGCAACAAGGGAAAGTTCCACATTGTTCCAGTCTGTGTCGCTGTCATTATCAATTATTGCCCATCCTTGAAATAAAGGTTTTTGTGAGCTTAAATCCAAACGGTAAGAAACTTTCCAAACAGGGGAGGGGATAACGTAACTTACAGAAACATTTCTTCTGCCGCTGCCGTTTAAATTAATTGAGAGACGGCGCGAAAAATGATTGCGTGAAGATGCAATTAAATCAAGCGCGCGGTTTAAATCATTATTTATTGCGTTATCTGTAAATTTGATTGAACTAATTTCATTTAAATTAAGATTCATCATTCCGTTGTTTGAATTTAAAAGTAAATAGGTTTCTATCGAAGTTCCTGAAAAAGCGTTATCTGAAACTCTTCTGTAATCAATACCAAGTATTCTTCCTTTAAAAACCGAAGAAGTGGTTATTTCAACTTCAACGCCTCTTAACCTTAAAAGAAAAGTTGCAAAATCAGGATAATCGGAAAGATCGATGCTTAAACTCCGTAATGTTTGAATAAGCGTGTTTTCTGATTGATAAGTAACAGATGGATTTGCAGATGACGGATCGTTAATAATGAGAGTTTTTAACGCATCATTTACAGCGTTTAATTTAAAAGGCAGATTGATATTTACAGAGCCGTTTACAGAACCTGAATGCTCATAATACGCAAGACCCGATGTAAGAATAACAACTTTTTTTAAAGGAAGGTCAGAAGCGTTAGCCGCAACTGCTTGTTGCGCCGCTGTTTGCTGTGATGTATCCTGTATACCTTGCGCCCAAAGATTGCAAACACCGTTTGTGACTGCAAAAATAAAGATGCAAAAAATTATTAAAAATTTATTTTTCATGTTCATACCTGAGCGTCATAGTCGGCTGATCGCAGACTTCAGAAGGTCCGAAATATTGAATTGCACCGGGAAAAAGATAACAGGTTTTTTCAGCCCATGTATCTCTATTTGAGGCAAAAATTTTAAATGGTTTACCTTCCAAGTCAACTAACGCTTTTTTTATTACAGGTTTTTTTGATCCGTGACGCTGTTCAAGATTCATCATCATAGTAAGAGGAACTCCTCCTGCGATCCATTGATTTGCTGGAGCGGTAAGATTTTTTACGCTGGAAAGATAGCCTGTCAATCCGCAGGAGATAAGTACAAATGCGCTGAAACCGAGACTGTAACAATAATCAGCGTCAAAATTTGAAGGGAAAGCGCATCGTCCTTCGTAACCGAAGAAATGAGTTTGATAACTGAATTTGCCGCTGTATTGTTTGCTTGCTTTCATTTCGTCTAACTTTTTTTCAACCATATCGACTAAAAGTTTTTCAGTTTCTATTCGTGAAACCTGAACATTGCCGTGAGGGTCGCGATCCATT
>WQSW01000035.1 GCA_009787695.1 Treponema sp.
TAAGGAAACAAAAATAAAATAAATTCCAAGGCGTATAGCTCAGTTGGTAGAGCGGCGGTCTCCAAAACCGCAGGTCGTGGGTTCGAAGCCTACTGCGCCTGAAGCAGAGTATACGCCGGGATGGCATATTATGGTAAAGAAGGGATAACATGAAAAAATTTATTCAATTTGTTAAAGATTGTTATGCCGAACTAAAAAAAGTAGTTTGGCCCGGAAGAGACGATGTAATTAGCTCTGTTAAGGTAGTTCTTATATCTACCGTTATCATTGCAGCTATTTTAGGTTTAATTGATTTCCTCTTGCTCTTGGGTGTAAAGGCAGTTTTTTAAAACAGAAAGATTTGAAAAGATATATAGAATGAAAAGGTAGGTAGAGAATAAACAATGGCTACTGGCTGGTATGTCCTGCACACATATTCAGGATATGAAAACAAAATAGAAAAAACTATCCGCATGATGATGGATACAGGGGAACTTGATAAGAATGTTGTCCGTGACGTTAAAGTTCCGTGCGAAGAAGTTGTAGAAATAAAAGAAGGGAAGAAACGTACCCAAACCAGAAAATTTCTTCCCGGTTATATCCTTGTAGAAATGGATTTTGGCGATGCAGATTCCGGCACCGACATAGGATGGAAAGTCCCCTGTTTAAAAATAAAAAAAATTCAAGGTGTAACAGGTTTTGTAGGGACACCTGCAGACCGCAAACCTCAGCCGCTGTCAAGCGATGAGGCAAGGGCTATCCTGCAAAAAACCGGAGAAATTAAAGGAGAGCGCACAGTCCGTGCAAGGCAATCTTTCACTCCCGGCGAGCAGGTTAAAATTATCGACGGGCCCTTTGAGTCATTTGTCGGAACCATCGAAGAAGTTAATCACGAGAAAAATAAACTAAAAGTGATGGTTGGTATTTTCGGCAGAAATGCGCCTGTAGAAGTTGATCTATTACAGGTGGAAAAAGTATAAACTAACTGTATTACAGTTAATAAAAGCGTGGTAGAGGTGCAGCCGCCTCGCCAAGTTATCCAAAGGGTAACATACCACAAAGGAGTATTAAATGGCAAAAAAGAAAATTACAGCTTATGTTAAGCTGCAATGCCCTGCAGGAAAAGCCACGCCGGCACCGCCTGTAGGACCCGCGTTAGGGCCTCACGGGGTCAGCGCGCCTCAATTTGTCCAGCAATTTAATGACAGGACAAAAAGTATGGAACCGGGTCTTATCATTCCGGTTATTATCACAATTTATGCGGATAAAACATTTACTTTCATTCTTAAGACACCGCCCGCTTCAGTTCTGATAAAAAAAACAATCGGTCTTGAATCGGGATCAAAAGAACCGCATAAAGTAAAAGTCGGCAAGATTTCCAGAGCACAGCTTGAAGAAATTGCAAAAACCAAGATGCCCGACCTTTCAGCAAACGATCTTAATGCTGCCGTAAAAATTATTGCAGGGACAGCAAGGTCTATGGGTGTGGAGGCGGAAAAATGAAACGCGGAAAAAAATACAGAGAAAGTATAAAAAAAGTTGATGTTACCAATTCATACGAACTTGTAGAAGCGTTAAAATTAGTTAAAACAATGGCTTATGCAAAGTTTGATGAAACTGTAGACCTATCTATTAAGTTAAACCTTAAAAAGAGTCAGTCGGTTCGTGATACCGTTGTTCTTCCTAACCAATTTAGGGGCGAGAAAAAAATATTAGTCTTTTGCAAACCGGAAAAAGAAAAAGAAGCGCAGGAAGCAGGTGCAACTTATATCGGAGCAGATGACTTAATCGAAAAAGTAAAAGGCGGCTGGACAGATTTCGATGTAGCCGTTGCAACTCCCGACATGATGAAAGATGTAGGTAAATTAGGTATGGTGCTCGGACGCAAAGGGCTTATGCCGAATCCCAAAACAGGAACTGTTACTTTCGATCTTAAAGGTACACTGGCAGAATTAAAAAAGGGACGGGTTGAGTTCAGAGCCGATAAAACAGGCGTTCTGCATCTTGCAGTCGGAAAAGTTTCGATGACACCTGAACAGGTTGCAGAGAATATCAAAGCGGTTATTACTGAGGTTAGACGCAAACGCCCTATCGATGTAAAAGGCGAGTTTATTCAAACCGTTTCTGTGGCTAGCACTATGGGACCCGGTGTATGGGTTGCTATAAAAGATCAAGATTAAATAGGAGAAGATAAATGGCGATTTTAGCAAAAAAAATACAAGAAAATAAAAGCAAAGAAATAGGGGAGTTAAAAGAATCTTTTAGCGCTGCTAAGGATTTTATCTTTACAGATTACCGCGGTCTTACCGTTGAACAGATAACAAACTTAAGAAAACAACTCCGTGCAAAAGATGTACATTACACAGTTGTAAAAAACAATTTTGCACGTATTGCTTTTGAACAGTTAAAAACCCCTGATGTTTCTTCCTACCTTGTCGGTCCTACAGCTGTTGCAATCAGCCCGCGTGACACAAACGAAGTAGCGAAAATATTTTATGATTTTTTAAGAGAAGTTCCCGCTCTTAAAGTAAAAGGCGCTCTTGTAGGCGGCACTGTTTTTAATGCCGCTCAAACTGAAGCGTTCTCAAAATTACCCGGCAGGCTGGAACTTATTTCCATGCTCATGTCTGTAATGAACGGTCCTGCAAGAAATCTTGCCGCCGCTCTCAACGATATTCCGTCAAGATTAGTGCGGACTATCAAAGCGATTGCAGACAAGAAAGGAGAGAACAGTTAGCAAAGAACAGAGAACAACGAACAATTAAAAATGAGCAAGGAAAAAAACTTTGTTTATTTGTCTTGTTATTTGTTCTTTGAAAAAACCTTCAGGCTTCGGTTGCTGCCGTTCCTGTCGGTTTAAAATAAAAAAGCTTTTCGTATGATGAGCAAATTACACTATTAGGAGAAGATAATATGGCAGCCACAAAAGAAGAAATTTTAGAATCGATTGCATCCATGACAGTTCTGGAAGTATCAGAATTGGTAAAAATGATGGAAGAAAAATTCGGCGTTTCCGCCGCAGCTCCTGTTGCAATAGCGGCAGCGGCACCCGGAGCGGCAGCAGCCCCTGCGGCAGAAGAAAAAACAGAATTTAACGTAATTCTTAAAGCATTTGATGAAGCGAAGAAAATTGCTGTTATTAAAGAAGTCCGCGCAGTTACCGGTCTTGGGCTTAAAGAAGCGAAAGACCTTGTTGAAGGTGCACCGAAACCCCTTAAAGAAGGCGTTTCAAAGGATGAAGCCGGCAAGATTAAGGATCAGGTCACCGCAGCAGGCGGGACAGTTGAGATTCAATAACACTTGTTTTTTCTTTAATTTTATACCGCGAAGGCATGTTTGCAGGCGCATAAAGGATATTCCTTTGTGTGCCTTTGCGGTTTAATTAGTTGTTTTTGTATTTAAAAATTTGTATTATAAGTTGTAATTGGAAGGGGAGAATATGGTTAAGGTAAAACAAGCCGAAAAACGTCAATATATCGGGAAAGAAATTCAAGATGTAATGGATCTTCCTGATCTTATTGCTATCCAGCTCAATTCTTATGAGCGTTTTTTACAAAGAGAAAGATTAAGAAAAGGCGATAACCCATTAGTTCAGGGGCTTCAAGAAGTATTTGAAGCGACATTCCCTATAAAAAGCCCCAGTGAAGATATGAGGCTTGAATTTGTTAAATATAAATTTGACGAAGATAATATAAAATTATCAGAGCTGGAATGTAAGCAAAAAGGGCTTACTTATGCGGTAGCGCTTAAAGCGCTTGTTAATCTGACATTTACACAAACAGGTGAAATCCGTCAGAAAGATATATACATGGGCGATATTCCGCTTATGACAGAAAGAGGCACATTTATAATAAACGGTGCAGAACGTGTAGTTGTTTCTCAGATACACCGTTCACCGGGTGTTATTTTCAGCCATGAAAAAGGAATTTATTCATCAAGAATTATTCCTTATAAGGGAAGCTGGCTTGAGTTTGAGATCGATCATAAAAGAGAATTGATCTACGCAAAAATTGACAGAAAAAAACGCATACTTGGAACTATATTTCTGCGCACGCTCGGTCTTAATACAAGGGAAGAAATCATCAATGCTTTCTATACAAGCGATACTTTAAAAATTAAAGATGATCGTGAAACCAAAGAAAAAATTTCAGGAAAGATTCTTGCTCAGTCAATTTATATAAAAGATGAAAGCGCACCAAGCAAAGAAAAAATGCTTTTCAGAGCGGGAGATAAACTTCATCCGCATAATGTTGACGAACTTATAGCAAATAATATTAAAACAATTTGTTTTATTGATTTTCAAGCGGAAGATTCCCTTGATTCAACGATCCTTTTAAATTGTTTTGAAAACGAAGAAATTAAATATGTAAAAGAAGCGGGAAGCGAACCTACAAAAGAAGAAGCGCTGATACATGTTTATACAAAATTGATGCCGGGCGAATCTATAACAGTTGAACAGGCGGAAAAAGACCTTTTAGGTATGTTCTTTACAGACCGCCGGTATGATTTAGGCAAAGTGGGACGTTATAAGCTAAACAAAAAATTTAATCTTGATATTCCGGAAGATAAATTTACTTTAACTAACGATGATATTATCTCCACCATGAAACATCTTATCAAGGTTTATGTCGGCGGCGATACCGATGATATCGATCATCTTGGAAACAGACGTATCCGCTCTGTCGGCGAATTGCTTGCCAATCAATTAAAAACAGCTTTCAGCCGCATGGAAAGAATTGCAAGAGAAAGAATGTCTCTTAAAGAGACAGACACAATCAAACCGCAGGAATTAATTTCTATAAAGCCGATTGTTGCCTCCATAAAAGAATTTTTCGGATCAAGCCAATTATCCCAATTCATGGATCAGGTTAACCCTTTAGCAGAACTTACACACAAAAGACGTCTTAACGCTTTAGGTCCCGGAGGTCTTTCGCGCGACAGAGCAGGTTTTGAAGTGCGCGAAATTCATTACACCCACTACGGCAGAATGTGCCCCATCGAAACACCTGAAGGTCCGAATATCGGTCTTATCGTTTCCCTTGCAAATTATACCCGTGTTAATGAATACGGCTTTTTAGAAACACCTTACCGCAAAGTAAGTAAGGGTGTCGCGACTAAAGAAATTGAGTATCTTTCCGCAATGGACGAAGACCGTTATTTTATCGCGCAGGCTTCTGCAAGGGTAAATCCAAACGGTTCATTTGCAGACGATCAGATTTCTTGCCGCAATAAAGGCGATTATATAACCCGTGCACCGGAAGACATTCAATACATGGATGTTTCTCCGAAACAGATTATCTCTGTTTCCGCATCTCTTATTCCTTTCCTTGAACATGATGACGCAAACCGCGCATTGATGGGTTCAAACATGCAGCGACAGGCTGTACCTTTAGTGTTCCCTGAAGCGCCTCGTGTTGGGACAGGTATGGAAGGGAAGTGCGCTTATGATTCGGGCGTTCTTGTTAAAGCGCGGAGAGGCGGCACTGTTGTCCGTGTAACATCGCAGGAAATCGCCGTAAAACCTGAGAGGTCGGGAAATGTAAAAAAAGGAGCTCAAGTAGATGTCGATGAAAACGGAAATGATGTTTACGAGCTTATTAAATTTCAAAGAACAAATCAGGATACATGCTTTAATCAAAGACCCATCGTTAAACTCGGTGAAAAAATTGTTGCAGGGCAGGTAATTGCAGACGGACCTGCTACACAAAACGGCGAATTAGCGCTTGGACGCAATATACTTGTAGGTTTCATGCCGTGGAACGGTTACAATTACGAAGACTCGATTCTTATATCACAGCGGGTTGTAAAAGACGATATGTTTACTTCTATACATATAAAAGAATTTATCGTAGAGGTAAGGGAAACAAAACTCGGTCCTGAAAAAATAACAAGAGATATTCCCAACACATCAGAAAAATGTCTTGATAATCTTGATAACGAAGGTATTATCCGTATCGGTGCAAAGGTGCGTTCAGGCGATATTTTGGTTGGAAAAGTTACACCGAAAAGCGAAACAGAAACAACCCCCGAATTTAAACTTCTTAATTCCATATTCGGCGAAAAAGCAAAAGAAGTGCGTGACTCATCGCTAAAAGTGCCGCATGGAATTGACGGGACTATAATCGACATTCAGCGTCTTAAAAGAACGGAGCATGACAGTCTAAGTCCGGGAGTTGACGAAGTAGTTAAGGTGTTAATCGCAACAAAACGCAAATTGCGCGAAGGGGATAAGATGGCAGGGCGTCACGGAAATAAAGGCGTAGTTGCGCGTATCCTCCCGGAAGAGGATATGCCCTTCATGGAAGACGGCACGCCTCTTGATATTTGTCTTACTCCTTTGGGTGTTCCTTCCCGTATGAATATCGGACAGCTCCTTGAGACCGAACTCGGCTGGGCAGGCTCTACTTTGGATGAATGGTATTCAACACCTGTTTTCCAATCTCCTTCTGCAGAGCAAATCGAAGAAAAACTTAAAGAAGCGGGATTGCCTGTTACAAGTAAAGCTGTTTTAAAAGACGGAAGGACAGGCGAAGAGTTTGTTAATCCGATCTTCTGCGGTATTATCTACTTCCTTAAATTGCATCACCTTGTTGATGATAAGATGCATGCACGCTCCACAGGTCCTTATTCTCTTGTAACGCAGCAGCCTCTCGGAGGAAAAGCGCAGTTCGGAGGGCAAAGGTTAGGTGAAATGGAAGTGTGGGCTCTTGAAGCGTACGGGGCTGCAAATACATTGCAGGAACTTTTAACAATCAAGAGCGATGATATGACAGGACGCTCAAAAATTTATGAAGCGATAGTAAAGGGAGAGCCTTCTACAACAGCCGGAATCCCGGAATCGTTTAACGTACTTGTTCAGGAATTAAGAGGGCTGGCATTGGATCTGTCAATCTATGATGTAAAAGGAAAACAAATACCTCTTACAGAAAAAGATGAGGAATTAATTACTAAGTCTGGAAGTAACTTTTAATGAAAATTATTAAAAGTCACTTTAATAATGTTATATAAATTTTTTTTATAGGGGACAGGAAGCATGCGGGATATTCAGGATTTTGATTCAATAATGATACGGTTGGCTTCACCGGAGATGATTCGGTCGTGGTCATATGGCGAAGTAAAAAAGCCGGAAACAATTAATTACAGGACATTAAGACCGGAGAAGGAAGGGCTTTTTTGCGAGCGTATATTCGGTACAACCAAAGAATGGGAATGTTACTGCGGTAAATTCAAATCGATTCGTTACAAGGGAGTAATCTGCGACCGCTGCGGCGTTGAAGTAACTCATTTTAAAGTACGCCGTGAAAGAATGGGGCATATCGAGCTTGCAGCTCCCGTCTCGCATATATGGTACTACCGTTCAGTTCCAAGCAGGATGGGGCTTCTTTTAGACCTTCCTACAAGCCAGTTAAGATCGGTTCTCTATTACGAAAAATATATCGTAATTGATTCAGGCGATACAAACTTAAAGAAAGGACAGCTCCTTACAGAAGATGAATATTACGCCGCTCAGGAAAGATTCGGAGGCGGTTTTACGGCAGGCATGGGAGCGGAAGCTATCAGCGTTCTTTTAGAAAATTTAGACCTTGATGAAATGGCGGCAGAACTGCGTAAAAAAATGATCGAAAAAGGCGATAAGAGCGACAAGAGGCTTTTAAAACGCATCGAAATTGTAGAAAATTTTCGCGGTTCTAAAAACAAACCCCAATGGATGATCCTCACTGTAATTCCTGTAATTCCTCCTGAATTACGCCCTATGGTTCAGCTTGATGGAGGGCGTTTTGCAACCAGCGATTTAAACGATCTTTACCGCAGGGTAATCAACCGCAACAACCGTCTTAAAAGACTGCAAGGTCTTAATGCGCCCGATATTATTATCCGCAACGAAAAGCGTATGCTGCAGGAAGCCGTCGATGCGTTATTCGACAATTCCAAGAAAAAGAAAGTAGTAAAAGGTTCTGCCAACAGACCCCTTAAATCAATCAGCGATATGCTAAAAGGAAAGCAGGGGCGTTTCCGCCAGAACTTGCTTGGAAAGCGTGTTGACTATTCAGGGCGTTCTGTAATTACAGTCGGTCCTGACCTTAGGATGTGGCAGTGCGGTATCCCGACAAAGATGGCTTTGGAATTGTTTAAACCTTTCATTATGAAAAAACTTGTCGACAAAGAAGTTGTCTTTAATATTAAAAAAGCAAAATTGCATGTAGAACAGGAAACCCATGAAGTATTTCAAATACTCGATGAGGTTGTAAAAGAACACCCTGTACTTCTTAACCGCGCCCCTACCTTGCACAGACTCGGTATTCAAGCATTTGAACCGGTACTGGTAGAAGGAAAGGCAATAAAACTCCATCCGCTTGTTTGTCATGCTTTTAATGCGGACTTTGACGGCGACCAGATGGCGGTTCACGTTCCTCTTACACAAGCAGCTCAAATGGAATGCTGGACATTGATGCTTTCCGCACGCAACCTTTTGAATCCTGCAAACGGAAAGACAATTGTATTCCCGTCACAGGATATGGTTTTAGGTATAAATTATCTAACAAGAATCAAGCAAAATGCAAAAAGAAAAGGATATGACAAACCGGAAACAAAAGATAAAATCCCTTACTATTCATCTCCTGAAGAAGTTCTTATGGCGGTTGAAAGAAAAACTTTGGATTGGGAAGCGGCAATCCGTGTAAAACCGCCGAAAAGCCTGATATGGGATAAAGTAGGAAATATTGCAAAACCGGATGCTAAAGGCACAATAATCACTTCTGCAGGAAGGCTTATTTTTAACGAAGAGCTTCCGTCTGATCTTCCGTATATAAATTATGAATTAAAAGACAAGGAACTCCGTGCGCTTATTGAATATGTATTTAAAGATAAAGGCTCATGGATTACTGTTCAAATGTTAGACGCAATTAAATCAACAGGGTATCGTTATGCGACAGTATTCGGTGCAACCATCGGTGTAGATGATATTGTTGTTCCTAAAGAAAAACCTGAGATGATCGAAAAAGCAAACAAAGATGTTGAAGAGATTCAAAATAATTACAGGCAAGGTCATATCACAAGCGAAGAAAGGTACAATCAGGTTGTTCAAGTTTGGACAAAAACAAACGAAGACCTTACAAGTATTACAATGAAAACCCTTGAATCGGACAGAGACGGTTTTAACTCAATCTATATGATGGCAAACTCAGGCGCACGCGGAAGCCGTAACCAGATAAGACAGCTTGCAGGTATGCGCGGTCTTATGGCAAAACCGTCAGGTGACATTATCGAACTTCCGATACGATCAAACTTTAAAGAAGGTCTTTCTGTTATTGAGTTCTTTATTTCAACTAACGGTGCGCGCAAGGGATTAGCGGATACCGCTCTTAAAACAGCGGAAGCAGGCTACCTTACCCGCCGCCTTGTTGATATCGCGCAGGACATGGTTGTAAATGAAGATGACTGCGGAACCATTAACGGTATTGCCTATTCTGCAATCAAACAAGGCGAAGAAGTTGTTGAAGCTCTGAAAGATCGCATCATCGGAAGATTTACATTAGAGCGTGTAAAGCATCCGATAACAGGCGAACTTATAATGGACGTGAACGAAGAAATAACAGAAGAGCTTGCAATCGCCATTGATGCGGCAGATGTTGAAACAGTGCGTATCAGAACGGTTCTTACCTGCGAAGCAAAGTACGGGGTTTGCCGTAAATGTTACGGGCGAAATCTTGCAACTAACCGCACAGTAGACATCGGAGAAGCGGTAGGTACAATTGCAGCGCAATCTATCGGTCAGCCGGGAACGCAATTAACAATGCGTACATTCCATATCGGAGGGGCTGCGACAAAGGTCAGCGAAGAAAATAATATCACTTTAAAATATCCTGTGTATATAAAAGATATTGTCGGTACTAATGTCCAGCTTTCTAACGGTCATTTATTGTTTACAAGAAGGGGTTATGTAATTGTAAACAAAGTAATGAGGGAATACAAAATTGAAAGCGGCGATAAAATAACGGTTCAAAACGGCAAAAAAATTAATCGCGGGGAAGTAATCATTAAACGCGGCTCTCAGGAAATTATTTCTTCAGAAATTGCATATGCTTTAATTTTAAATAATGATGAAGGCGAGCATCTTTATCTTGTCGGTCAGGATCAAAAAATTGAAATTAGAAACGGTTCTAATTTTGAAGTTAAAAAAGGATCAGTTGTAGAAGCGGATAAAAAAATCGCTACATTCGATCCTTTCTCTGACCCGATTATTGCAGAAAAAAGCGGAATTGTTAAATACGAAGATATGATTCTCGGTACTACGTACAAAGAAGAAACCAACGATAATACCGGCGTTACAGAAAAACGCATAATGGAATTCCAGCATGAAAACAAACAGCCGCGTATTTTAATTATGGACGATGATGATAATCAAGTTGCATCTTATCATTTGCCAAGCGGTGCTTATATTCAGGTTGATGAAGGAAACAGAATCAAAGCAGGAAGACCGATTGCAAAAATATTAAAAGAATCTGCAAAAGCGATGGACATTACATCAGGTCTTCCCCGTGTAAGCGAGTTGTTTGAAGCGCGCAAACCAAAAAATCCCGCCATTCTTGCACAGGTCTCGGGTACTGTTTACTTTAAAGAAAATGTTAAAGGAAAGAGAAAAATCACTGTAGTAGATAAATACGGCAGAGAATTTACTCACTTAATTCCGATGACAAGAGGTTTACTGGTACGCGACGGTGATACAGTTGAAGCAGGTGAATTGCTTTGTCAGGGTGCAATCAATCCTCATGATGTACTTTATATTTTAGGTGAAGGTAAACTTCAGCGTTATCTGATGGATGAGATTCAGCATGTTTACCGTTTGCAAGGTGTTTCGATAAATGATAAACATATCGGTGTAATTATACGTCAGATGATGCGCAAAGTTGAAATCCGCAAAGTAGGCGACACTAAATTTATTTTCGGCTCTTCTGTAGATAAAACTGTTTTCCATGAAGAAAATGCGCGTGTAATTGCAGAAGGCGGACAGCCTGCAATCGCTCAGCCAATGTTTCAAGGAATTACAAAGTCATCGCTCAACATTGATTCTTTCCTTTCTGCGGCAAGCTTTCAGGAAACAACAAGGGTTCTTACCAATGCGGCAATTGCAGGTTCGACAGACTATCTTCGCGGCTTGAAAGAAAATATCATCATAGGTCATCCGATCCCTGCAGGTACAGGAATGAAACGTTACCGCAACATCAAACTTTTTGATAACGAAGGTCAAAACTTAGATGAATATATGCAGGAGATTCTTGACAGGCGCAAACAAGAAGCTGAGGCAAAAGCTGTTGCAGAAGCGGCGGCAAATGCAAGTCATGAAGAATATACTCCGGATGATTCTGACGATTAATATTTTTGTATCTTAAATAGAGAGGTTACATTGCAATACCGCGTTGATAAAATATCAGGAAATAAGCTCTCTGTTTTAAGTTTCGGCTGTATGAGGTTTCCTGTTTCTTTTCAGAAGACAGAAGAATTAATCCTGCGTGCTGTAGAAATGGGAATTAATTATTTTGATACTGCATGGGTATATTCAGGCAGCGAAGAAACTCTCGGTACAATTCTTGCAAAGCATAATCTGCGCGAAAAAGTTTATATTGCAACAAAATTGCCTCTTATCATGTTTAAAAGCACAAGCGAAAAAGTTGATTTTGATAAATTTTTAAATCAATCGCTTCAGAGATTAAAAACAAATTACATTGATTATTATCTTTTACATATGATTACCGATATGGATCAATGGGAGATGTTTAAAAAATGGGGAATTGAAGATTGGATTGCAAATAAAAAGAAAGAAGGCATTATTAAACAAATTGGTTTTTCTTTTCATGGTGCAGGAACAGAATTTCTTAAAGTAATGGAAGACTATAATTGGGAATTAACGCAAATCCAATACAATTACTTTGATGTAAATTTTCAAGCAGGTGTTACAGGGCTTCGTGCCGCCGCAAAGAAAATGCCTGTTGTGATCATGGAGCCTCTTCTCGGCGGAAAACTTGCAAACGGCTTGCCTAAAGATGCGGTTAAAGTTTTTAAAGATGCTAACGGCAGCGATTCGTCTTTGTCTCCTGCAGGCTGGGCGTTAAATTGGCTGTGGGATCAAGGCGAAGTGGCAACTGTACTTTCAGGCATGAACGCAATGGAGCAGCTCGAAGAAAATTTGCAGCTGGCAGAAAAATCATCAATCGGAATGTTAGACGAAACAAAGAAAGCAGTTTATAAATCTGTTTTAGAATCGGTAAACCGTGCTTGTAAAATACGCTGCACAGGCTGTAATTATTGTATGCCGTGCCCTGTAGGGGTAAATATTCCCGGTTCTTTTTCTGCTTATAACTCAAGCTATTCTATGGGCTACTTTGAAGGATTAAAACAATATATTACCAGTATAGGTTTTACGCAAGTAAAAAGCGCAAGCCCGCTGCTTTGCATAAAATGCGGTAAATGCGAAAAACATTGCCCGCAGAATATTCCAATCATGAAAGAATTAAACGTTGTTAAAAAACGGCTGGAGCCTTTATTTATAAGGTTTGTAGGTTTCTGCGCACGCGCTTTTCTCGGAAAAAAACGAAAAAAGAAATGAAGAATATTTACCGCACAAAGAAGAGAAGAATAATCAATCTCTCCTTATGCGCTTTCTTCGTTTTTGCGGCAATAAATTTATTTTTTGTATCATCTTGTTCACGGCAAAATGCAGCGCAAAACCAACTTGTGATCGCAGTAAGTATTCCTCCTCAGGCTTGGTTTGTTTCGCAGATTGCAGGAGAAAAAACACACAATCGGAGTTTGCATGCGCTTGTGCTTGTTCCTCCGGGTCAGAATCCTCATAATTTTGAACCTTCTCCGCGCCAGATACAAGGGCTTGTTTCTGCAAGCGCATGGATTCTTTCAGGTTCTGAATTTGAAATCGGATTGAAGCCGAAAATATCTTCTCTTTTTCCGAACTTGAAAATTGTTGACGGAACAAGCGGAGTGCAGTTTAGAATGATGGAAGAACACGAACATGATTGTGATGATCATGCTCATGACGGCTCTTCTTTAGAAATAGATCGTCACACATGGTTAGGGAGAGAGCCTGCAAAAATTTTATCAGCTCATATCAGAGATACTCTTTGTGCGTTAGATGAAAATAACAAAGAACATTATAATGAAAATTACGAAAAACTTATTCTTTTAATTGATGAAGTTTTTGATGAATTGAAAATTGATCTTTTGCCTTTAATGGGAAAAAATGTTTATGTTTATCATCCGAGTTTCGGTTATTTTTTTGATGAATTCGGAATGTTTCAGGAAGCGGTAGAGACAGGCGGAAAAGAGCCGACACCGCGTGAACTTAATAATTTAATTTTAAAATTAAAAAATGATAACGCTGCTGTTCTTTTTGTACAGACACAGTTTCCGACAAGTGCTGCAAGATCGCTTGCTGCATCAACAGGGGTTAGTTTAATTGCATTAGATCCTCTTGCACAAGATTGGCTTACTAACATCAAGTTTATGGGACAAACATTAAAAAATGTTATAAAATAAAACAGGAGAAAAAATGGATATAGCGCATCGCGATGTTGCTGTCAGATTCGATTCTGTGTTCTTCTCTTACAGTGATATACAAGTATTGGAAAACGTATCGTTTCATATACATAAAGGCGAGTTTGCTGTAATGGTAGGACCTAACGGTTCTGGCAAAACAACTGTTTTAAAATTGCTCTTTGGTCTTATTAAACCGGATGCAGGCTGTATTGAAATTTTCGGCACGGCTCTTAAGGGAAGTACTTCCGGCGAACCCCAAAGGGGTGAAGCTTCCGGTACTTCTTCTGATAAACAAAAAAAATCAAATCACTCTTCTTCATTTTCTGCCGCGTATGTATCACAGCAAATGCCTTCTGATAATTTATTTCCCATAACAGTACGCGATATTGTAAGAATGGGCTTACTGCAGCCTTTAAAAAGTTACGCGAAGAAAATGTCTGCCGTGACAGAGGCTATGGAAAAAGCAGGTATTGTAAATATTGCTTCAAGACCTTACCGTTCTCTTTCAGGAGGACAAAAGCGCAGGACGCTTGTGGCGCGTGCGTTAGTTGCAAATCCCGATCTGCTTGTGCTTGACGAACCGACAGCAAACATGGACAGCGAAAGCGAAACGCTTCTTTATAAAACATTAGGTGCATATAAAGGAAAGACAACTATTCTTGTTGTTACCCATGATACAGAATTTGTCTCTTCGCTTACAGATCGCGTTTTATGTCTTGGTGCAGGAAAAAAAGTTTTACAGCACGCTCTTGAAGCACAAACAGAGTTTACAAACACCGCTATTCATCACGGCGATGCTTATAAGCAGGCGCGTGTGCTTCACGGAGAAAATATAATAAATGATGATTGCTGTAATTAAAAAACGGCAGTATTTACAACGAAGTTTCCAGTATCATATCAATACACGATTTTCCTGTCAGTGCCATGATTAGTCTGTCAGCTCCCATAGCAACACCGCTGCATTTTGGGAATTTGCAAACTCCGTTTTTGTCATTTTCAAACAATTTCCAGTAATTATGATCCGCTTTATGTTTAACAATAGCACTCTTTTCTTTTGCAGCCTCTTCGCTGATAAAAAATTCTTTTATTCTTTGCGGATCGGTTTCTTCTGAATAACAATTTGCCAATTCTATTCCGTTATAATACAATTCCCATCGTTCAACTGTCTTTCCGTTAGGTGATAATTTTGCAAGGCATGGAACAAAGGCAGGGTAATCAAGAAGAAAAATAAGCTTCTCTGTTTTTAAATGCGGTTCAACTGCATGAATAAAAATTAAATCATAAAGTTCGTGAATCGTAGTATTCGGCAATGGATCAAGACCTAATCTGCGGGCTTCTTTTTCCATTGTCCCTTCTGTAACTGCGGCAAATAAATCAAATCCTGCCCATCTGGAAAATGCATCCGCAATTGTAATTTTTTTTATTTGCTCTCTGTTAATTTTTATATACTCTGTTTTTTCTGTTAAAAATAAAAACAGCTCTTCTGTCAGCGCAAGAGAATCCATATAATCGGCTTTCATTGTGTAATACTCAAGCATGGTAAATTCGCTGTTATGAAGATGCCCGGAAGACTCTCCGTTTCTAAAACATTTGCAAATCTGGAAAACATTTACGTTATGCGAAGCGATAATTTTTTTCATCCAAATCTCCGGAGACGGAATAAGCCATAAAGGGCGGTTTTCTTTTTTGCTTCCTTTTGGGAAAAGACGCTCTGTCTGAAAAACTTCAAGGCATGATTCAGGGATTAAATCAGGGGAGAGAAGGGGGGTGTCAAGTTCAAGGTAATCTTTGTTATCAAAGAAGAAACGAATCTGTTTTAAGATAAACGCCCTTGTTTGAAGCATTTGTAAATCCATATGTTTTTATTTTAACACAAAGGCAAAGAAGGCGTAAACTCCGTTTATACAAAAGGAATTTAATTCATATCCAAGTGCGTTAACCGCAAAACTGCTTCCTTCCATTTTCTTCCCCTGTCAAATTCATTTAAAAACATACCAAAACTGGCACAACCGGGAGAAAGAGCGACTGTATCGCCGCTAATCGCTTTTTCTTTTGCGCAGCTTACAGCCTTCTCAAGATCGTCAAAAGGTCCGTTATACGAAATACCGTTTTCATCTAACAGCTTGGCAAGTTTTACACTGCCTGAGCCTTCAAGTAAGATCAATTCTTTAGCATTTTTTGCCTCCTTTGCAAGAGGAGAAAAATTTAAATTTTTATCGGTGCCGCCTGTTACAAGGATAAGAGGAGTTTTAATATTGTCAATGTTTGTAAGCGCTTCGATGCATGCGGCGGCAGCTTCGGGAATGGTGGCTGCGCTGTCGTTAAAAAAGCGCACTCCGTTTTCTTCATGGAATAACTCAAGGCGGTGTTCTATCCCTTTGTATGTACACAATGAATCGCGTATTGTTTGCGCTTTTACGCCCATAGCGTATGCAGCCAAAGCGCTTATTAAAAAATTTAGTTTTTGATGTTTGCCGGGTGTAAGAAGTTTGTTAGGTACAAGTTCGGTGATTTCATCGCTTATGTTTTCCCAATTAATAAAACGGGCAAGCCCTACGCCGTATTCATTGATCCAGCCTCCGCTTTGATTTTCAGTTAAAATTGATTTTGACCAAATTAAAGAGCGTGCTTTTGATTCGCTTAGAAAACTTTTTCCCCAATCATCATCGCCTGCCACTGTGATGCAGGAAGCATCCTGTCCGCGGTAGATGTTTCTTTTATCTTCGATGTATTGCGTCATTGTCCCGTAACGATCAAGATGATCTTCCATAATTGTTGTTAATATTGCAGCGGCAGGTTTTAATAACGGACTTGTATCATTAAGTTTACGGTTTTTAATGTCACCTAACTGGAAACTTGAAAGTTCAAGAACTACATCGTCGTCTTTTGTAAGAGAATTAAGAAATGTCAACGGAGAGACAGTAATGTTTCCGCCAAGAAAAGAGTTTCCCGCTTTTCTGTCTTTGGAAAGTATATAATGAAGAGCGGAGGCAGTACCGGATTTTCCTTTAGAGCCTGTAACTGCAAAAAGTCTTGCAGGAGATTCCATCAAAAATAAAGATAAATCGGTTTCTATACATTTTGCAGCTTGCAAATAAACAGAATCGGGTCTTACGCCGGGGTTTTTAATTACTATATCAGCTTTTTTAAAATCATCAATTTCATGTTTTCCAAGAATGTATCTGACAGGTTTGCAATTTAAATTGCGCTGTGCTGTGTCTAATTCTTTAATCACAGGCTGTAATGTTTCTTCATCTCTTAAATCGGTAACTGTTATTTCAGCTCCGCGTTCAAGTAAAAAACGCGAAGATGCAAGTCCGCCGCCGTGAAGACCGAGACCCATAATTAATACTTTTAATCCTCTATAATCCATGTTATGTTAATATGAGGTTATCATGCAGATAAATTCATGTAAACAGGTTATTTATGCCTCAGAATGAAATAACACGTCCCATTCCGTTGATCGGAGATACAGGTCAGCCTCAGGTTTTTGGTTGGTCAAGGCAAGCAAATTTTTTATATGAACATTCAATGGTTAATATTCCGATGTATAAAATTTCTCAGTCAGATCGGTACATTGTTCATTCGCCGACTCATATGATTGTTTATGAGATCAGAGATGACGGATGGCACGGGCATATGGGGATTTCAATCATTTCATTGCGTGATAAAAAACGGCACACTCAATTTTTTAAAACAATGTTTCCGTTCGGAGTTTTTAATCTTCCTAACAGCAGTACTTCAGGTTCTATTTACTGGCGAAAAAATAAAACTCATCTTGATTTTATCTGTATGGAAGACGGTGCAAGAATCATCAAAGCAGATATTCCGAAATGGGGGCGCAACCGCAGTATGAGATGCGCTCTGGTTTTAAGTCAGCCTGTCACCTCCGCCGGTCATACCGGAGTGAGCGAAAGTTCTCTTCCCGGCGAACCTCAGTCTTTAGTGACAAGCCAGCCGTGGATGAACGATAACAGAGCTTTCCGGTACAGCCGCTGCTCCCCCTGGTTTATTGCAGAAGGGGTTGTTCAATTCGGAAGCACAGAAATTGTCTTTACACGAGGGAATGCCTGGGCGATTTTAGATTGGAACCGCAGTACCCGTCCAAAAGCCGATATTCGTTATTGGGTTGCCGCCTGCGGTCAAAGTTACGGCAGGCAGTTAGGTTTTTGTGTAGGATACAGTTGGGCTGATTCATCAAACGGTACAGAAAACGGCTTTTTTCTTGACGGAAAATTACATAAATTGGATCAAGTGACATTTCACATACCTATGTCAGATTGGCTTTCTCCCTGGCGTTTCACCAGTAACGATAACCGTCTGGAAATGATTTTTTATCCGCATCAGGAAAGAATTGACCGCCGAAGGCTTTTCTTTAACAGCATTACAAGACGGCAGGTTTTCGGGTTTTTCTCAGGAAAGGTACAGCTTGACGACGGCTCGGTTATTGATTTTCACAATCTTACAGGTTTTGCAGAACGTAATAAAATGCGATTTTAAGCGTTTTTTACCGTTTATACTGTACTAAATGTTATTTTTATGATATATTATCCAAAGGATGGTTTTGATGATTGCAAACATAAGAAAGTTTTTCTTAAACATCATTTACTCATGGCGTTTTTATACATTCGGACGTGAACAATATCAGGAATGTATGAGCAATGCTTTTGTAAATAACTTGCAGAGTTTGCGTCAGGGGAATTTTCTTATTGCTATTTTTGCACTTCCCTGCGGGTTTATCCCGATTTTTGCAGAAGACAAAAATTATTTAAAAGCGCTTCTTTATCTTGCAGTAGCCGCTATCGCTCTTATTCTTTCTTTTCTTACCAACTATGTAATGCAGCAAATCAATGTTAATAACCGCAGAATTTATTTATTAATTACTTTGTTTTATGCAAACCTTATGATTTTTGGAATCTATTTCAGTGTATGGGCAAATCCTGATAAACCTGCTTCTCTTGCATTATGTTTTTTTATTTGCGCTCTTTTATTATTTATCAATCCTCCTCAATTTAATTTTTTTCTTACATTAAGCGCGGTAGTTATTTTTACCGCTTCAACAATATTTGTAAAAGAATATCATATTTGGATATATGATATTATCTATGTTGTTGTTTCAGGTTCTCTTGGTTTATTTTTTACATGGCATATTTCTAAATTGCGATTGGGGCTTGAGTTAAGCGCAAACGAACTTGAAGATGAACGCAATAAATATGTCGATCAAAGTATTACAGATGAATTAACGCAATTAAGAAACCGCCGCGATTTTATGCATACTTTTCAAAGGTATCTTTCCAATTACAGAACATCAGACGATTGGCTTTGCATCGCTCTTGCTGATATTGATTTCTTCAAGTTTTATAATGATACTTACGGTCATCCGCAAGGCGATGTTTGCCTGCGTTCCATAGGCGATGCATTAAATTGGTTACGCGACGATTTAGGCGTATATGCGGCAAGGGTCGGCGGCGAAGAATTTGCCGTCATCTGGTTTGAAAAAGATTCTTCGCATGTAGACAAAGTTATTAACCAATGGATGGAAACAATCAAAAATTTAAAAATCCTCCACGAAAAATCAAAGGTTTCTGATTATGTAACGATGAGCATAGGCGTATATAAAGCGCGCTGCGGTTTAACACACGATTCCCAAGTTTTATACGATCTTGCCGATAAGGCACTATACGCGGCAAAAGGCGGCGGAAGAAATTGCGCTATAATAACAGGCGACGACATTAAACAATATAAAATTACACTTCCTAATCCGTAAAATCAGCGGATCATGTTAACCTCTCTTTTCTTACTGGAATCATTTCCCATAAATTATTATACTTCACTTAATGAGTCTTGAAGCGTTTATTTTAGGCTGCGGCGGAATGATGCCGTTACCGAACAGGCATTTAACATCAGTATTATTGCGCCGCGAAGGCGAACTCTTTCTATTTGATTGCGGCGAAGGGACTCAAGTATCTTTGCGCCGTTTAAATCTTCGCTGGAAAAAAATATCTGTTATTTTTATAAGCCACATGCATGCAGATCACGTAACGGGTATTCCTGGTCTTTTAATGTTATCGTCCCAAGTAGACAGGGACGATCCTCTTTATATCATAGGACCTCCTAAGATTGCAGAATATATTGATGAAAGCAGGCGTATACTCGATATGTATATCAATTATGAAATTATTGTGCAGGAAATTACTTCTCCCGGAATTGTGTATAAGGGAGATGGTTTTCATATAAGGTGTTTTCCTCTTTCGCATACTAAACCTTGTTACGGTTATACTCTGGAAGAAGATATGCGTCCCGGAGAGTTTCATCCTGAAAAAGCGCAGGCATTAAATATCCCGATGGGGCATTTGTGGGGTAAATTACAAAAAGGAGAATCTATAACAACACAAGACGGAAGGGAAGTACGATCAGAAGAAGTTATGGGAAAACCCCGTATGGGGCGCAAATTTTCTTTTGTCACCGATACTCTGGCGCTTCCTGAAATTTCAACCCATGTTATAGGCTCTGATCTTTTTATTTGCGAAGGAATGTTCTCTAAAGAGCTTACAGAAGACGCACATTCAAAAAAACACATGACGGCGCAAGAGGCTGCAAATATTGCAGCAGTATCATCAGGGATAAAAAAACTGGCGCTTATTCACTACAGCCCGCGCTATACAGAGCATGAATTAAAACAAATTTTAGAAGAGGCAAAAGCGGTTTTTCCGAATACCGTCCTAACCCGCGATAGAATGGTATTTCCAATTGAATATATTGATTGATTTTGATAAAATAGGATAATCAAAAATAAAGAGGTGATAACTCATGAGTGTTCAATTACCTAAAATTGAGGTAAAAAACCTGTCGAAATTGTACGGGAATGTGCAGGCGGTTAATGACGTTTCCTTTTCTGTAGGCGATCAGCAGGTATTGGGTTTTCTGGGTCCTAACGGAGCGGGGAAAACCACTGTTATGAAAATCCTTACAGGTTTTCATTTTCCTTCGAGCGGGACGGCTTTTGTAGACGGTATCTCTGTGGAAGAAGAGCCGCTTGAAATTAAAAGACGAATAGGCTATCTGCCGGAGAATGTTCCGCTTTATGCAGATTTAACAGTAGATGAATATTTAAACTTTGCAGCCGATGCGCACTTTATTCCAAAAGAAAAAAGAAGCGAAGCGATTGATGCAAGCCTTGAAGCATGCGGGCTTACATCTTTTAGAAGCCGTAAGATTGAAACACTTTCTAAAGGTTATCGTCAGCGCACAGGTCTTGCACAGGCTATCCTTCATGATCCGCCCATTTTGATTCTTGACGAACCGACAACAGGATTAGACCCCAATCAAATTATTGAAATACGCTCTCTTATTAAAGAATTGGGAAAACGCAAAACGGTAATTCTTTCCACTCACATTTTGCAGGAAGTGGAAGCGATATGCACACAAGTGCTAATCATCAATGACGGACAGATTGCAGCACAAGGCAAACCTGAAGAAATTGCAGGTTCAATGAAAGGCGGCAATAATTGGGAGCTTGTCATTAAAGGAGCTGATGCTGACACTATTCGCGGAAAACTTCAATCAATCGGAAATCTTTCTAACATATTAGTTGAAACTACCGGCAATGGATTTGTTTCAGTGCATTTTTTTGCTCAGGAAACTTCGCTGCAAAAACAGAATATGCAAGAGGCGCAATCAGAAAACAATGATGTTAGTGCCGGAGAATTAATTTTTGACTGGGCTGTAAATAATAATTTAAAAATATTAGAAATGAACAGAAAAAAACTAAGCATAGAAGATATCTTTGTTAAACTTACAAGCGAACGGCTTATGGACGAACGAGAAAAAAAATTGCAAGGAGAAAATAAATGAAAAAATATCTTCCCAAACTAAGTTTGCCTTTGCGCGCTCTTACCTTAGCGCGTAAAGAATTTATCCATTATTTATACGCTCCTGCATTTTACGGAGCGGCGGTTTTCTTTTTACTTTTTTGTTCAATTTGGCTTTTTTATTTTCAAAGGTATTTTACAACCGATCAAGCGACACTTCGCCCTTACTTCGGATTGTTCCCGATTGTTTACATTATAATTATCCCGATAATCACAATGAAAAGCTGGGCAGAAGAGAGAAAAACAGGAACGATTGAATTGCTGCTAACCCTTCCCTACACAGAATGGGATTTAGTTTTAGGAAAGTTTTTTTCCAGTCTTGGTGTATTAAGTTTTATTTTGCTTTTAACTATTCCTCTGCCTTTAAGTCTGTTAAGCTTGGGTACTTTTGATTTAGGTTCAATCTTTTGTGAATATTTGGGAGTATTTCTGTTAGGTGCAAGTGCAACATCGCTTGGACTTTTGCTTTCGTGTCTTTCTAAAAATCAAGCAGGCGCTTTTCTTGGAAGTGCTGTTGTTTTAATGGCTGTGATGCTTATTAATCAGATAACGATGAGTTTTAACCTTCCCCAATGGCTTGCAAGATTCATTAACTTTTTTTCTCTTGCTTATCATTTTGAAAGTTTTTCTAAAGGATTGATTGATTCAAGGGAATTGGCGTACTTTATTTTAAGCACTTGCCTTTTTCTGTATTTAAATACTAAGGTTATACTTTTTAGGAAGTGGAGATAACTATGACAAAAAGACAAACAACCATCATCACAATTTTATCCGTAGTTGCTTTTATTATGGCACTTCTTGTTTCAGGAAGATATTGGTTTCGCCTTGATCTTACAAAAAATAAAGCATACACCATTTCCAAAGTTTCGCGTAACCTTCACACAGAACTTCCCGATCCTGTAAACATTACTTATTATCTTTCCAATAAATTAAGAACAGTTCTTCCGGCTCCCGGTGAAATCGAAGATATGCTTAAGGAATATACAGCTTATTCGCGCGGAAAAATTCGCCTGACAGTACGCGATCCTGTAAAATCAGGGCTTGATGAAGCGGAGCAATTAGGGCTTCAGCCGCGCCAAGTGCCTGTTGTGGAACAAGATCAAACAAGTTTAATAACCGTATATTCAGGTATAGTTATTGAATATCTTGATAAAATGGAAGTGCTTCCCTTTGTAATATCGACAGACTCACTTGAGTACGATCTTACATCAAGAATACGTTCAATGGTAAACGATCAAGAACGCTGGGTAGGTGTTCTTGTCGGGGATAATTTCAGGCAATGGAATGAAGATTTCGGTTACTTAAATTCATTTTTAAATGAAGCAGGTTACAGAGTACGCCCGATTTCACCGGGCGAGGAAATTCCAAGAAATACTCCGGGTCTTTTTGTATTCGGCGGTGTTGAAGACCTTGATGAATGGGCTTTATACAGAATCGACAGATACATACAGCTTGGAGGAAAAGTTTTTTTTGCAGTTAAAGGTGTTTATATAGATACCCCTTACGGTACGATACAAGCAAGAGAACAAAATAATCTTGGCTTGCTTGATATGATTGCATCTTACGGAGCTATCGTGCGCTCTGAGCTTGCTCTGGATAGAAACGCTCTTACACTTCAATATCAAACAAGAACACAATACGGCGGCGTGCAGATCAGGATAGTGCGTTATCCGCTATGGATAGGCGTAAGAAGCGAGAACGGAAATAAAGAACATCCTGTCAGTTCTTCGTTTAACGGGCTTGATCTGTATTGGTCAAGCCCTATTGAATTGCCTTCAATAGACGGTGTTGAATCGACGGTGCTTTTTACAAGCTCGGCAGAAGCGTGGTCAATGAGGCAGTCATTTTACACAAATCCTGAAACACCTTCTTATATGTTGGAAATGGAAGCCTCTGATACAAGGGGAGAAAAAATACTCGGCGTTTCTTTAAACGGCATTTTCCCAAGTTTTTTCAAAGGCTCCGAAAAACCTGTCCGCGAAGGCTCTGATGAAGAACTGCCTGATATGCCAGATTATGCAAGAGCGTCCCGCATCATCGTTGTAGGTGATGTTGATTTTGCAACTAACATGATCAATGCAACGCAGGCACGGCAGAATATGGAATTCCTTTTGCGCGCTGCAGATTGGCTTGTAAGCGATGATGATATAATCGGTATACGAAACAGACAGCCTCAAATAGGGCGTTTTGATAAAATAGAAGATCCGCAGATACGTACAAGTGCAATGAGATTTTCTCAAATACTTAATGTCGGAATCATACCGTTGTTAATTATAGGAGCGGGTTTATTCATTGCTTCAAGGCGGATTAAATCAGTGCGAAAAGAATCTCTTGATGCAATGAACAGTGAGCAAAAAACAAACGAAACTGATAAGGAGGAGAACAATGATGACATACAAAAATAAATTAATTTTTCTTGTATCGCTGATAGCGGTCTTTGCTTTGCTGTTAACAGGAAACATTATTTATAATTCAGATATCGGTACAAAACAAGCATCTTATGTTTGGCTTGATTCAAAAGCAGCGGAAAAGATAACAAAGCTTATTTTTAATTCAGAAGAACATGAATTTGAAATTTCGTATAGAAATAATCAATGGTCTGTATTGTATAACGATACTGTTTATCCTGCCCGTAAATCCCGAATTGATGATTTTCTAAGTATTTTAACTACGCGCTCATCTTGGTCAGTGCGTTCTTCAAGTGCGGCGACCCATGACCGTTTCGGACTGGCTCATTCGTTTTCAAATATCAAAGTATATGCAGAAAACGCTCTTCTTCTTGATCTGTTGTTAGGGAATGATGATATTTTTAAAAACGAAACATATTTCCGCAAAGCAGGGCAGAACGAAGTCCGTTCAGGTGACAGCAGTATAAAAACATATGTAACAGGACCAATAACCAGCTGGTACAATTTAAGATTGATTCCTGAAAGTGAAGGCAGCAGTGTTTTATTTGATATTAACAGTGTTCAAAAACTCTCTGTTTACAGCAGTGATGATACGCAAATTTTCAGCCGCAGAAACAGGACATGGACAATCGAAGGTGTTGATAATCCGAATGTATCTGTTATCGAATCATACATAAGAACTATAATAAATACGGAAGGAGACGGCTTTGCAGAACCCGAAACTATTACTTCTGATTTTAATAACGGCGATCGAATAGTGTTGGAATTCGGTAACGGGCGGATTATTACAATCCGTTTAACAGAAGGCGAT
Organism: Treponema sp.; assembly: GCA_009787695.1. GTDB lineage: Bacteria > Spirochaetota > Spirochaetia > Treponematales > Breznakiellaceae > WQXQ01. The sequence goes on from WQSW01000035.1 coordinate 24,618, forward strand.
GACACAGGCAGACGTTACGCGCAAGTAAGCGGAAAAGATTATATTTATTCAATCCCGTCATGGTCGGCAGGGCGGCTCTTTAGAGATATTGAAGGTTTTAAGAATCAGTAGAAATTATTTATTCTGAGAACTTATAAATTCACGGTATTTTTCCGGATCGCTTTTAAATGCAATGATCGGTGATTTTGGATCGGCTTTTGCTTTTTTTAACGCTTCCCTTGCTTCCAGTAACAATCTTTCTGCACCGAGTAATCTGCCTGAACGCGATGTGATTCCGATAAAAATTGTTGCAGGCGCATCGTGACCTCTTGGGAATTTATCCATGATAAGCTGATAAAATTTCTCCGCTTTGGAAATAGCGTTTTCTAAACTGGTGCCGGGAATTATTGCAGCTATTCCCCACCTTCCGTATTCAAAGAGCAGGTCTCTTGATGTAAAAGAAGGAACAGCGTCTTCTGTTGATTGTTTAAACATAGCGTCGTTTGTTAAATCGGTAAATTCAATTAATACAAATGCTAAATCTTTTTCTGTCGATGCGCATCGGTGCAATTCTGCATCTAATCGATCATTTAAATAATCTTCCCATCCGATATTACTGCGCGGAGAATAAAGCCCTTTCGGTCCGATTTCCGGAAGAGGAATATCCGCTTCATATGTAAAATGATTTTCCAAATCGGCGGATTTATCTGATTTTATTTTTACAAACATTGGGTCTTGCTTTGCGGTAAGAAGCTGAAACAGCATAGTAAAGAAAGCGATTGCAAAACCCGCAAGAATAATCAGCAATGTCTCTTTTAAAATTTTTGTAAAATCAATATAGTCAAAAGCTCTTGATACAGCTTTAATATTTGCATTACGCAGATTTTGAATCGGCAGCGGTTCATAATGACTTTGATTAGAAAAACCCGCTCTATTAATAAAGCGCGGGGAATTATTTACCCAATTAACAGCATAACCTTTTTGTTTTTCAAAAACATATTCCCCATCAGGACCTGTGATAATTAAAGCTTCAAGGCTTTTACTTGCAGACAGCGCATTATTAATTGTATCGATATATCTTTGGGTCATAAAACCTTGATTTCCGGCATTCAGAGCTGTCTTTGCTATCTGTGAAAATTCATATTCGGCTGTTAATTTAATTTTATCGGCACTTAAATAAAGCCTTACTGCCGCCTGAACGAGTGCGAAAAGGTAAATTACAATACAAACAGCGGCAACAATTACGCTGATTATCCGGCTCTTCCCTAAGGTCTTTGACGTTCCGGGCTTGCTATTTTGATTTTTATCCATAGTTATGATATAATTATCGGAAGATTTTATATGCAAATAAGAGAATATTCACTGCCTTCCGGCTGGTATCCGCGGGATTCAGAGGCGGTTTCCCGTTTTTTATCTGAATTTCCTCAAAATAAAACACAAACAGGGCTTGAACATTGCTTTAGCTGTGCAATAGCCCCTCATGCGGGCTGGTACTATTCCGGGCAAATTGCCGCCCGCGCCGTTTCCGGTTTACAGTCTGATGCACAAACCATTGCGGTTTTAGGCGGTCATCTTCCCGGAAGCTATCCCATGCTTTTTGCTATGGAAGATGCTGTAAAAACACCCTTAGGCAATATACCGATCGATAAGGAATTACGCTCTTGTTTAATGCAAGAATTTGAAGATAACACGTTTGATTTTCAAGGTATAAGCGAAGACAAAAACCGCGATAACACTATCGAAGTGCTTTTACCTATGGTTCGCTATTATTTTCCTAAATCCGAGCTTTTATGGCTGCGCCTTCCCGCGCATATTAGCTCATTTAAAGCGGGAAAGGTTATTTTTTCGGCTGCGGCAAAATTAAACCGCAAGATAAATGTCCTTGCTTCCACAGATTTAACCCATTACGGACCGAATTACGGTTTTTCGCCAAAGGGCAGGGGGAAGGAGGCACTGCGCTGGGTACGCGAAAAAAATGACGCTAAAATTATAAAAGCCGTAGAATCCGGAGACAGCGCCGAAACTCTTCGCTGTGCAAATGAGGATTTTTCCTCATGTTCTGCAGGGGCGGTGTTAGGTGCAATGGGTTTTTCCGCCGCTATGCAAAAGAGCTTACGGCTGCTTGTGTACGGCACCAGCGCCGAAACATCCCTTAATGATAATAATGAGGAAGTGCCCGATTCCTTTGTGGGCTATGCGGCTTTCGGGCAACCCGGAGATTGAAGCTCTCTTTTTCTTAACATATTGGCTTTTAAAGTATTTTTATTGTATAATTAATATATAACCCCTAAATCAGGAGTTGAACGTGAAGAAAGACAATCTTATACATTTGTTGATTTCCGTCCTCGTTATCTGCTTATGTGTAACCTGTGTCACTGTAGACGGTGATTTTGACAGCCGGAATTATACAAGCCCAGCCAGTTTTGCTTATAAAACACATGGGAGCAAAGATGATAAAACTGTTACAATCACAAATTACAGGGGAAAAAACACCAATGTAAATATTCCCCCGCAAATAGGGAAATTCCCTGTTATCGCAATTGATCACAATGCTTTTAATAAGAAAAATCTAACCAGCGTAATAATACCTTTAGGTATTACATCAATCGGTGATAATGCTTTTGCCAACAACCATCTTTATACAGTGACTATCCCTGAAAGTGTTACAAAGATAGGTCATGGGGCATTTGCAGGAAATAAAACCCTAGCCGGTGTGATAATCCCCTCCGGCGTTACCGTAATAAACCGCTCGGTTTTTATGGAAAATCAGCTTAGGAACATAACGATTTCTCCTTATATAACAATGATCGATAATGATGCGTTTAGTTATAATCAATTAACTTCTGTAATAATTCCTTCAAACGTAACCAGAATAGGTAATTTTGCATTTGCCAGAAATCAATTAACCAGAGCCGATATTCAAGAAGGCGTTACAAGTATAGAGGGTAATGCTTTTCAATATAATAACCTTACAAATATGGTAATTCCCGAGAGTGTGACAAGTATCGGGAATCACGCTTTTTCATACAATCAATTAAACAGCATAACACTATATGAAGGTTTAAAGGCAATCGGAGAAAGCGCTTTTCAATATAACGGCCTTACAAACATAGTCATTCCGGATAGCGTAACAAGTATAGGAAGAAGAGCGTTCGCAAATAATTCGATTAAAACAGTGTCAATCCCACAGAGCGTTACAAGCATCGGTGAAAGAGCTTTTGCAGATAATAATATTGAAGTACTTGTAATTCCGCCAAGTATTTTAAATATAAGCGATGATGCTTTTCATAATAACAAGTTAATCAGTATTGATATAAAAGAAGGTGTAACAAGTATAGGCGACAGGGCATTTTACAATAATTCACTTGTTAATGTGACAATTCCCTCGAGTGTTCAAAAAATAGGGCACTTTGCATTTTGGGATAACGATTTAGATAGTGTGACATTTCACGAAGGTTTAACAACTATAGAAAGCAACTCATTCTGTAAAAATAGCATAAGAAGCATTGTAATTCCGGGATCGGTAACACATATCGGCGAAAGCGCTTTTGAAAATAATAAACTTACCCATGCAGAAATAAAAGAAGGCGTAGAGCACATCGGCTCAAGAGTATTTTTTAATAATGCTTTAACCTCAATAACAATACCGTCAACAATTAAAAGCATTGGGGAGTCGGTTTTTTGGGGAAATACAATTACCAAAATTATCATTACACATGGCTGTAAATATATTTTTAAGAAAAACGAAGGTTTGCCGGAAAGCTTTTTCAGTGTATATGCTGCAAACGATAATTCAACAGGCACATATGAGTTAAGAGACGAACAATGGTATATAACAGACCGACCGATAATCGTCATGCCTGAGCCTGAAATTATTCATGAAGAGGAAAATTCAATAATTATTGATGAGGAATAAAAATACTCTCTTTGTGAGTGCGTTTTATAACATAGACAAAATAAAATTAATTAAATAACAAGATTTATAAATAAATAACGCGAATAATCCAAATTTTTTTCTTGCTTTCATGATATTTCAAGATTATAATTTAAGAACATCTTCGTTGGGCAAAGGGCTTAATGTCATTTTAAGCTTTATTACAGGACCTCAAAGGAGAGGAGGCGTCATGCAAATTACTGATATTAGGGTCCGCAAGGTCACGGGCGGCGGAAAGCCGAAGGCCTATGTTACGGTTACTTTTGACGATTGCTTTGTTGTGCACAACATTAAAATTATTGAGGGCAAAACCGGAGTTTTTATTGCGATGCCAAGCAGGAAAACCAGGGCAGGTGAGTACAAGGATGTAGCCCATCCAATTCACCCCGAATTCCGAATGGAATTGCAGAAACGTATCTTAGAGAAATACGAATCCGGCGATGTAACTGAGGATGGTTCTGAAGACATGTAAAAATGAAATCAGTTTTACCGGTTTCATGCAGATTTGATACATAGTTTGTCTGTGAATTTCCCCCCCTATGGGTCTGTGTGCGGATGACAGTTCCTGCTTTAATAGGAGATGTTTTCCGTACACAGACCCATGTTTTTATTAATCAGTTGATTCTTTTATCTTTTTTTGATAGGCTTATATTTACATTTGATGGGACGTCGGCAAGCGGTAAGCCATCGGTCTTTGGAGCCGATATTCATAGGTTCGAATCCTATCGTCCCAAA
>WQSW01000036.1 GCA_009787695.1 Treponema sp.
ATAAAACCTGATAACCTCAAAAAAGTGCGGGGATATAGCTCAGTTGGTAGAGCGATTGGTTCGCAATCAATAGGCCAGGGGTTCGAATCCCCTTATCTCCAAGTATAAGTCTTTTTTAGTTTTGTTGTTTTAACTTATTTATGCTTTCTTCTATCGTCATCTCAGCATTTTGACGGGTTGTAAGATCGCGCAATGTTACTTTTCCGTTTTCACATGGGATTATCACATAACGCAGACCCTTTTTTTCTGCAAACATAAATTGTTTTACAAGCTGTTTCTCACCGTTTGGTTCCAGAATCACTTCGCAGGGAACACCCGCTTCTCTGAATTTTTTTGCCAGTGATTGATACTCCCCTGATTTTTCAATATCAAGGCATGCGATAGCTGTTGTGTGAGTATTTGCACAGGGCAGTTTATTAAGGCTTTCAAGAGCGGCTAACAAGCGGTCAAGCCCGATTGATGTGCCGACACCGCTGATCGATTCTTTATCTTTTGAGTAAAGCCCTGCAAGATTGTCGTAACGCCCTCCGGAGCAGATCGATCCGATATCAGGAAGTTCTTTTAAAAAAGTTTCAAAAACAACTCCTGTGTAGTAATCCAAACCTCTTGTGATCGAAGGCGATAAAACAAAAGGTTCAGCGCCCGTATCAATCATGTATTGCTGAAGTGAAGCCAGTCTTTGCGATTCCGGAGAAGGACCTCCTGACAATTCTGTTATGCGATCAAGTATTTGCGAAAAACTTCCCTTTGCTCCGATAAACTCCAATATTTTTTTCGCGTTCTCTTCCCCTGTTAATTCACTTAAACTAAGACGGGTTTCTTCTTCGCCAACTTTGGAGAGTTTATCTACAGTGCGAAGTACATCGACAGATTTTTCTATCTGACCGATGTGATTTAAAAATCTGTTAAATAGACCGCGGTGGTTAACATGAATTGAAACATCAACGCCAAGATTTAAAAAAGTTGTGCGTATTAAATAAATTATTTCAAAATCAGAAGAGGGATTGTTGCAGCCTATAATATCAAAATCACATTGAGTGAATTCGCGGTAACGCCCTCTTTGGGTGTTTTCTCCCCTCCATACTTTTCCTATGTGGTATCTTTTAAAAGGAAATATTAGCTCTCCCTTGTGCGCTGCAACGTAACGTGCAAACGGAACTGTAAGATCAAAACGAAGGGCGACATCACGCTCTCCGTTGTCTTTGAAACGGTAAATTTGTTTTTCTGTTTCTCCGCCGCCTTTGCCAAGCANTATTTCTGCGTATTCAAGAGCNGGNGTGTCTATCGGNACAAAGCCGAAAGAGCGGAATGTGTTTTCAATATTTTCTGTAAGGCTGCGCCTGATTATTTCCGCTTGCGGAAGAAAATCCCTGAAACCTTTCAGAACTTTTGGTTCTATGTATGCCGGCATATTGTTATTTTAATAAAAATAACGGAGAGGGGCAAGTGTAGAAAAATAGTTTACCATACTATATTTAAGAAATTTAAAAACCTTAAGAGCCGTCTTTTTCTACAGCTTATCAAATTTATATGTCACTCCGGAAGGTTTTACATCAACAACAATATAAATGCTTGTCGATTTAAAATCTTCGAATGTAACATAACGGACGCCTCCGGCTTCATTTATAGCTCTCTGGTGAGAATGACCCATGAACATAATATCGGCATTGTAGCTCTTTAAAATGTGCGCGACTCTCGCTCTTTCTCTTGTATCGGTTAATTGCTGCATTTTTATTCCTGTTGTAAAAAAAGCCGCATGAGTAAAAACAAAAACATGCGCAGGATTTTCTTTTCTTAATTCAAATTCCAGCCAATCAATCTGACTTCTTCCAAGAAAGGCATTTGCGGAGTCCAAGAATAAAAGAGAAGTGTTTATATTGCTGCCATTTTTAATATCTATCCTGTAATTTGTAGAGCCGATTTTATCTCTCCATACATGCCATGTACCGAAATATATATCGTGGTTTCCGATTGTGGGATAAAAGGGAACGCCCAAATCATCGGCGATTTTTATAAACAAATCTACATCATGCTCTGTTCCGTGCTGTGTAATATCGCCGATATTTACCGCGAACTTCGCGTCATGTTTTGTAATCGCATCCGGTAATTTTTCAAGACCAAAATCATCTCCGTCTTCCATGTGGGTATCTGTTACTATAATAAATTTATATGAAGTTCCTAATGTTATGTTTCTCCAATTTCTATTTACACCGTTTTTATTTTCTCCGTCAAGAAAGGGAAAATCATTTTTAGATTTTAATCTTTCGTCAAGATCGTTTGACGCGGCAAAGCCTGCCATATCATTACTGCAGCCGAAAATAAAAAACGCGCTAAGTATAACCGATAATGTTATTATGTTTATTTTTTTTACCATGAGAATTTAACTCCTCCCTTATAGGATATTCCGTAAAATACAGCGGAGAAACCATCTAAGCCGCTTTGAAGCCACACAAACTCATTCATAATTGTGAGATTTTTGCTGATGCGAACATCAACGTTCAAATCTAACCATAAAGCGCCCATGTTTCTTGCATTAAAATCATCGAATGTTCCGCAGCCCGCTCCAATTGTCAGCGCATTGGTTTTAATAAAATTGCAATAAATGTAGAATGAAAGTATAGATTCAAACTGAGGACTTTCGCCGAAGAAAGAAGTAAGCCGCAAACTCACACCTATTTCCGCTCCAAAGCGTTCTGTTTTATAAGAGACGGAGGGAAAGATAGAATGAGTGGTTACATCATATTCAACAATAGTGTTTAAAAGATAAGAAACGGAAAAACTTAAAGGTGATAAATATTGATTATTAAACGGTGAAAACCCTGTCTTAAATAAAACATTAAATTCCGGGCTCGCGGTATTTTGCAGATATGAAAAACCTAATTTGAAATTAACGAGCTCGTTAAGACCGATGTTTCCAAGCAGCTGTACTTCTCCGTTGTTGTAGTTACCCCGGTTGTACTCACCCTTAATATACGCTTCTGCTTCTTTGGTAATTTCCAGAGCAAATAAACCATGGTAAGAGAAAAGCAGAAACAACGAAATAAATAATTTAATTCTTGCATTCATGTCCATATTATTACATGGAATAAAAATAAATGCTAGACTAAAAAAAGTGATAAAAAACGAAAAATTTATTAAAAATATTAAAATATTTTGTACTTAAGAAGGGAATGTCGGTTTATACAGTAAGGCTTCAAAACACTAGTACACGGTTTAAAGGCTCATATCTATATTTTTAAAAATACAAATACCTTTTTATTTTCATTGTCGGGGTTTTTTCAAAAGGCTCTGATTTTATATCTATCCTGTTAAGACGAGAGAAAACGGCAAGTTTTTTATTTACCCATGTACGAAGATCTTCCAGTACTTGTATTGTCGCACCTGCCGCAGCTTTTGCTGCCTCGCTTAAACGGACAAGGGCGATAAGTTCTCCTTTTTCACTTGAGTAGACAAGCGCATCTTCAATTAGCGCGGAAGTGCCGAGTATGCCTTCGATTTCTTCCGGGTAAATATTCTCTCCTGAAGGACCGAGTATCAAAGCTTTAATTCTTCCTCTGATATGGAGTTTGCCTTTATTATCAATGTATCCAAGATCGCCTGTGCGAAGCCAGCCGTCGCTTGTGATCATTTCTGAAGTTTGCGCATGGTCTTTATAATACCCAAGCATTACATTCGGACCGTAAACTTGAATCTCTCCGACATCCGATGATGTGCAAATATTTTCATCGCCTTTAACAATTCTTATCTGCACGCCTTTGGGCGGCTTTAATCCTGAGCTTAGTTTAAATTTATAAGGAGCGTTCCCTGCAACTAAGGGAGATGCTTCTGTCAATCCGTAACCTACAGTGTAGGGGAATTTTGCGCGGTATAGAAATTTTTCTACTTCGGCTGTAAGCGGCGCGCCTCCGATACCGAAGAAACGGATTTTTCCGCCCAATGCTTTAAGAAGTTTTCGCCCTGCTGTTCTTATTGCAAGATTGCGCGTTAAACGCCATTTAAAAAATTTATTTGCATTTAATTTAGGTGCAATTGCGTTATTATAAATTTTTTCGATAAGCAATGGAACGCTTGTCATTGCGGTAGGGCGTAATAATTTAAGCGCAGGAAGCAGCACGGAAGGGGAAGGAGGTTTATCAAGATAAGTGATGCTTGCGCCGCTTATCACAGGAGCGAGAAAACCTAAACTGCATTCGTAAGAATGGGCAAGAGGCAATACAGATAGCAATCGATCTTGCGGCTTTATATTAATAAAAGACATCGATGAAAGCGCGCTTGATATTAAATTTTTACTTGATAACATCACTCCCTTACTGCTGCCTTGAGTGCCGCTTGTGTAAATGATAGAAGCGCAATCAGTGTTTGCAAACTCTGTTTGTGTAAACTCTGTTTTCGCAAACTCTGTTTGCGCAAGATCATTCCCGCTGTTTTTGTTATCTGCAATTAATGCCGTAGCTGGTGAGGGCATGAGTATTTTCTGTTTATCACCGTTTATTGATACAAGAATTTCTGCATCTGAATTATTTTCTTTTATTGTATCAATATAAAAAAACGGCAGGTTTGAAAATTCTTTTAATCCGGCGATTTTTTCCGACATTGAAAGGCTTACGCAAACGGCGCAAATATTTGAATGAACGGCGATATTTTGAATCTGTTCAACAGAGAATCCTGTAAGCAAGGGAACAGAAACCGCCTGTGCAAATGCGATGCCGAAGTAAGCCGAAGCCCACTCAGGGCAGTTTTCAGAGAGCAGTAAAACCTTCCCGCCTTTTTCCGTGCCCATCCTTTTTAAAAGCGAGCCGAGCATGCGGGAATAGTCCCCCATTTGTTTATATGTAATACGCCTGCAAATTTTCCCTTCGCTGAGCATAGCAAAGGCAGGGCGGTCTTTATATTTCGCTGCTGCGTAAAGGCATAGCTGTGCCAAAGTTGAGCGATTTGTTAATTTTTTCATATGTATTTAGAGCGGTTTATTTACAATTAGTTGCAAATTTCGTCTTTTATCCTATAATAATGATGATTATATGGTGTATATTTGAAAATATGGAGAATAATATGAGAAGAAAAAAATATTTTTTTTGTTTTATTTGTGTAATTTTTCTATTTAGTTGCACCGCACGTCATTTTAATATTTCTTTAAAGAATACTTTATCTGTATTTTTGCTAAACAACGGGAAAGCCGATTATTTTTGTATTCCGCTTCAGTATATGGGCGATTATCAGCTTGGAAAATTTGATTTTACAGACGGAAATATTTTGATAGGAGAATATGATATTTTATTAAACAGAGATGAGTTAAATATTTTTGTATATCTTAATGAAGATGTAGATGAAAACGGCAATTACGGAAAAGGTTTTAATTTAATTTATTCAGAAGAAAAAGGCAAAATAAAACTTTCAAAAATGAGCGAGCTGTCAGCAATAAAAAATGAAGAAAATCCTCTTAATCATTATTACATTTTCATAGAAAGATATCTTGATAATAACGAGTATAAAAAAATTATAAATGAATTTGAAAAAGGCAATGTTAATTCCAGAATGAGGATTGCATACGATCTTATTATTAACGGCGAAATGCAAAATGGAAATGGAATTATAGATGAATTTGAATTAGATGACGGAGTTGCAATGGATACGGACTTTTTTCCGCCAAATTTGGATTTTTTTAAAGAAAAATACCTGCAAACAAGCAGTCTTGTAAAAAAACATCAATAATGCCATAATTTATCCAATGAATACAGTTAATCTTATAATATGGATTTTTGTATACAGTGTTTGCCTCGTGCATATTGCATTATTTGCCGTAATTTATGCAAAACATAAACATAAAATCGAATTATTCTATTTAATAGTTCTGATAACTATGTTTTTGTTAGCGGTATTAATAATGCTGTCACTTGTATTAGATTTAAGAAATATTTTTCCAATAATTATCAATAGTATTTTATTATTGTATATTACAGTTCCTCTGTGCGGGTATTATTTATTCGGTGTAAATAAAAAATATTATATATTAATACCTATACTAATAATTATAGAAGCGGTTATCGAAAATGTTTTAATGATAAATAATATATTTTTATTTTTATATCTTTCAAGAATTATTTTTTATATATTATTATTAGTTCCTGTTTTTCTTGATAAGAAAAAAAATGAGAAAAATTCTTTAAAACGTATTATACAGAGTGTAACCCAAAAAACAGTACTTATATTTCTTGGCTTTATGATTATCTTTATTCCTTTCTCGTTATATTTATTTGAAATATCTTATATATCTTCGATATGGTGGGCTGTCTTTACTTTGTCTTATCAAATACCGGGATTGGTATATTGCAAAAATTATCTGTTAATTGCCGGAAATGAGCATAAGGAACAAGGAAAGGCAAGCGAAAAAGGAATATCATCATTATCAAAAAGGGAGAATGAGGTAGCTCTTGCAATTTGCAGCGGGCTTACCTACGCAGAAATTGCAGCAAAGCTTTTCATATCACTTTCTGCGGTAAAAAAACACGCTTACTCTATATATAAAAAACTGGAAATAAAAAATAACCGCGAATTGATGCATATTGTTATGGAAGCGCAAACTCCGTTTGTGCAAAAAAATACTTCATCCGATGAGTCTGTGCAGTAATAATAAAAAAGAGCCTTTTTTACAGCCGGAATACCCGATTTTTATATAAAGTATACTTTTTCTCTCTAAAAGTATACTTTTTCCTACTTGTTTTTTTAGAATAATAACCAATAATGACAGTAATAGGAGAAAAATATGCAAAAAACAAAGATTTATTTTATTATTTTAATCGTTTTATCGTTCAGCATTTTAGGATGCTTTTCGACACCTGTTGTACCGGATGCGTTTTATACGGGAGATGAAACAAAAACAGCTACAATGTTCTTTAACAATTATGACACTAATGTGCGCAATGTTAGCAGTCAACTTCAACTTAGATTAATTGACGTAGATGGAATTGAATTTCCGCCGGATAATTCTAAAAAACCTACTAATAAACCTATATTATTACCGGTAGATAAGCCGTTAAATATAAAAGTACACATAAAAGATGACGGATGGAGGAAAGGCTGGGGAAAGTCAAAGATTCCCTATTTAGATCTTACAGCAATTATAAATAAAGAAGTTGTTTTTCAATGCCCTCCGTTGGAAGAAGGCAAGAAATATACTTTAGTATATAATTATTCAATTGTAGGAAAAACGCTCCGGTTATATTTACCGGGCGGTTTAAACGGCATAGATGTACACAAACAAAATATATAGTTTCTTAAAGTATTAATGGTAAAAAAGAATATTTTAGGGGTTATGGCAATAGCTCTTCTTTTTGGATTAATGGTTGTTTCCTTATGGGTGATAACGACTCAGCGGATGGCGTCGAAGATCAAAAAATTGCATAAGCATTCAAGAAGCAATGCAGTGTACGAACAAATCATACCGGTGCCTCCGAACTGAGAATTATTTAAAGAAATTGATTATGCCCGATACATCTTTAAAATACCCTGTGGTATTGGTACATGGAATAATCGCTCATGACAGAGAAAGCCCTATCAATTTCTGGGGAAGAATCCCTGAAATTTTAACAAACATAGGAATAAAAGTATTTTTAGGAAATACAGATGCATGGGGTGACTGCGAATCAAATGCATTAATTTTAAAAAATACTATAGAAGAAGTATTAAGAGAAACTAACAATGAAAAAGTAAATATCATTGCACATTCTAAAGGGGGCATAGATTCCCGCTATCTTATTTGGAAACACAGCTTTGGAGAAAAGATAGCAAGTTTAACAACAATATGCACACCTCATAACGGATCGGAAATTGCAGACCTTATCTATAAACAAAAACTAACTCATACAAAATTAACAAAAAATGTTTTAACAATATTCGGTAAATTATACGGAGACACAAACCCTAATTTATACAATATGAATTACCAGCTGACAACTGCAGAAATGGTAAAATTTAACGAAAAAGTAACAATGGATAACAGAGTGTTTTATCAAAGTTTATATACAACAATGAATAATGCCTTTGACGATTTAATGTTTTTTTACACTTATTTATATGTAAAAAATATTATCGGAAAAAATGACGGGCTTGTAAGCGAATATTCTGCAAAATGGAGCGGCAATGTCATCAAAATCGAAGGCGGAATTTCTCATGCAGAAATACTTGATTACAAAAAGAAAAAAATATCCGGTAAAAATATACCGGGTATTTATTTAAAAATTATAGAGGATTTAAGTAAAAAAGGGTTTTAAATTTAAGTTATTTCAAGTTGTAAATTTTAAATAAAGCATATATAATCATCACATATTATTATTAGGAGTTTTTTATGGCAAAATCGGCAATTGATAAGTTGGGTTGGGGAGTTCTTTTAATCCTCACAATCTTTTTCGACCCTATCGTACAGGGTATTAACCGCGTCCTTCGCGGCAATGCATTGATCGGTATTCTCTGGATCATCACAGGCGGCATCTTTGGAATAGGCTGGATCATCGACATTTTCACTATGATAACAAAGAAAGACATTACATTTCTTGCATAATTAAAGATATTAACACTCTGCGGATTTCAGCAAAGTGTTAATCTATCAATCTTTTAACCTCTATAAATTACCTTTATTGACACAAATCTCAATATAAGATAAAAAAATACAAGGAGAAAATATGAGTTATATAGACAACATCATTGCTATTATCGAGAAGAAAGATGCAGGGCAACCTGAATTTATACAGGCTGCAAAAGAAGTTTTAGAATCATTGCGGATTATCGTTGATCAGGATAGTATTTACGAAAAATCAGGGCTTTTAGAAAGACTGGTAGAACCTGAACGCGCTATTATTTTCAGAGTCCCCTGGGTGGACGATGCAGGCAAGGTGCAGGTGAACCGCGGTTTCCGTGTGCAGTACAATTCTGCAATAGGGCCGTATAAAGGCGGATTGCGTTTTCATCCGTCTGTAAATATCAGCATTATCAAATTTCTTGGGTTTGAACAGACCTTTAAAAATTCGCTGACAGGACTTCCTATGGGCGGCGGCAAGGGCGGCTCTGACTTTGACCCGAAAGGAAAGAGCGACAACGAAGTGATGCGTTTTTGCCAATCTTTCATGACCGAACTGTACCGTCACATCGGTCCTGACACAGATGTCCCCGCAGGCGATATCGGTGTCGGCGGAAGGGAAATCGGTTTTATGTACGGTCAGTACAAAAAAATCGTAAACCGTTTTGAAGGTGTTTTAACCGGAAAGGGGATAGGCTGGGGCGGAAGCCTTGCAAGAACCGAAGCGACAGGTTACGGGCTTATTTATATAGTCGAAGAATATCTGAAGAAAATCGGCGATGGATTCAAAGGTAAAACAGTTGCAATTTCAGGCGGCGGCAATGTCGCCATCTTTGCAGCGCAAAAAGTTATGTCCTTAGGAGCAACCGTTGTAAGTATGTCAGACAGTAACGGCAGTATTTATCACAAGGCAGGGCTTAACCTTGATACCATGAAAGATATTAAAATTATTAACAGAGACAGAATTTCAAAATATGCTGATATTCATAAAGATGCAGTTTACACAGATGTATCAAAGGGCAGAGTATGGGATATCCCCTGCGATATCGCTCTTCCTTGCGCCACTCAGAATGAACTTTTAATTGATGATGCAAAAAAACTTGTCAGCAACGGATGCAAGATTGTCGGCGAAGGAGCGAATATGCCAACCGCAATGGATGCAACAGAATACTTCTTATCTAAGGGAGTTGCGTTCTTCCCCGGCAAAGCGGCAAACGCGGGAGGGGTAGCAACATCAGGGCTTGAAATGTCTCAGAACAGCGCGCGCCTTTCATGGTCGTTCGAAGAAGTGGATGCCAAACTTAATAAGATCATGGCGAACATTTTCCACAGCATAGACAGCGCAGCCAAAGAATACGGCAAACCCGGTAACTTTGTATTAGGCGCCAACATCGCAGGTTTTAAAAAAGTAGCCAAAGCAATGATGGATCAGGGTGTTGTTTAATTGTTAGAATAATTTATAGTAAAGGAACGCTAAGAACGCAAACAATTCTTAGCGTTTTTTTTATCTGAAAATCTTTGCAGTTATAACTTTTTTAAGTTAAGAAGATATCAAATAATAACTTGGCGTCCTTAGCGATACTTAGCGTATTGGCGGGAAAAATTGTTAATTACTGACCGGTGTCAGCGTTATAGGCGGCTCTTGCAGATCGTGGACACCGTTTGTGCCTATCCTTACCCTTGAAAGAATTTTTAACCCCGCAGCATTTTCTATCATATAAACCATGCGTATCTCTGAGCCTGTTTCTCTGGAAGCTTCCGGGCGCAATTCAATAAGTTCGTTATTCTCAATATTATAAAATACATAATGTCCCCGTCTTATGTTTCCGCCCGAATTAATTGAATACTCGCCTGTGTCATAAAATTGGATTCTCCCCCAAGCCGAATCGTAAAGGGCGTTAACCGCATTTTTAATAGGGGATGCCTGTCTGTTTGTGCTTGCAGTTCCCGCTCTGCGGTAGGAGCCGTCCCAAGTTGTGCTTACCATTATTTTAAGCCTGACATCTTCATTGACCCTGAGTTTTACGCTGTCAAGAGATTCTAGCTCGATATCAATAAAACGCAATAAAGTACTGATCGAAATATTTTGACTTCTGATAAAAAGACCTAACCATGTACGGGTAGAACTTTGCCATCGGAAAACCTGCTGGGCATCATCACCGTAAAATATAATTTCCCTTCCTACAGGATCAAAATAAATATATTGTTTATTGTCTATTGTGCCTTGCGGGGTTACATAGTACCAAAGGTCATGCATGAAATTTTCAAAAACGCCCGGAACGCCGCTAAGCAGTTCTCTTAAACGTCTTTGTTCAATTTGAGATCCGGGTATTCTTGTAACAGTGCTTTGAATATAACGTTCGCTGTACGGATCAAAAGAATAAGTTGTTTCTATCTGATCTAATATGTTTGCCGAAGAGGGGTCAGAACCGAAAGAAGCGATTCTATAGCTTATTCCTCTTGCAATACCCTGCTGATAGGCAAGGGATCGCGCTGCTTCCTGAATAACGATTGAGCCTGCAATTTGCAGTTCCGCTATTTTATTATAAGCGGAATTTATTTGTCCTGCAGCGCGTCTGAAAATAGTCATAGTTTGTTCATACCCTGCGTTCATCCCTGTAACGATGATGCAATTATTTCTGTCCCCTATTAAATCATGGCTGAAAAGCGAAATGGTATCAGGGCGGGTAGCGGCGGTCGGTAAATCCCACATACGCCTGTAGCCTCTTGAATTGGCATCAAAACTTAAAAATGCGATATGTATAAAAGATTGGGACGAGTTCTGATAAACTACAAATTGTTCTTCTGTAAGCCCTTCTTCGCTTTCCTTGTTCAAAATAGCGATGACTATCTCCCCTTCATCCATCGGTATAAATGTATTGTGGCGTGTCCCCCATGCCGCTCCTTCTGAAGGGTTTGACAAATCAAAGGGATTTACTTCACGCGGTGTTATAATTTGGGTTCTTGAAATTTCAGTTTCTTCCGGTATAAAAAAGCGTTTCCAAAACCCTGTAGCAAGGAAAATTATAAAAAGGATTGATATTACTGCAATACCTATGGAAAAACCGATAAATTTTATCTTCATTTAACTCTAACCTCAATTATTTAAAACAGGTTTAAAAATATCACATTTTTAACCATGATTCCACATAAATAAGGATTTTTCTTACGATTTCCTCTATTTTTATAACACGTCTGAAACCTGCCGCTGTTACATGCCCGCCGCCGCCGAATTCATGGGCGATTTTTGCAACATTCACTTTCCCTTTAGACCTCATCGAACAAAAGATTTCTCCAGATTGTTTTTCTTTTATCAAGATAGATACTTCTATTTCCCTTGCTTTTAATGGGATGTTTACGATGTTTTCAGTTTCTTCAAATTCCGCTCCCGCCATTTCAAAATCACCGCTTCGAAGAATCATCAAAGCGATCTTTTTTCCTCCGTAAAACTCAAGATTGGCAAGAGCCTGTTTTTGAAGGAGTAATGCAGGGCATGTAGAATTTTCCATAAGCTGTTTGTAAATATAATTAGGGGCTGCCCCCCACTCAATTGCTTTTATTGCAGCGTTAAAAGTATTTGTGCTGGTTTTAGGGTAAGAAAAAAAACCTGAGTCGGAAACAAGCCCTGTGTAAGCGGCGGTTGCAGTATCACAGTCCAGATTGATACCTAAAGAACAGGCAATCGCTATTGTTATCTCAGAGGTGGAAGAGGCAGTTGAATCAACAAATCCGACAAGCTTAGAAAAGGGTTTTGGTTCATGATGGTCAATAATAAAAGTTTCTTTTACTTTTTTTACTATTTCTCTTACAGGACCCAGATGGAACTCTTCGGAAGTATCCAAAATTAAAAGAGCGCAATCTTTTATTAAACTTCCGTATTTTTTTTTATCCCAGATTCCAACCTGTTCTTGCACATTATTTATAAAACTAACATTTTTAGGAACAGGAGATGAATTGATGATCCTTGCTTCTTTCCCTTTTGCCCTTAAAATTGACAGCATAACCATTTCAGAGCCTATCCCGTCCGGGTCGGACGGATCATGGGTGGTAAGTATAAAAGATTTATGGCGATCTAAAAATGAAAAGAAACTGTCAAACACCCAATCGCCTTCTTTTTAAAATTATTGAAAGAAAGCCGCTGCCGCCCTTCTAACCTTTGCGTCTATATCAAGACCGACAATAATCAATCTCCAACCTGAAAATTCTTCTGTTCTTGAAAAACGCAAGAGGTTAGCCTGAGAACCTGAAAGAAGAGCGGACAGCCCTGTGCCTGCGCTAATCATTAAGGTGTAACTGTAGCTTGAGCTTTGCCTTCCTGAAGCCTCTGTTAAAGCGCCTGAAAAATCAGATGATGAACCTGTACCTGTCATTTCGCGGATACTTCTTTTTACAGCATCCTTATCAGTCTGGGCATTTATCGTCCCTGTATAAATCACTCTGGAAGAAGCTCCCGCACTCCAAATTGTTACTCTGTCACCTGTCACTAATATTTTATCAAGCCTCTCTGTTAACCATGTTGTTATATGATCTTTTACAGCTGCAAAAGATGAGGAGCCGTCAATTATCACATTTACATTAATTGGGTCCCGCTGTCCGTCCGCTCCGAATAATGGGGAAAAGCATAAAATTACAAACAGCAGAACCAGCAAACTACGTTTGCCCGATAACTTGGAATGTATTTGTACCATACTCGTATTTTATTATATTTATAAAGAATTTGCTAGTTAATAATCATAAAACAATAAAAAAAGACTTTACAAGAGAATTACTATCATGCTATTCTTAACTCAGTCTGTAGTTAAAAACTATAATATTAAGGAGAGTTATATGGGAGCAATTGATCTGCCCAAATCGCCGAATGTATTTCATCCGGAAAAACCAAGCGCAGTCGGTTCACGGAATTCATTAGCACAGGAATATCGTGATCAGCAGGCTGAGGTTCAATTATTATTAGAAGAGGAAACTAATAAGGTTATCCACCACCTTACGGCAAGACTGCCCAAAGACGTTCTTGAACGCCTTGATGTAATGGGCGGACTTAAAGAAAAACTTTACAATTACTTTAATCAAAATTACCAGAATATGTTTAATCGTTACATGGTAACGACAGAAGACGAAATGGTAAAAAAAGTCAGGAACTTTGTAGACAAGGAAGAAACAAAAGTTCTGACCCGTTACACGCCGAAAGAAATCGCCGATCTTTTAGATGCAGTAGGCGGGGCTGATAAGTTCAACACCGGCGAAATTGAAAAATCCGTAGTTAATATGTACGGTCACTTACAGGGGCATATTCAAAGGGGTGTCAACGAACTTGAAACCCACACCAACAGTATCCTTCGTCAGAAGACCGATACCGGCGCTTTCGTACGCGGCGAGAACGCTTATTCAATCGTAAAATGCGCATTTAAAGATAACCAAATTAAACCTAAAACCGTAACCGATGTTAAACTTTCTGTAAATATCCTTGATTCAGAGCTTATAAGCCCAATCTTCCATTATCAGGTTACAGTTGAATATCTTATTAAAGACTTAATTGCAAAACATATAATCGACAGTATCGATAAACTTATCGAACAAATTAAAGATGAAAGAATCGACGAGCAAAAGGAAGAACTTTCAGACAGTGAAATCATTTTTGCAAAACTCAGCAAAGTTGATCAGTTTACAGAAGATGATACAGAAAACGCCAAATCCAAACGCTATACCTTTATGGCAAAAGCGCTCATGGAAAGGATTGCTGACCTCCGCGCAGAAATTGACCCTGAAGATTTTGACGCGCTTAAAATACGCGAAAACATCAAGAAGATCATCGATATGGAAAATATCCGCAACCGCGGCTTTAACACAGCGATCAACTCAATCACAGCAATCCTTGATACCTCTAAAATGGGCTATCAGTATATCGAAAACCTTAAAAACGGCCGCGAAGTAATCATCCGTGAATATGAAGACACCGATGTCGCCAACCTGCCGGATGAACGCTATTCAGTTAAATTACGCTATTTTGACAACGCCCAGCTCATCGAAGACCGCAAGGCATATGATGTCCAGCTTAAGAGCTTTGAAACTGAAGTACAGCACCTTTGGGATGTTCTTGAAGTAATTTATCAGGAAAAGAAAAAAGGATATGCTGTCGAAGATTTCGATGATTTATCAAAGAAAAACAAAGAAAGAATCAGAAAACTTATTAAAGAAAGAACCGGCGAGCCCCTTTATGAAGATATCGCCAAAGTATGGGACGAGATTTCCTTTGTTAAACCTGCAGAAACCGAAGTTGAAAAATCAAACAGAACTTATATTTACGAAAAAGACAGAATCCGCACAAGAATTATCCGCATGCGCGAACGTATGAAAAAAATGTACGACTTCCTGTATCCTATCGAAAGACGCGTAATGGAAGAAAGGCTTGCATGGCTTGAAAGTGAATATTTCCGGTTTGATTATATGATCAACCCTTACCACCTCCAGCCGGGTCTATTGCTTGATGTAGACATTACATCCATCAAACGCAAAAAAGCCACTCTGGATGCAATGGCAAACGTGCTTAATGAATTCCTGCACGGAGTATCCAAAGGTTTTGCCGATGCAGCGTTCGCTTCATTCAGCCGCAGAAGGTCAACGGTTCGCGAAGATATCAACCAGTCTTTCAGCAGCGGAACAGCAGAAGAAGAAGATACAAAAGCACTGCCCGGTCCGTCTACTCAAAAAACTGCAGCATCAAAAACAGGTACAAAAAAGAAAGGTGCAGTTGATTCAAAATCAAAGCCAAAAAAGAAACAACCGGCAAAGGGCGGCGGTACAGGGCTTACAGAAATCTAATATTCAGGGGATCGTAATTACAGCAAACCGCTTAGCGGTAATGCTGTTTACGGTGAAGTTTCCTGTATTAAGTTAAGTATATGTTTACCAAGGCGCCCCCGAAGATTATCTCGGGGGCGTTTTTTTTAAGAGTTAATAAAGTTTTAATATTGGAGGAGGAAATATGGCGGAGAGCTTTAATCTGGAAATACTTTCTACCCGCTCAGGTTTTAATAGCGCGGTCAGGCATATTAAAAAAACAATTGAAATTTCAGGAGACGCTGAATCAAAAAATCTTGCAGACATTATTTTTGAAATGGATTCGGAAGATGCTGAAGAATTAACAAGTACAAGAATAGGTCTTTTGTTAAGGATGCTATTGGTTGATAAACTCGGCTACAAAACAGCTTCCGCAAACCTTTGTGCAACAGTAGAAAATTTATCCGGTCTTGCAAAAGAATTTGAAAAATGGAATGGTGTAGACCTTGTTGCAGCTTATTATCATCCTGAAATGGGTCTTTTAATTGCAAATCCGAAAATAGAAGAAGAACTGGCAGGTTTCGGCGAACTTCGCAAAAGGGAATTGCTTGTAGTTTTTGCAGGATTTCGAGGCAAAGAAACCAATGAAGACTGCCGGAAAGCAGCGGAAATTGCATTAAATTTATTTCAAGGCGAAAAGGTGACTGTTCCCGCTTCTCTTACAAAGGGAAGTTTTACAGTTAAAAAAGTTTCCAAACCAAAACAAGAAACACAAGAAGACAAACCTGCAAAGACAAAAGCGGCGGCAAAACCAAAAGCAAGCGGCGGCGGAAAGAAAGCAGCCGCAGCACCGGAAAAACAAGCGGCTGCTGCTCCTAAGGGGCCTTCAAAAATGACTCCGCGTTATGCTGTTGTGGTTCAGAATGAACTTTTCCATAACGGAAATGTTGAAGCATGGAAAAAAATTATCGCCAGTTATAACGCTAAGCATCCAAACCTTGTAGTGTATATCTACTATGAAGGGGAGAGGATACTTGATATTAACTCGCTGTTCAAATGGGGCAAAGTAAAACATGGTACTGCCATTGAGTTTGCAATTGCCGGAAATGATATAAAGGACGTGGCAAAATTGCAGCGTTATCTTGCGCAAGGTGCAAGTAAGATGTTTGAAGCGTTCCTGCGCGGACCTGTAAATTCCGTACTTAAACTATTCTAATAAGGAAATAAATATGGACGAAAGAATACATTTTTTTAGTCAAAAAGACATAATCTCTCAAAAGGTAAATCCTGAATTTTTAGGTATACGCGGAAGACAAGCAAATGAATTTGCAGAGCTGGGTTTTCCCATTCTTCCGGGTATAATTCTTGATACCGAACTTGCATCGGAAATTGATATTAAAACAATAAAGAAAGATGTTTTTGATCTCATGGGAAAATGCAATAAGATAGTAGGCAAAACTTTTGGGGACAGCGAAAACCCAATGCTTTTAAAAGTGATCATATCTTCCAACATGGCAATTTCATCTTATCCTGCTCTGCACAACTTCGGTCTTGTAAGACCCACAATAGACGGTTTTGCAAAATGGGTAGGAGCTGACTTTGCCGCTAACGAGGTTCTCTTTCTTTTAAACGGCATGATGATGATCGAAGAGCGTATTTTAGAGTTTGAAGGAAAAAATAAAGAGAAGGAAGAAGTATCTGCAAGAATCAAGCTTCTTAAAAGGATGCTCGGCGTTAAAGGACCTTCAAACGAATTGCACGGCGAAGAAGATAAAACCCCTCTTCCGAAAAAGAAAACCGCTCTTGAATATATGGATGAATACGCCAAATATTTCCCGGAAGGTTTTTTTGATAATGCAGAAAGCCAGCTTTTAATAACCCTAAATGAAATTACAAGAATGTTAAGAATAGACGAGCAGAACGACAATGATACAGCAATCATGATTCAGCCGATGGTATACGGAAATTACGGCAAAGATTCATGCTCTGGATACTTTTACACGCGCAATGTTGTTACAGGCGAAAAGAAACTGCAAGGGAAATACTTTACAGGAAAGTTTAACGAAATAGGTGAGACAGGGTATGAGATCAATAAGATTGATGAAGCGTACCTTAAACAGCTTGAAAAAATTGCATGGACTTTAGAAGACAAATTTAAAGAAATCCGCCATGTCCGCTTTACGGTTGAAAACGGAAAATTGTGGCTGATCGAACAAAGGCTGGTCGATCAAAAATCAACTCAGTCAGACCTTAAACTATTACTCGATCTGCAAAAACGCAAAATTGTAGATGCCGCCTATGTTGTTAAGGCTATCGATCCTTTAAGGTTAAATGAAATCCTCCATCCTGTAATTAATCCGTCAAGTATAAAGGGATTAAAATCTTGGAGAGGCGGTATTGCAGGCGCGCCCGGTGCCGCGATAGGAAGGGTATTCTTCAGCACAAACGCGCTTTTAGAAGCGAAAAAATCCGCCGCTCAGCACGGAGAAGATGACCGCTTTATTTTAGTTTTAGAGTCCTCTTTTGCAGAGGATGTAAAAGCGATAGAAGTAAGCACAGGCGTATTAACAGCGGAAGGCGGTTATTCAGCTCACGCATCTGTAGTTGCCCGTCAGTACGGCAAGGTATCACTTGTCTCTCCTGTTTTAAAAATAAAAGGCAATAAGGCGACACTCGGTGATTTTGGTTTTTCTCAAGGTGATTACATCACTATCGATGTTCCTTTCTACGGAGAATCTTCTGTATACATTGGTGTTGCGGATTTAATTGAACCTAACCCAAAGGAATCCGGTCTGCTTGATTTTATCGATCTGACAAAAAGTTTCCTTAAAGATTTCCATGTGCGCTGTAATGCAGACACTCCAAAGGACGCGCATCTTGCTTTAAGTTTCGGCGCAGACGGCGTAGGTTTATGCCGCACGGAACATATGTTCTTAAAAGCAGACCGCATCAATATTTTCCGTGACATGCTTTTATCTGATGATAATAAAGAACGTCAAAAAGTGCTTGATAAACTTCAGGTTATGCAAAGGGAAGACTTTTACGGCATCATGAAAGTAATGGAAGGCAAGGAAGTTACTATCCGCCTTTTAGATTCCCCTCTTCATGAGTTCATGCCGCAAACAAACGACAGTTTAGCAGAATACATTGAGCATGTTTCAAAAGTAAAAAAGACAAAAGCATCCAAAGCAGAAATTCAATCGCGGATTGACGCTCTTCATGAACTTAACCCGATGCTCGGTCATCGCGGCTGCCGTATCGCCGTTTCATATCCTGAAATTTACGCGATGCAGGTAAAAGCGATTTTTGAAGCCGCGTACAAACTGCGTGCCGAAAAAATTGACGCGCAGCCTGAAATTATGGTTCCCATTGTAATGAATATGTCAGAGCTTAAATTAATCGCTTACGGCAAAAAGATCGAAGGCTCAAACTATTTGGGAATAGTCGACATCGAAGAGGCTCTCAGAAAAGAAATGAAAGCAAAAGAAGTTGATTACAAGATCGGTACTATGATAGAGCTGCCTGCTGCGGCTTTAGGAGCGGGGGAAATCGCAAGGTACGGGCGTTTCTTCAGTTTCGGCACCAACGATTTAACGCAGACAACACTCGGTATTTCAAGAGATGACTTTACAGCTTTTATGCCCGATTACACCTTGTTCGATTTAATCGACGGCAACCCGTTCAGTACATTGGACGGCAGGGTAAAAGAGTTGATCAATATTGCAACAAACCGCGGGCGTTTAACCCGCCCCGATTTGGTATGCGGTCTTTGCGGCGAACACGGTGCAAACCCTGCAAACGTACGCTTCTGCATGGAAACAGGTTTAAATTATGTTTCCTGCTCACCGTACTCAGTGCCTATCGCGCTGCTTGCAGTAGCTCAGGCGGAGATTGAAAAAGCAGAAGCAAACTAATTTTATCAATTGATTTGATTAAAAAGGGCTGTTAAAAAGACAGTCCTTTTTTATTGCAAAGGCGGCAAGGTTCTATCTAACTCTTTTGTTGTCAGATTTTTTTAAGGGTTTTTTCTCGATTTGCGGTTCTATAAAGTGCGGGCTTTTTAAAATTTCTTTTATCCTGTTATCGATACAAGTGCTGAATAATACCGTATCGTTTAAAATATTCTTACGCAGTTCCAGCAAAATGGAGCTTGATGTTGTAAACCCTGTTTGCGTTTCATTTTGATTTACATGATAAGGAACAAATAATTGAAATACCTCTAATTCCAGAGCTTTTGCAATTCGGGTAATCGATTTATCGCTGATCCACATACGGCAGCCTTCTATAGTGTTAATCGCCTGAACAGATAAATTAGCAGATTCGGCAAGTTCTTCCTGCGAAATTCCGAGAATTTCCCGCCTTTTTTTTATATTTACGGCTAAAATTTGACGGATTTCTTCCGTTTTTTCTTTCATCTTTTAATTTTAGATTAAATTATAATTTTGTATTGATTAAGTTAGCAATAATAAGTAAAATACCTAGTAATACCGTAATTGGAGGAAAATATGTTAAAAGAAAATACTATTAAAAAAGCCGGTTTAATGTTCTGCATTATTTTTATGATGCTGATAGGAGCCTGCGATCCTGTTTCCGGCGGGAATAATAATCCGGGAGGGGGCGGCGAAGAGGAAAGCGGTTGCACGGTTTGCAGTAGCGATCCCTGTACATGTACACCGTTTTTAGCGTGTCAAGTATCCGCAGGGTATGGTTATACAGTAGCGATAGAAACAAACGGCACTCTCTGGGCGTGGGGATCAAATTTACTTGGAAATCTCGGCGACGGTACAACAGATGACAGAACCACCCCCATAAAGATAGGAAACGAAACAACTTGGGCGTCCGTTTCTGCAGGGAGAACTCACACTGTAGCGATAAAAACAGACGGCACTCTCTGGGCGTGGGGTTATAATTCTTATGGAGTGCTCGGCGACGGAACGGATACTAACAGAACCACCCCCACAATGATAGGAAGCGATACAACTTGGGCATCCGTTTCAGCAGGGGAAGGGCACACTGTAGCAATTATAGACGGCACTCTCTGGGCGTGGGGAAAGAATGGTAATGGACAGCTCGGCGACGGAACGGATACTAACAGAACCACCCCCACAATGATAGGAAGCGATACAACTTGGGCATCTGTTTCTGCAAGTAATAGTTATGCTAATCGTACAGTAGCGATAAAAAAAGACGGCACTCTCTGGGCGTGGGGAAGAAATGAACATGGAAAGCTTGGAGATGGCACGACAACTGACAGAAATACCCCCACAATGATAGGAAGCGATACAACTTGGGCATCCGTTTCTGCAGGGGGAGAACATACAGTAGCGATAAAAACAGACGGCACTCTCTGGGCGTGGGGTCATAGTTATGGACAGCTCGGCGACGGAACGCAAATTGATAGAACCACCCCCACAAAGATAGGAAACGAAACAACTTGGGCATCCGTTTCTGCAGGATACAGGTATACAGTAGCGATAAAAACAGACGGCACTCTCTGGGCGTGGGGTCAAAATAATTTTGGACAGTTCGGCGACGGAACGCAATTTGATAGACTCACCCCCACAAAGATAGGAAGCGAAACAACTTGGGCATCCGTTTCTGCAGGGCAATATCACACTGTAGCGATAAAAACAGACGGCACTCTCTGGGCGTGGGGATTGAGTGGAAGGCTCAGCAACGATAACGATACGGCAATTGTCAGGCCTGTTCAAGTTAAGATACCGCAATAATTTGTGAATACACTGTTAAGTTTTAACAGTTAGGGAAGAAAAGATTTTTTCTTGGAGGAAAATTATGAAAATATTATATAAAGAAGAATTGGTAAAAAAGGTTATTGAATTAATTAAAAGTTCAAATAAAGAATTAAATATCGTTTCCCCTTATATTGATGATTGGGATGATATGTATAATATTTTGAAAGAATTGTGTGAAAAGAATGTTAAGATAAATTTTTATATAAGAGATGATAATAGAAATGATGATTTACCTTATATTATAGCAAAATATGAGGAAATAGGAATTAAAATTTACCATATTGAATATTTACATGCAAAAATATTTATAAATGATAATGAAGCGATTATCGGCAGTTTAAATCTGACAGAATTTGCTTTTGCTGTATCAGAAGAAATTGGCGGTTTGACGGATACTGATGAAGAATATAAAGAAATATTTAATATTTTTAAAAAAAAGATAATATTAAAAATAAAATCACTAGATGAAAAATTAAAATATTTAGAATCCAATGTAATTAAAACAAAAAAACAAGTGAAAATAAAAATGGATAATGATAAGGTTATTGTTGAACATCCTTTATATAAAATTTCAATTTTTATTAAGAAAGATAAACTCAATTCCGGTGGGCATATTATTTGTTTTGATATATGCTCAGATAAATTAAAAATAGATTGGTTATATAAAAATATTCCATACATTAAAAGAAATGTTTATAATTCAAATTTTACAAGAGATGGAGAAACATTAAAAATGATTATAACTAAACCATTACCATACTCTAGCATTGAAGAATTAATAGAAAAAGATTTTATTATGTTTAAATATAAAATAAATGATCTTGTATCTTCTATAGAAAATTTTATAGATAAATAATTCTCCAGCCTTGATATAATAAACCATATCACCATTCTTTTGGTTTTCCGTTTGGAAGAGTGATATGAAAATTTTCTCCGGAAGGTTCTATAAGAAAAAATCCTTGATTTAATGCGTATTCTCTTTCATCATCAACAACAATCCCTGCTACAGCTCCTAAGAAATGGCGTCTGTCGTTGCGCAGATCAGCGTATTTTCTCATTTTTTCAAGCCGGATTAAATGTTTGTTTATGTCGCTGATTGTCAAATTTGTTTTAATTTCAACAAGCATTGCAGTATCGCCGTTTTGTAAAAAAACGTCAATTTCAAAAGAAATATCGTTTTTCTTATCTCTGACTTTATGCTTAGTACTTGCTTCTTGAAAGTCATATCCCAGTTCATTGAATTTTTCCTGAAGATTTGGAGCTATCATATATTCTACAACATCGCCGAAACTATTGGTAAAATCGCCAAGACGTTTGCCTATTTCTTTTATTTGTTCCCTATTCTCCATTAAAGCAGCCCAGACTTGTTCAAAATCAAGTCCTTTAGGGTAAGTCTGTTGACTTTGCGCGTCTCCCATATTAACTCCTTATTCATAATATACTATACAACCATATACCATTTTTGTAAAGGTAAAGTGAAAAAAAATTTATTTTCCGATTTTTTCATAAAAAAACGCCTGTGCGGACACAGGCGTTTGATTAATTAACTGTCAGAGCTTAGCTGTATTGACCTTCAAAACCCATAGTTTTTTTAATCGTTTCAACAATTAAATTTGCCGCAGTTCTTGCATCACGTTCAGGAACCTTGCGTTGTTTGTTAAGTGAATCTGTAAAGAATGCCGCTACTGTGTCGTACAATTCCGGTAATTCATAAAATACAACTGAGAAATTGAGGCTTGCAGGTTTTAAAATTGTGAATGAACCGTAAACCTCATTCGGCTCTTTAGCGACCATAATTTTGGTTTGATTTTTTGCAATAATTATTTCCAATTCGTTAAACCGTTTCGGAATACTGTCGCCTTGTTTTCTGCTGACAGGTTCTTGCCCCTTTTGATGATAAATAGCAGGTTCAACCAAAATATAAAGTTTTTTACTGCCCGAAACAAAGGTTAACCCTGTATCTGTCGGATATATTTCTTTTACGCCCGCATATGATACAACCTCATAAATTGAATAGGCGTCATTTTCTTTAAAGAATGATGAAATAATATACCCTTGATCGCGAGGAAGTTTTTCCAGTTTATAAGCGTCAAATAGATTGCGGAATTTTACATTGTCTGCCGGCGCTTTCTTTGTTGAAGTTTTTTTTGCGGCAGCAGGTTTCTTTGCAGCGGATTTGGCTGCCGGTTTTTTTGTCCCGGCCGCAGCGGCAGGTTTTTTCGCTGCCGGCTTTGCTGCAGGTTTTTTTGTTCCTGTTGCAGCAGCAGGCTTTTTAGCAGCGGATGTGGCTGCCGGTTTTGCCGCAGGTTTTTTCGCGGCGGATTTAGCTGCCGGTTTTGCCGCAGGTTTTTTTGCATCGGTTTGCTCAGCAGTTGGTTTTTTTGTTGTTGCCATAGTTCCCCCCTATTAGGTTATTTATCTAATTATAAGCCCGTATTTATTCATAATGCAACTAATTTTTTAATTGCATTTTTTTCTCTAAGCGCGTGATAATGTAACTGCACAAGTTGTTACAATATCATCAACAGATGCGCCTCTGGAAAGATCGCTTATCGGTTTTGCAAACCCTTGTAAGAACGGTCCGAAGGCTTGAGCTTTTGCTATTCGTTGAACCAATTTATAACCGATATTTCCCGCATTTAAATCGGGGAATACAAGGACATTAACTTTTCCCCGTACAGGGCTTCCCGGCGCTTTTTTATCTAAAACCGATGGCACAAGGGCTGCATCAGCCTGTAATTCACCGTCAAAAATAAAGTTTACCCCTCTTTTGTTTAGAATTTCCGCTGTTGTCTGTACTTTAGTAACATCTTCATGTTTTGCAGAACCTTTTGTCGAGAAAGATAAAAGAGCGACTACAGGATCAATATTTAAAAATTCTTTGCATGAGAGAGCCGCGCTTACTGTAATATCAGCCAGTTGTTCTGCTGTCGGGTTAGGAACGACAGCGCAATCAGAAAATATCATTGCTCCTTCTTGTCCGTATTGACTGTCCATATCAGACATGACAAAACAGGAAGAAGCTGTTTTAAGCCCTTCGATAGTACCGATAATGGCAAGCCCTGCTCTCAATACATCACTTGTCGGAGCTGCAGCCCCTGCAACCATCGCATCGGCATCATCCATGTGAACCATCATTGCTCCCCAGCGCAAGGTATCGGTTATTTCGATTCTTGCCTGCTCAGGCGACATCCCTTTATTTTTTCGTAATTCATAATAAGTTTCCGCATACTTGCCCAGATTTGTTTCGGCTTCAGGTGAAACTATATTGATGCCGTTCAAATCGATCCCATCTGCTCTTGCAGCATTTTGAATATCCGCTGACTTACCCAGCAGCGTAACGCTTGCAGCAATTTTTTCATCCACCAGTATTCTTGCCGCCCTGATGATCCGTTTGTCTGTACCTTCTGGTAAAACCAACCTCTTGGATACAGATATTGCTTTGGCTTTCATTTTTGATACAAAGTCCATTTTTCCTCCATATAAATTGTTCTTTATTATTTAGGATACCTCAAATTTATGCAGGCAGCAACCATTTTTTTTCCGGTACTTACAGCGAGCCTCGTAGAGGCGAAGCTTCCAGTACTTACAGCGAGCCTCGAAGTTTGCAGTACTTCCCTAAATATCTTAAATAATGTTATAATCAATATAAATGACAGAAATATACAATGATTTCATGGAAGACAGTGATTTTGATACAATTTTGTCCTCCGATATTGATTTTACAGGTACCCTTCGTTTTGAAAAACCTTTTCTTATAAGAGGTAAGGTTTCAGGCGAAATAAATGCGACAGGTTTATTGGTTATAGATGAAAACGCAGTTGTTAATGCCAACATCAACGCTTTAAGAGTACTGATAAGAGGGCAGGTAAAAGGCGATGTAACCGCTGTAGAAAAAGTTGAAGTTACTGTTACAGGAAAACTTGCAGGTA
Source organism: Treponema sp. (assembly GCA_009787695.1). Taxonomy (GTDB): domain Bacteria; phylum Spirochaetota; class Spirochaetia; order Treponematales; family Breznakiellaceae; genus WQXQ01. The sequence continues at coordinate 25,035 of WQSW01000036.1, forward strand.
ATGTAACCGCTCCTGAAATCCTTATGGAAACAGGCTGTGTTTTTAACGGAAGATGCACAATGGTTGGGAAAAATTTAATATGATTAAAAATATTTGTTTTACTTTTGTCTTTCTTTTTATTTCGTTTAACGTCTTTTCTCAAATGCGCCCGCCCGATGCCTTAGTTGAATATAACTCAGGAAATTTTGAAAGAGCAGTAAGTATTTGCCGTGAAGAATTAGAAGAAAATCCCGATAATATGGAATCGCATGTAGTAATCTGCTGGGCGCTTCTTCGTCTTAACCGTTTAGACGAGGCAATGCGTTATGCAAGAGCAGGCAGGGCGATAAACCGTTTTGATGTTCGCATAACGCAAATATTAGGAGAGATAAATTTTCATCAAGGCAGAAACGATGAAGCTTTGCGTTTTCTTCAGGAATACGCAGCCACTGCCCCTGAAGGGCAAAGAATTTCTTTGGTATATTATCACATGGGAGAAATCTATATCCGTCAGGGAAGATTCCGCCATGCGGATATCGCACTTTCTACAGCGGTTTATTGGGTGCCCGGAAACGCTTCATGGTGGTTCAGATTAGGTTTTACCCGTGAATATGCAGGAGATTTAAACAGCGCGATAGAAGCATATGAAAGAGCGCTCTCGTTAAATTCTCAGTTAGAAGATGCAAGGCGCGGCATAGAAAGAATCAGACGGACAATGAGCAACTAATCAGAGAACAAATAACAGTTAACAATGAACAAAGAACAACACGATGTAAGGATGCCTTCATTTTTACTCTTTACATTGGGCTGTAAATTAAATCAACTGGAAAGCGAAGCTATCATTGACGCTTTCACAAAAGCCGGTTTTATTCACATAACAGAAAATAAAAGAACAGAGAAAAATCCGTCTGTTGTTATTGTAAATACATGCACTGTTACATCAAAAGCGGATCAAAAAGCACGGGGCGTTATCAGAAAAACGCTGCGTGAATACCCTGATTCCCGCGTAATTGTTACAGGTTGTTACGCGCAATTAAATAAAGATGATATTTTAAATTTAGATCATAATCAAAAACAAAGGCTTTTTGTTATCGGAAAAGAAAAAATATTAAACTTAAAAAGTTATTTACCGGAATTGGGAATTTTTGAAACAGTAAATTATCAGCCTTCTTTTTATGATTTAGAAACTTCAGCGCAAACATTTTCCTTTAATCCGCAAACATTCTCTGCACATACCCGCAGTTTTTTAAAAATACAGGACGGCTGTGACAATCAATGCACATATTGCAAAATCCGTCTTGTGCGGGGGAAAAGCGTCAGCCTTGATCCAAAAGAAGTTTTATCCCGTTTACAAATACTTGAACAAAATCATGCTGAGGCTGTGCTTACAGGGGTGAATATTTCGCAATATTGTTTTTCAAAGAACGAAGAATATCTTACAGAGCTTTTAGATTTTTTATTAAGCGGCACTGAAAAAATCGCAATCAGATTATCATCTTTAGCACCCGAATGTGTTGATGAAAAACTTATAAAAGTTTTATCGCATCTGCGCATCCGCCCTCATTTTCATTTATCGATACAATCATGCAGTGAAAAAATTCTTGCAAGAATGGGGCGCGCTTATAACAGCGAAACTATACAAAGAGCTGTCACTCTTTTACGCAGCGCAAAAGACGATCCGTTTTTGGCTTGCGATATTATCGCAGGTTTTCCCGGCGAAACCGATAATGAGTTTGAAGAAACATATTCATTATGTAAAAAACTTGACTTTGCCTGGATTCATGTTTTCCCGTATTCAAAAAGAGAAGGAACTCCTGCCTTTTTATTTACAGATAATGTAAAAGAAAGCATTGTAACAAAACGTGTGCAGCTTCTTACCGATTTGGCAAAAGAGGGCAGAGCGGCTTATGTACAACGCTGGCTTGGGCGTGAAGTTGATGTTTTAACGGAGAACTCCAGCGGAGAAAAAGAAAAAAGCGGAACTTCCGATAATTATTTGAAAGTGAAAATATCAACTAATGATATTTTTTCTAATGGGTCTATTGTTCGCTGTAAGCTTGTGCAGGAAGGAAACTTTGATGATTTTGACGCCATTGCACATACCATGACAAATATTAAGTAAAAATAAATTCACATTACACTTGACAAACGTAAAGTAAATATCATATATTATACTTATAAAAAAATAAGGAGGATTTATGTCTATAGTTAAAACTGAAATTACCCTAAAAAACGCTGATGATATTATGGCTGTTAGGCGGGGTTTAATAAAAGATTCTGATATCAGACAGGTTACTATAAATTCACTTGTAGATACCGGCGCGTGGACACTAGTCATCAACGAAGAAATCAGAGAAAAACTGGGACTTGAAATAGTCGGTACAGAATCCGGAACACTTGCTGACGGCACTGAACGAGAATTTAATCTTGCAGGACCGGTAGAGGTAAGATGGAAAAACCGCCGCACAACNTGCGAAGCGCTCGTTATACCGGATGCCGATGACATCCTTCTGGGCGCTATCCCTNTGGAAGCGATGGACTTAACNATCAACCCCCGAAGGGAGCTTGTCGGAGTTCATGGAGATCAAATTCTTCATAAGATAAAGTGATTTAATAAAAAATAATTTTTANAAATTTCCGGAAATTAGCTTGACAAAATAATTAAAAGTTGATAAATTATTTAGTGTTATAATGAGTGAATCTTCGCTCGGTGCTTTAAATGGCGCTGGGTAAGGTTTGAAAACCGGGATTAGAAGACTTCAAAGAATCATCTTTGAAAAGACGCGCGCCCGAAGGATTACGATAAGAAAACGGGCGTTTTTCCATGCGTAATTAACACACAAAAAGAGGGGTTATTATTTCTGAAGCACTTGACAAAGTGCAGCAGGAAGTAGTATCTTCTAGAAACTTGCGCCAAAAAGCGCAAAATAGGGGCAAAACGCCCTACGTCTGACAACTGTCAGACAGTGATATTTGGCAACAAGCCCGATTTTGAAAAGAAGCGGGCATTAGGGAAGGGGAGAGAAAAGAACCGGCTTAGGGGCCGGTTCGGAAGAAAGAGAAGGAGACGCGGGGGAAGTTGCACAGGCG
>WQSW01000037.1 GCA_009787695.1 Treponema sp.
TTGTACTTTCCTCTCGATCTGTATTTATTCCATACATGAATTAAAATAAAAAGCACAACGACAATTAAAGTTTTTAATAATTGAATTGTAGAACGGTCCATTTTTTCCTCCTAATAGGTTTAGTATATTTTGTTTTAATTCTTATTAATATAATACATTAAATTAATAAATAAGAAAGCGGTAAAAATATGATTCTTTTTTTTAAATTTTAATAACAAATACGGACTTTTGCTGCGTAAACTAACACATTTTAACCAACCCATAAATTCCAAAACACCCTTGACATTATTCTTAAAAAACCCCATTGTTCACTATAGACTATTTGGACGGTATTACTGAAAATCCGTAGGATTTTAGGGTGCCGCGCCGTAAAGCCCGGCTTTAAAATTGCCGCATCGCGGCAGTTCCTTGAAGGAGGCTGGAAGGAACATATTGATTGGAAGCAATGTTGTCATCGAGGGGATTTCTAAATCCTTTGGTGATTTCGAGGCGCTCAAAAATGTGAGCTTAGAAATTAAAAAAGGGGAGTTTTTCTCCTTATTGGGACCGTCAGGCTGCGGTAAAACCACCCTGTTACGGATTATTGCCGGTTTTGAACACCCTGATAAGGGAACTCTCACTTTGGACGGAGACAATGTTCTTACATTGCCCCCTAACAAGCGTCCGACCAATACAGTGTTTCAAAACTATGCCCTTTTCCCCCATCTGACAGTTTTTGAAAATGTAGCTTTTTCCCCTCGTTTAAAGGGAGCTTCTTCCGCAGAGGTTAAAAGCAAAGTTGAACAATATTTACAGCTCGTAAGTCTTGACGGTCATGCTGATAAAAAACCCAACCAGCTTTCAGGCGGCATGAAACAGCGTGTTGCCATCGCGCGCGCCCTTATCAATGAGCCGCGTGTACTTCTGCTTGACGAGCCGCTTTCAGCACTCGATGCAAAATTGCGTCAGCATATGTTGATAGAGCTTGACCGTATCCACGACGAGATTGGAATCACTTTTATTTATGTTACGCACGATCAGCAGGAAGCCCTTTCCGTATCAGACAGAATCGCAATAATGAATCAGGGGGAGGTTTTGCAAATAGATACCCCCCATGAAATATACGAAAGCCCTGCAACAAATTTTGTCGCCAAATTTATAGGGGAAACAAATCTTTTTGACGGTGTAATAAAAAGCGTGGAAAAAGTAAAACTCCACGATTTTAAAGATATATCAGAATACATGGCAGAAGTTGAAATCCCTGAACTTGGAATTATAAAAGTAACTGATGTTGATGAAATTAAAGTAGGGCAAACTGTAAGTTTTACAATAAGGCCTGAAAAAATTGTTATCACAAAAGAAAAACCTGCAACAAACCGCGATGATATAAATCTTTTGCAGGGTACTGTAGACGAGCCTATCTATTCGGGTTTCCAAACAAAATTTTATGTTCAAGTAAAAGACAGAACTTTAATCCGCGTAATAAAACAACACGCAAATTATTCTGACGAAGGACCAGATATAAGATGGAAGGATTCGGTTTATCTTTCATGGAGCGCCCTTGACGGCTACATAGTCGAGGTAAAAAATTGAACCCCAGAACAAGGAACTTAGGTACGCTCTATTCTTCTCCTATGGCGATTTGGTTCACAATTTTTTTTCTTGCGCCTATTATCATCATTGTCGTTTACAGTTTTTTAAGAAAAGGTTTATACGGCGGCGTTGAATGGGAATTTTCTCTTGATGCTTACCGCTATCTTATCGATCCTGTTTTTTTAAATATCACACTGCGCACGGTAATTACATCTTTTATTGCAACAGTAATTACAATATTAATCGCCCTGCCCTGCGGTTACTGCATGGCAAGAAGCAAACATCAAACTTTACTTTTGCTTCTTATCATCATCCCTTTCTGGACAAATTTTCTAATCAGAGTTTTTGCGTGGATGAATATACTCGGCAACAACGGTTTTTTAAATGAAACATTATTAAGAATGGGACTGATAAAAGATTTTATTCCTTTTCTTTACAATCAAAAAGCTGTTATTTTAGTTTTAGTTTATATGTATCTGCCTTATGCGATACTTCCTTTGTATTCTACAATCGACAAATTTGATTTTTCTCTTTTAGAAGCATCACGCGACTTAGGGGCAAATCAATTTATATCAATGGTAAAAATATTACTCCCAAATATAAGGGGCGGAATTTTCACTGCTGTTCTTTTTACTTTCATCCCTATCTTCGGCGCTTATGCTGTGCCTCTNCTTGTNGGCGGAATGGATTCCTATATGCTTGGAAATGTAATTGCAGANCAGCTTTTAAAATCGCGTAACTGGCCCCGCGCCGCCGCAATTTCNATGGTGCTTACAATAGTAACAACAATCGGCGTTCTTTGGATGATGTATATACAGAANAAAGATGATTCAAAAAGAAAGATTGATGCAAAGGCACGCAAGATGGAAGCAGAGGGGACGCAGTGAAAAAAAGTATTGCGGAAAAAGTTATCACCTCTATAATGCCTTGGAAAAGTCAAGGGGAAGCTGCAAGGCATGCAAAACGCGCATACAGAAGACGTTTTTCATTTTCGCAGTTTGTTCTTGTCTTTACTTTGGTTTTTCTTTTCCTTCCTTTATTAGTGCTTGTAGTTTATTCATTTAACAGTTCTACAGGAATGCAATGGACAGGTTTTTCATTGCGCTGGTATCAGCGCCTCTTTAGTTCAAGAGAATTATGGAGGGCTTTAACAAACAGTTTGATAATCGCCGTCTCTTCTGCGGCAACAGCTACCGTACTTGGAACAATCGGCGCGATCGGAGTTAGCTGGTATAAGTTTAAAATAAAAAGTTATGTGCAAACAATTTCTTTCCTGCCCATGATATTGCCTGAAATTATTATCGGCGTATCTCTTGCAATCTTTTTTGCAGGGGTTGGAATCCAGTTAGGGCTTTTTACCATCTTTGTCGCGCACACAACTTTTAACCTGCCCTTTGTTTTTTTAATGGTCATGGCGCGTCTTGATGAGTTTGATTTTTCCATTATAGAAGCCGCCGCTGACCTTGGAGCGAGCGAAAGGCAAACCCTTTTTAAAGTAACACTTCCTATTTGCATGCCGGGTATTATTTCCGGGCTTTTAACCGCTATCACATTATCGCTGGAAGACTTTGTCATAACGTTCTTTGTTGCAGGTCCCGGCTCTTCCACACTGCCGATTTTTATATATTCTGCAATTACACGCAAAGGCGGTATAACCCCTCTTATCAGCGCCCTGTCTGTTGTCATGATTTTGGGAACAGTTTTACTTTGCGTTATGCTTAGAAAATTCTTAAAGTATATCGCAGCAAAATGAACCTAAACAGAGTTCATTAGAAACGTAAATTAGACCTCGTTGAAGGTCTAAGACCTCTGAGGTTTAAGCCCTCAATGAGATCAATATATTTTTTATAGATAAAAATCCGCAAGATTTTTATCACGGAGGAAGGTTTTATGGAAGAGAGAGGAATGGAGGAAAAGATGGAACTACCCATTACGGGCGCAGTCTTAAGACAAGGGTCATACAAGCATGGTAAAAATCTTAAAGATTTTTTTCAAAGGAGACTGCGTTCAAATTTTATCGGTAATATTTGCTTGTTATGTTTTTTCATAATTACAATTGTAAGCGGAGCTGCTCTTACATCATGCGAACAAAAAGAGCGGCTTTATATTTATAACTGGACTTATTATACACCGGATACTGTAATTGAAAAATTTGAGAAAGAGTATAACGTAAGGGTTATCTACGATGAATTTGCATCTAACGAAGATATGTATGCAAAACTCAAATCAGGCGGCAGCGGTTATGATATTGTTTTCCCGTCGGCAGATTATGTTTCAATAATGATTCAGCAAAATATGCTGGAAAGAATTAATAAATCTTTAATCCCAAATCTTGTAAATGTAGACCCTGTTGTTCTTGCATTTACAGATTATGATTCAAACATGGATTATTCTGTCCCTTATTATTTCGGAGCGGCAGGTATTATAGTAAACAAAGCGCGCGTTCCTGATTATGAAGAAAGCTGGTCTATTTTTGCAAGAGCAGATCTTCACGGACGCATGACTATGTTAGACGACATGCGCGAAGTAATGGGAGACGCATTGGCTTTTCTCGGATATTCTGTTAATACAACAAGCCGTGCGGAAATAACCGAAGCGAGAAATCTTATTAATAATTCATGGAAACCCAATCTTGTTAAATTTGATGCGGACGCTTTCGGCAAAGGATATGCAAACGGCGAGTTCTGGGTTGTGCAGGGCTATCCTGAAGTAGTCTTTGAAGAAATTGCAGAGAATCCAAGAATGATGGAAAACACGGTTTTCTTCTTTCCCAAAGAAGGAGGACCTGCATACATCGACAGTATGTGTATTTTAAAAGGTTCAAAGAACATCGAACTTGCACACAAGTTTATTGATTTTATTCACAGACCGGAAATTTACGCTGAGTTTGCAGACGCATTCGGTTTTCCGGCAACGGCAAATGTCCCTGCACGTCAGTATAAAAAAGGACCTGCATGGTACTCGGCAGAAGACCTTGCCAATGTAGAATTAAAAAGAGATATTGGTCCTGCACTGGACCTTTACAATGACGCGTGGTTTAACTCCATTAGAGTCGGAGAATAACCATATATTTTATTTTAACGAGTTCCTGCCGGCAGATGGTTTGCAGGCAGGAAGTATCGTTAACAGGAGGCTGAATGATGAAAAAAAACATCATTTATCTTGCAAACTATGTTTGCGCGGTTATGGCGGTTCTTTGTATGTCCGTCATTATTTCCTGCGATTCAAGGGAACGGTTGTATATTTATAATTGGACGTATTATACACCGGATTCAATAATCGAAAAATTTGAAGAAGAATACGATGTCAGAATTGTTTACGATGAGTTTGCATCTAACGAAGATATGTACGCTAAATTAAGAGCGACACAAGGCAAACGAAGCGGCTATGATGTAGTATTTCCTTCAAAAGATTATGTTCCCATAATGATGCGGCAGGGTATGTTGGAGAGAATCGATCATTCCAAAATGATTAATTTAAAAAATATCGACACAGAGGTTTTAGAAATTGCAAGTTATGATCCGCAGATGGAATATTCAGTCCCCTATTTTTACGGTGCGGCAGGTATAATTATAAACACTGCAAGAGTACCGAATTTTGAACGAAGCTGGTCAATTTTTTCCAGAGAAGACCTAAAGGGACGCATGACAATGTTAGACGATATGCGCGAGGTTTTAGGCGGAGCGCTTTCTTTCTTAGGTTATTCAGTAAACGAAGTAAATCCTGCTCTGGTAGCATTAGCCAGAGATCACATAAATAATTCATGGAAACCAAACCTTGTAAAATTTGATTCAGAGGCTTTCGGCAAAGGATATGCAAACGGCGATTTTTGGGTTGTTCACGCCTTTCCGGAAGCTGTTTATGAAGAAATTGCAGATAACGCTCAATTAATGGCAGACACAGTTTTCTTTATTCCCAGAGAAGGCGGACCTTCTTACATTGACAATATGGTAATTTTAAAGGGAGCAAGAAACATCGATATGGCACACAAGTTTATCGACTTTATTCACAGACCGGAAATCTACGCCGAATTTGCAGACGCATTCGCCCTGCCCGCCACAGTAAATGTCCCTGCACGTCAATACAAAAAAGTCAAACCCTTTTACTCAGAAGCAGACTTAAAATACACAGAATTAGTAGAAGACCTAGTCGAGTCCCTACAACTCTACACCGACACCTGGTTCAACTCCATAAGAGTAGGAGAATAACATAATTAGCAGTGGAATTGTTCTAATTTGATTTTTTGTAAGTATACAATTTGTGAGTAAAACCCAACTGTAACCACTTGCAAGTGTCTGCGGGCGGAAAAACACGCTCCCGTCCGAGTGTTTACTATCGAGGAAAGGGGGCGTTTTTTACGCTCGCAGACACTTGCGTATGATGACCAATAGGGCTTTACAATCCTGTAATTATTTGTTATTAATAGATATATAAGCAAATTAGTAAGGATGGAAATTATGTCACGTGTTTGTGAAAATTGCGGAAAACATACAGTATCTGGAAATAAGGTAAGCCATGCGAAAAACCGTACACGCAGGAAATGGAGACCTAATCTTGTAAGCGTTAAAGAAGAAGTAAACGGAACATCAAAAAGACGCAAAATTTGCACCCGATGCCTTAAAACATCATCAAAAGCGAAAAAAGACTAACCTCGTCGGCGTATGGCAGATGCCGGTTTATTACAAGCCTTAGATTTTATCCTAAATCAAAGTGATGAAGCCTCTTTGGACGTGCTTGCAGAAGCCGTTGTAAGGCGCAGGCGCAACATAACGGTTTTTCATGCGGTAGGCAATATTCCCGATCCCGCCAAAATGGCAAAACAGCTAAGCGCAGAGCTTGGCGGCAACACAGAAAAAATAATTGACGGGATGAGATCATCAATCCAAGAAATGATATTAAGAATCATAAGGGAAAATGCCCCAGAACTTACAGACAGCCAAGTTGAAGAACTTTGCGAAGCATGGATGCCGGGAAAAGCAAGCGCACAAAAAAGCCCTCTTCCCCCCGATATCCTTTTATCAATGATAGAGCAGTTTGTTTCATTCTCTGTCGGCACAATGAACGAAAAGGTTGATCAAGGGCTGCGCGAAGAAATGGGTGCATGGACACAGCGTTATTGGAACGCCTTCCCTCCTGTCATCAGGCAAATCATCACAGATTATTTAAAAGATAGAATCACAGAGAAAGATTACAAATCAAAAGTATTGCTTGCTTTAGGGTTATGATTTTTATTATTGTATTATAAATTATATGCTATAATATTTAAATGAATAATATATCAATTAAATTTGCTAACAATCAAAAAACTGTTACCTGTCCTTACGGAACTAAAGCTATTGCATTGATCGAAAATTTCGGTATTCCATCAAGCGAAATTGCAGGCGTAAGGGTTAATAATGAAATACGCCCGCTTGATACTTCTCTTCTTATGAATGCAGCCTTAGAGCCTGTGCTTCTCGATTCTCCTGACGGAGCGATGATTTACAGACGCACGCTTTCTTTTGTTCTTGCGATTGCAGCGCGTAACATTTTAAAAAACGACGGTATTTATGTAGGTCATTCGCTTGGAAACAGTTATTACTATACATTCAGTTCGGGAGAAAAACCTAAAGATGGCGAGATAGAAAAACTTCTTAAAGAGATGCAGCGGCTTGTAAAAGAAGATTTGCACATAACATTTAAATACCTTTCTTATGAAGAGGCTGTAGAAATGTTTAAAACAAATAATCAAACAGATACAGCCCTTCTTTTGGAACAGAGAAGTTCACCTCGCATTAAGGTTAATGAATGTTCTGGCTTTATGGATATTTATATACAGCCGCTTCTTGAAAGAACAGGTCTTCTTAGTACATTTGATCTGCTACCCTACGAAGACGGTTTTCTTTTGCGTTTTCCCGGCATTGGCAAGGGAAAAACCCTCGATCCTTTTAAAGATGAGAGGCAAATTTTTAATGTTTTCAGTGAATATAAAGAATGGGGGCGCATCATCGGAGTGCGTGTTGTGGGGGAGTTAAACGCAAAAATTGCAAACCGTTCTTTTAAAGAGTACATAATGATTGCAGAAACGCATCAGGCAAGAATGATGGCGGACATTGCACAGCGCATAGTAGAAAGAAAAGATGAGATCAAAATGATCCTTATTGCAGGACCTTCCAGCTCCGGAAAAACTACAAGCGCAAAACGCCTTGAAATTGAATTGATGGTAAGCGGGTTAAAACCTATAGCAATAAGTCTTGACGATTATTACAGAGGCAAAGAAGAAACTCCCAAAGATGAAAAAGGAGACCCTGATTATGAATGTTTGGAAGCCCTTGACGTTCCGTATTTAAACGAACAGCTTCAAGCGCTTTACAGGGGAGAAGAAATAACACTTCCTGTTTATGATTTTAAAACAAGTATAAAAAGAAAAAATGCAGGCAAAAAAATAAAATTGGAAAGCAATAATATATTGATAGTCGAAGGTATACACGGTCTCAATGACGCGCTGACATACAGCATCGACCGAAAAACAAAATTTAAAATTTATGTCTCTGCTCTTACACAGCTTAACCTTGATGATCATAACCGCATTCCTACAAGCGACAACAGGCTTTTGCGCCGCATGGTGCGCGATTCCCAATTCAGGGGGATGGATGCTGCGGGCACCATAAAAATGTGGTCAAAGGTGCAGGCAGGAGAGCGCAAGTACATCTTCCCTTTCCAGAACTCTTCAGATGCCGCATTTAACTCCGCGCTTGATTACGAACTTTCAGTCCTTAAATATTACGCCGATCCCCTGCTGCGCGCGGTAAAACCAAGCCGCAGCGAATATGCGGAAGCTGTAAGGCTGTTATCTTTCCTTGAGAACTTTACACCCATTCCGCCTCAGTATGTGCCGGGAACAAGTATCTTACGGGAGTTTATCGGGGACAGCGAGTTTAAATATTAAAGTAGATCACTCATAATTAACGAAATCATCAAAGGTGAACTCAATCTTTTCATTGGCTTTAACTTTAACTGCAAACTTTGAATAAGTATCATCATCGGTATCAACAAGCAGGATATCATAAACACTTGTTACAGTAAGCGGAACTTTTAATCTTATTTCAACAGAGTTACCTGTTTCAATGGTTTGCCCTTCCAATGCAGGTTCTCCCCAGCTATCTTCATCATTAGGGCTTACAAAAATCATATATACCGGATAACCTGTGTTATTTATTATCGTAATTTTCGGTAATTCTTGCGCAGAAATAAAACACGCAAAAATAAGAAATAAAATAAGAGAAATTAATAATTTTTTCATTTTCCTCTCCTTATAAAAATTATGCTATCCTTTTAATTAAAAGAATACAAGCTGTTAATAGTTACGAAAAATTCTCATATTAATCTGAATTCTCTTGCCGCTGCGCTTAATTCATGACTCCATCTTGAGCCTGTCAGATATTGTCTTCTTGTTTCGATGTCATCAATGCGTCCCGCTCTTTTTTGAAGGCGTTTAAATGCCATGCTTACAGATGTTCCTAAATCGACATTATTGGCTTCTGTTTGTTCTAAAATGAGATATTTTGCATAAAAATAAAATGCTTCCCAAGGATCAATTTCGCATAATGTTTCATCTCTCAGTATTTTTTGAATCTCCTGTATCGCTTCTTCTTTTCCGTTTGGATCATCTTCTGACGGCAGGCGGCTAAGAGAGAGCGAATAAAATAATCTTATCATTCTGGATTGTATTTCTCCGTGATTAAAATATAAGTGCTCGCATTGTGTAAAACCGCTTCTCCAGTCGGCTTTTTCCGTGTACAAGAAATTTTCTTCCGTAAAAGGATTCTTCAGTTTAGATGATAATTCATATGCTCTTTTATAATTTCCGTATAAGTATTCAGCTTCAATTTCAAATAAATCGGCATCGTAATTTATTTTTTTCTTTACAGGTTCAGGTTTTGGAATCCCTAAATACATTCCTTCTTTTGGGTCTTGTAAATAAATTTTAGATCGGTATATCCATGCAGATAATAAATTTTCTTTTTCATCTGTCATACTTCCGTACGGCTCTTTTTTTAATTTATCAAAAATATCATGGGCTTTTTTATAGTGACCTAGTTCCATTTCCAGTCTGCCTTCTAAAAAACGGGAACGATCAGCCCAATCGGGATGCCCTGCAGCAAGTGACTGCTCTATTGATTTACTTGCAAGTTTTGCCGCATTGTAAATATCACCGTACAAAAACTGAACTGCCGCTGCATAATATGCAGAAATTGCAAGTTCATGATTGTTTCCTATTTTTTCCGCATTTGTCAGGGCAAAACCTAAATATTCTATCGTTTCATTTATCTGCTGCTTGGAAAGACAAACAAGGGCAAAAAGCCTGTAACTTTGCGGCAGGCAATATGAGTTTTTGCTTTGTCCAAGTAATACAGATTCTTTTGCTTTTTCTACCGCCGCTTTTTCATCATGTTTTCCAAGATAATAACAGCAAAAATTAACAACTATTTGCGCATTAAGTACAGGGTATGAATCAAAACTGGAAATAAAGTTTTCCTCTTTTGTTTCAGTAAATGTTTTTTCAATTTCTTTTTCGTTTTCTGTATTTAAAGCCCTTGATGTTTTATATATATGACGAATAACAGCGGCTTTTGCTGTCAGAATTGTTTCAAATTGACCGTTTTTCATTGCTGTTTCTATTGTTGTTATAGTCTTATTAACAATATCCGATGTTAAAGATTTTAACAAAAGCATATCGTCAATTTGTTTTACGCCTCCAAGACTGGAAATAATAGATAACAATCTAAAACACGGATTAATATTTCGCTTAACAGCCCAGCTAATAAGCCTTCCTCTTGTTATCGCTTTTATTTTTTCAACTTTATCTTCTGCATAAACCGGGTTTGCACCTGCAGTCTTTTGGTTTGCAGAATTATCTTCTCCCGATATAATTCGCTCTGAACTTAAAAGAACTTTGCTTGCATATTCTTCGTAAAGATTGTTCATAAGACGCGGCTCTCTCATAGAATCGATAATCCCCAATGAATAAAGAATAGAAAATGCTTTTGTTATCATAACAGGGTTTTTATCTTCTTCTTCAAAAAGACGCTGAAAAAGTTCAGGGGAAAAATATTTATTAAAAAGCGAAATAGAATAAATAATCTCCCAAAGTTCATAAGAAAGGCGAGGAATTAAAACATTTAATTTTAAATCTGTTATACTTCTGCTGACATCAAAAACCATTTCCCATTTTTGAAGTTTCTCCTGAGTTATATCATCATCAGATGTTCCTAAAATTAGGATTTTTTGTTTTTCTTTTTTATTATGTGTAAACTCAGTTTGTGCAGCACCTATATTTCTTTTTTGAATAAAATCTGATATCACATTTAAAAGCAGATTTCTTGTATTAGTTTCTGCAAGATGAATATTTTCAAGAAAAAGAACGGGTCTTTGTTTTTTTTTCGCTGCCGCATCAATATAAAAATCAAAAACCAATATTAAAAATTTCCTGACACAGCGTTCTACATATTCAGAAACTTCATCGCGCACCCTCTCTTTAAATAAAAATTCCCAAAGATTATCAATTTCTTCTGTATTTTGACCGTTTGCAAGAGAGCGTATATTTAAAGACCAAATGTCGACAAGAGAGCCTATCCCTATACTTTCAAAACAAATTATCAATGCAGGAAAATCGTTTGCACCGTTTGTTTTTTTATAATAATTATATAAACCGCTGCGCTGAAGATTCGAAGGACATAAAACAAGAGTGTTTTTGCCTTTTTCCTGTTCATAAAGGTCTGTAATATGTTTTGAAATTTCCGATTCGCCGAATTCTTCGTTTTTAAAAACTTTTAGTTCACTTATTCTGTAATAACTGCCGCAGCCGTACTTGCGCCTTTTAACTCCGTTTAACCATTCAGAAGGTTTTTCAAAATATGTATAAGGCAGCATTTTCTTGGCAGAATTTTCATCAATAAACACTCCGCTGTGGTTTGCAAGAAAACGGCAAAGCAATTCAGGAGTATTAGGGGGTCTGCCGCATATTACAAGTGAATAGCCGTAAAATTCGCGTGATGACTCAATGTTCTTAAGTAAATTTTCAATAAGAATATAAATATCCAGCCAAAAACCGATTGTATCCTCGTTAAAAACAGCAGATATAATAAAACGATCCCCTGTGATTTTTCCGCCTGCATTGGAAATTGCATTACTGAGAGATTCATCAATTTGCTGGATTAGATCGGGACGGGTTCTTCTTAACTGGGACTTAAATTTTAAAAAAAAGAACAAATTCACCATATTGCTACTATTATCGGCATAAAAATCGAACTGTTCAACTATAGATATAGAGTTTTATCTTTGGCTGAGTGTATAATAAAACCATGTCTATGAACGAAACGCCGCGGGCTAACCGCATTCATATTGCCTTTTTCGGGCGGCGAAATGCAGGCAAATCCAGTCTTGTAAACGCTGTTACAGGGCAGAATCTTGCCATTGTAAGCGATTTAAAGGGGACAACCACAGACCCTGTTTATAAATCAATGGAACTTCTCCCGCTTGGACCTGTTGTAATTATCGATACTCCCGGCTTTGACGATGAGGGTGAATTAGGCGAGATGAGGGTTAACAAGGCGAAGCAAGTCCTTAATAAAACCGATATTGCAGTCCTCGTAACCGAACAATTAACACAGAACAATGAACATAATATTGATGAAGAACTTTCCGCTCTTTTTAAAGCAAGGAATATACCTTTTATTACCGTTATAAATAAATGCGATAATTTAAATGACCCCCTTCCCGCTGCCCGCTCGGATGAAATCCTGCTTGTCAGCGCGAAAACAAATTTTAATATAAATCTTCTTAAAGAAAAAATAGCTTTTCTTGCGGAAGAACTTGAATCAAATAAAAAACTTGTTGCAGATTTAATTAAACCTCTTGATTTGATTGTTCTTGTTATCCCGATTGATAAAGCGGCTCCCAAAGGCAGGCTTATCCTCCCTCAGCAGCAGATGATACGCGATATTTTAGAAGCCGGTGCTGTTGCAATTTCCGTAAAAGAAGACGGATTGTGCGATTTATTGGAAAAACAAAAAATAAAACCTGCTCTTGTAATAACTGACAGTCAGGTTTTCGCGCAAGTTGCACAAATTGTTCCTAAAGAGATTCCTCTGACATCATTTTCTATTCTTTTTGCGCGTTATAAAGGTTTTTTAGATACCGCTGTTGCGGGGGCTCTTTCGCTTAACAGTCTAAAAAACGGCGATAAAATTTTAATATGCGAAGGCTGTACACATCACAGGCAATGCGATGATATAGGAACGGTGAAAATTCCGCGTTTAATAAAAAACTTTAATAAAACAGAGCCTGAATTTACTTTTTGTTCGGGAGGAGACTTCCCTTCAGATTTAAGTTCTTACAAGTTGATCATTCACTGCGGAGCGTGTATGCTGAATGAACGTGAAATGTATTACAGAAGAAACCTTGCCCAAGAGCAAAAAATCCCGTTTACAAATTACGGTACAGCAATTGCACATATAAACGGAATCCTTTCACGCAGTATAGAATTTGTAATTAGGAATAAAAATGAATGAGAATTTTATAGATCAAAAATATATCGAAGAAATTTTAAAAGAAGCAAACTCTGTTTGTGCAGATAACGCCTTTATTATTAATTCACTTGATAAAGCACAGTGCGGAGAAACACTTACCCATAAAGAAATTGCATCTTTATTAAAAACTGAAAATCCGGATCATATAAAACGTATTTTTGAAATTGCAGGGGATATAAAAAAAAGAATTTACGGTAATAGAATTGTAATGTTTGCTCCTTTATATGTATCCGATTTTTGCGTGAACCGCTGTGCATATTGCAGTTTTAATCATAATAATAATTTTAACAGACGCAAACTTTCTATGGATGAAATCCGCGAAGAAGTAAAAATACTGGAAATGATGGGGCACAAACGCCTGGCGATAGAAGCGGGAGAAAACGATAATGAATGCCCTATAGATTATATAATAGAATGTATTAAAACAATTTATGATATGAAATTTGAAAACGGAGAAATAAGGCGCGTAAATGTAAATATTGCAGCCACTACAATTGAAAATTACCGTAAATTAAAAGAAGCCGGTATAGGCACTTATATTTTATTTCAGGAAACGTATCATGAGCCTACTTATAACAGAGTTCATTTTTCAGGACCAAAAAAAGATTTTTTATGGCATTTAAACGCTTTTGACCGCGCTCAGGATGCAGGCATTGATGATGTGGGAGGCGGCGTTCTTTTCGGTCTTGCAGACCCTTATTTTGATGCTATGGGTTTATTGCTGCACAATGAACATCTTGAAAAGAAATACAATACCGGCTTTCACACAATTTCCGTTCCCCGCTTATGCCCTGCTGCAGGAATGAACATAAATGATTTCCCCAATTTAACCGATGATGATACCTTTGCAAAAATTGTTGCATGCTTGCGGATTGCAGTTCCATTTACCGGAATGATACTTTCAACAAGGGAAAACCATGAAATGCGAAAAAAACTTTTGCATTTAGGAATTTCTCAGATTAGCGCAGGCTCAAGCACAGAGGTGGGAGGTTATACGAAACGCAATAATAAAGAAAAATTAAACCCTCAGTTTTATGTAAATGACGAAAGGAGTGCGACATCGATCATATCAGAGCTAATGGATGACAGCTACATTCCAAGTTTCTGCACCGCATGTTACCGAGAAGGAAGAACAGGCGACAGATTTATGTCTCTTGCAAAATCGGGACAAATAGGCAATGTCTGCCTTCCCAACGCGCTGATGACGCTTTGCGAATATTCAATGGATTACGGCGATGATGAATTCAGAAAAAAAACTGATATTATCATTAAAAATGAGATACCGCAAATTAAAAATGAAACAATACGGAAAAAAACTATCGAAAACATGGAAAAAATCCGCAGCGGGGAAGGACGAGATTTCTTTATTTAAAAAACATGTCCTTTCCTGTATTGTCTTTAATGTAAAAATATTAGTATAATGAATTACTAAAATGTTTTTTAAACAAATGGAGTCAATATGAATAAAACTACTTTTAAATTAATACTTTTTTTATTAATTATACTTTTAACTATTCCATCGTTAAGCTGTAAAAATGAAGACGAAGGATTGCGTTATGGTTTTACAACAGAACCTACAACATTAGATCCTCTTAAACCTGATAATACAGCAGACGGCAGGAGTATCCTTTTTAATGTTTTTGAAGGATTAGTAAAACCTGATACCAATGGGACATTCCTTCCATGCATAGGAGAATCTTGGACTATTGAGCAGGACGGGTTTATTTATAATTTTACAATCAAAGAAGGAATAAAATTCCATGACGGTTCTGTTGTTACTGCGGAAGATGTAAAATACAGCATAGATACCGCTGCTGCAAATGGTTTTATCGGTTTAAATAATATAGACAGAACAGAAATAACAAGCAGGAATCAAATTAGCATTTATTTAAAAGATTTCGATCTTGATTTTCTTCCGTACCTTACAGTAGGAATTGTAAAAGCAGGAAACTTTGACAGGGAAAAAGTTATTATCGGAACAGGACCTTTTTATATTGAAAGTTTTACGCCTCAAAGAAATTTAATTTTAAAGAAATTTAAAAACTACTGGAAAAGCGGTTTTCCTCATCTTGATAAAATAACAATAGTATTTTTTGCAAATTACGATTCTTTGATGCTTGCATTTCGCGGAGGAAGCATAGACGGCGCATTTATAACAGGCACAATGGCATCTCAGCTTGATTATAAAAATTTTGATATTTATACAAACCGATCCGCTGCGGTTCAATTACTTGCGATTAATAATGCCTCTTACCCTTTTGATAATATTAATGTAAGGAAAGCTTTTAATTACGGAATTGATATACAAGGAATAATTGATGCAGCATTTTTCAATCATGGCACTCCTTCCGGAAGCCCAATAATTCCGGGTCTTTCAATTTATTATGAAGATTCTCTTTCATATCCGTATAATCCGGAACTGGCAAAAACCTTATTAAAAGAAGCAGGTTTTACAGATTCACACAGGCTTTCATTTGAAATTACTGTCCCGTCTAATTTTACTATGCATGTTGATACAGCTCAAGTAATTGCAGACCAGCTTGAAAAAATAGATGTTAGTGCAAGAATAAAATTAGTTGATTGGGGAACATGGCTTTCTGATGTTTATTTTGGGCGGCATTACGAGGCTACAATAATTTCACTTGACAGTCCCATTGTATCACCAAGAAGTTTTTTATCACGTTATTATTCAAATAACGGAAGTAATTTTTTAAATTTTAACAGCAGTGATTTTGACAGATTATACGATGAATCTCTTGCACAAACCGATGATGAAAAACTCATTGGTCTTTACAAGGAAATGCAAAAAATCATTGCGGATAATGCGGCAAGCGTTTTTATTCAGGATATTTTATACTTTATCGCTTTCAGCGGCGGAACTAATGCAAAAACAAAGTATACAGGCGCTCTTGATTATCCGTTATATGTCATTGATTTTGCTTCTCTTTACGGGATAAAAAATAATTGAGATTTATATTAAAAAGGATAATATTTGCTTTAATCACTTTATTTCTTGTATCAATGTTATGCTTTTTAATTTTTAATGTTATACGCGGAGACACAGCACAGGTAATAGGCGGAATTTGGGTATCTCCGGAACAAATAGAAACATTACGCGGACAAATGGGGTTAAACAACAATATTTTTATCCGCTATTTTGATTGGTTAGGAAATTTTATTAAAGGTAATGCGGGAATCTCGTATAGTTTTAGAGGGGAAAGTGTTTCATCTTTAATTTTACAAAGACTTCCTGTAACTTTAACACTCTCGCTGCTTTCGCTTTTTTTTATCATCATAATTTCTTTTTCTTTTTCTTTATTAACAGTAAAAAAAGAAGGAGGCATTATCGATACTATTGCTAATTTTTTAACTGCGGCAGGAATAAGTACGCCAGGATTTTTTTTAGGTTTGCTTTTTATTTTTATATTCGGTTTTATTTTTAAAATATTTGTTCCCGGAAACTTTATTAATTATTCGGAAAACTTTTTTGGATTTTTAGGTTACTTAATTTTTCCTGCATTAGCGATTGCTATTCCCAGTTCTGCAATTTTAATAAAATTTTTAAGAAGTTCTCTTTTTACTGAACTGCAAAGCGATTATGCAAGAACTGCAAGAAGCAAAGGAGCAAACAGGTTTTATGTATTGTTTCATCATGTTTTAAAAAACTCTTTATTACCTGCCATCACTATGTTAGGAATGATAATTGCAGAAGTTTTTTCAGGAAGCATTATCATTGAACAGGTTTTTTCGATTCCCGGAATCGGAAGATTATTAATCGCGGCAATTAATTCAAGAGATTATCCGCTTATTCAGGCATTAATGATATACTGTTCATCTTTAGTTGTAATTGCAAATATGTTAGCCGACATCGCTTTAATGTTTATTGATCCGCGTATAAGGATAGCAAAGGATATAAGATGAAATTAAACCGTGAAATTAAAATCGGCTCTTGTCTTATTTTTATTATTCTTGTGATGCAGCTTGTCAGTTTAATTTGGTCGCCTTATAATTTTAACGAAATAAATCATGATATACGTTTATTATCACCTAATTCAAAACATCTTTTAGGGACAGACCATTTAGGAAGAGATATTTTTTCGCGTATCATGGCAGGAGGATTAAATTCGCTTTTACTTGCAGTTTGCACGGTAACTTGCGCTGCTGTTATCGGCTGTCTTTTAGGGCTTTTTGCCGGTTTCTTGGGAGGTACTACAGATGTTATTATTCTAAGGGTAATTGATATTTTAAATTCTTTTCCCGGAATAATTCTTGCTCTTTTTATGGTTGCAATTCTTGATAACAGTCATTTTAGTTTGTTTTTTGCCCTTTTATTGGTATTTATACCAAGTTACACAAGAATTATCCGCACAGGGGCTTTGCAATACAAAAATTATGATTTTATAAAAGCAGAAATAATATTAGGTGCAAATTTCTTTCGCATAACATTTATTCATATTCTGCCTAACCTCTTCCCTTCCCTGCTCTCTGCTTCTATACTTGGTCTTTCTAATGCTATTCTTGCAGAATCTGCAATGAGCTATCTTGGAATGGGAATACAGCCGCCTAACCCTTCTTGGGGGCGTATGCTATTCGAGGCTCAAAGCTGGTTTTTTAACGCTCCTTGGTATGCGCTTGCACCGGGAATTTTTATTACTCTTACAGTTATCGCTTTTCATTTTTTAGGCGAAGGGCTTCGCCGCTTGCATACCCCGTCTTTGCATAATCAAACTTTGCAAAAAAATAGTTTGCATTTACGGAGAACATAATGAGACGCTTACTGGAAGTAAAAAACCTTACCGTAGGAAAAATCATTTCTGCTTCTTCTAAAGAAGAAAAAGTATTAAAAGCGGTAAAAAACATCAGTTTTACCCTAGAAGAAGGGGAAATTGCAGGTCTTGCAGGCGAATCAGGATGCGGAAAAACCATGACGGCTCTTGCCATTTCTAATCTTTTGCCTCAATCATTTCAGATAACAGAAGGTGAAATATTTTTAGAAAATAAATCTTTAACAAGTATGAGTGAAAAAGAAATGTGCCGCATAAGAGGAAATAAAATCGGATTTATTTTTCAGGATTCAAAACAGGCATTAAACCCATTAATGAAAGTCGGAAACCAAATTACAGAAATGCTTTTGTTAATTAATAATGAACAGATTCAAATTAAAGAAAAATCTTTACAGGCAGCGGCAAAATATGCCGCATTGGAATTACTTTCTTCTCTTGGTTTTGAAGAGCCTCAAAAGATTTTTGACGCTTACCCTCATCAGTTATCGGGAGGAATGTGCCAGAGAGTGATGGCAGCAATTGCGGTAATCTGCCAGCCGAAACTCCTGTTAGCCGACGAGCCTTCCAGTTCTCTTGATGAAGAAAGCCAAGAACGAATTCTTTCTTTATTGCTGGAGATGAATCAAAAATATAAAACCACCGTTCTTATTATATCGCACGATATTTCATTAATAAAAAAGTTTTGCAGCCGTTTTATTGTTATGTATGCGGGAAAAATAGTAGAAGAAGGTCCGTCAAAAGAACGATTCTCTCCATTGCATCCTTATACACGCGCATTGATAAACGCAATTCCAAGTAAAGAAAAAAGGGGAACCGAACTGGAAAACATCAGCGGAAAAGTTCCGTCTATAGAAGATGATTTTAAAGGCTGCCCTTTCGCTCCAAGATGCTCTGATGCGCAAAAAATCTGTACTGAAGCTTTCCCGCAAGAAAAATATTTTAACACAGACGAAGAATGTGAGATTCACAGAAAAGTTTTTTGTACAAATGTTGTTTGCACAAACGAGGTTTGCAATTTTCCTTTAGCAGGAGAAAAGTTTTTATGAATAATTGCGTTTCTAAAGAACAGCATTCTTTTCTTTCGATTAAAAATGTCTCTAATGTTTACATCACAGAACATATGGGTATATTCGGTCAAATTAAAAAGAAACAAATATTAAATCATGTTAATTTAGAATTACAAGCGGGAGAAATTTTCGGCTTAACAGGTAAATCGGGCTGCGGAAAAACCACACTTGCCCGCTGCATCTTAGATCTTATTGATTATGAAGGAGAAATTTTACTTGACGGTAATAAATACAATAAAAAAAGCGCACAAATACAAATGGTTTTTCAGCAGCCGGGTGCTTCTTTAAACCCAACAAAAAAAATCGGCTATCTTTTAGAAGAGCCATTGATTATTCATAAATACGAAAAACTTAATAGATCGCAAAAAGCAGATGAAATGCTTATCCGTGCAGGGCTGGACCCGTCATACAAATCCCGTTACGCTCACGAATTAAGCGGCGGACAAAAACAGCGCGTTTGCATAGCACGCGCCCTAATCCTAGAACCGCGTCTTTTAATTGCCGATGAAGCGATCAGTTCCCTTGATGTTTCAGCCGGAGCGCAAATTCTCAATTTATTCAGGGAATTACATAAGAATTTGGGGTTGAGCATTTTATTTATTTCGCATAACTCTAATGCGGTGGAATATCTTTGCAGCAGGGTTGCAGTTCTGGAGAGGGGGAAGGATTTACGGATTTTAGGGAGTTAACATAATCCGCTGATTTTCTCGGATTTTTTTCCTAAAAAAAACGCCCGGTGTTGACCGGGCGCTTGGGGTTGGTTGATGGATTAAATTATCATTTTGGTACTAATGTAATTGAAGAAAAGCGTAAAGTGTAACCTGCTGGAAAATTCTGAGTGGAAAATCCAATATCAACAAGACCTGTTAAAGTTCCTCCGCCGTTAATAGTAAGAGTAATAGAAGCATTATTACCAAAATTAAGATTACCGCTTGCTGCTGTAATTGCAGTACTTGGCGCTCCAGTCTCAGCCGCGATCATTGCTTTTGCATTTAATGGTTTATTATTCCAATCTGTACCAGAACCAGTATGTGTAGCAGGTGATTTTGTTATTACTATTTGATTATAATCAGCTAAAGTTGTATTTCCAAGATCAAACCGTACTACTACTTGCTCTTGAGTATAACCAGCAACCAGTACAAAATTTAAATGACCTTCACTGATGTTTGCAGATACAGCGCTAGTAGATGTAGTTCTAATTAAATCTGAAATATTGGTATCAACAGCAAAATCATATGATGTTTTATATGCAGATGGTACAATAATTTCTCCTCCTCCTGTTGAATCTGCAATTTTAATTGTAACTTCAACTTCTTCCCCTGCTCCGAACACAAAAGCCAGTTTTAGATCGCCTTCTTCCTGTTTTAAAAGGAATTCCTTTTTAACTGTTACATAATTTCCGCTAACGGTATAATCGGTGTTAAGAGTAAGGTTTTTTACTGATGTGAAAGCACTCCAATCGTTTTGCGTTATGGTAAAAGTAATATCATCGTTGTTTGCGGTTGCTTCTTCGTTTAAGTCGAATATTGCATTTACAGGAGTAACAGTTGCCGGAGCAATTGGTTTAAGGATAAAGTTAATATTGGAGATTTGGTAGACTGTTGGATTATTACAAGGCATAAATAATGATACATAAAGTTTATCATTACCTTTTACAGCATCAGCTTTGCTGCTGCTTATATTAATTGTTAAGTTAGCAGTTCCGGTATTTCCAACACCATTAGCAATTTTGCCAAAAGAAAGAGTGTTATCAACCCCTTGATTACCAGAGAATGTATTATTACTTACAAGTAAGGCAATATCTTTAAATCCGCCGTCACCGCTTACTCCTTTGTATGTAAAAGTAACTTTTTCATATTTGGCTATATTAGAACCAACAGGAAAATTAATTTCAGATATCACATAAGCATTTCCATATCCACCTGTCGCTGTAAACTCATATGCATTATCAGAAATTACTGTAAAAGTACCGCCAACAGCACTTAAATGCACTTCATGATCTGTCGTGCCTAATTTAATATTTATATTCCTTGACGGTGCAGGAGTAATTGCACCATCGTGATAAATAATATTTTCTGGAGCATGATAATTTGCTTTATCTGTACCATCAAGTGTAAAAACAACAGTGATTGTTTTTCCTGTTCCTACATTATCATTATCATAAGTTGCAACAGCAGAAACAGTTACATTGTCAGCTCCAACTTTTCCTACCAGAGTTCCAACCGTTGTAACAGTTGCGTTTGTGTTGCCTTCAACCTGTTCTTTTGATTTAACAACTTCAGTACCGGTTATTGTAAGTAGTTTTGGATTAACTGTAAGTTCGTAAAACGTATGGGCTGCATCATGAGTATCAGTTGCCTCTTTGGTTGCGTTGATTCTAGTATGTCCTACTTTTTTTATGGTTACTACACCGGTATTTTCATTTACACTTGCAATATCATCATGTTCACTTTCATATTTAACCGGTCTTTCGGTTGGATTATTATGTGAACTAACAGTATATGTAAATGGTTCATCACCATAAATTTTGGTTTCATTAGCATTTGCAAATACTATAGTTTCGATTATTTTATCCGAATGAGCAAAATCAGCAGTAACAGTAATTTTTCCTTCTACAGCATCACTTTTATCAATAGTAAATGTTAATGTTCCCTCAACATTTTCAGTTGCTCCTGTTACGGTTATCAGCTGTTCAGTTAATTCTGATACACCGATAAAAGTAAGCTGATTATTAATTTTAATATTCTCCAGCATATAACTTAATGTGATAGTTTCGCCAATGTGACCGAAATCTGGATCAACGGTAATAGCGTCCGTCAATTCTTGACCGTTAACAATTAATTCAATTTCAAACGGTACTTTTTCACCTTCTGCTATGACTTTGTTTTTATAACCTTCATGAGTTATGACACAAGTAATTGTTTTACCTGCATCGGCACCTGTTATTACATAAGTCTCTTCATTTGCTTCATCAATATCTATTTCGTCAGCTTGCCATTGATATTTGTATGAAGGTATTTCAATTTCGGTTGTTATGCTTAGATTAACAGTTAGTGTCTGTCCAATTCTATATGATGTACAGTCGATTGACGCAGTGCCTTCAAGACTTGGTAAATCTAGTTCCCATTTTGCATATACTGTAATATTTGCGATTACTGGTGTGTCTGCATCAAAGGGAGCGCCATCAATATCTACCCATCCTTCAAAAGTGTAACCTTCCCGTGTCGGGTTTGGCGGCATATTACTTATACCGACAGTAGAGGAAGTAATTACAACATCTATGGTTGTCGGATTATTTTCGATATCGGACCATTCTGAATGCTCTCCTCTTTCAAATGTGACAGTATACTCAGTAGCATTACCGCCGCCGCTATCGCAGCCAGCAAAAATCATCGCAAGCGATAAAATTAGTATCGCTACGATCCATAAATTGCAGAAAAAGAAACTTTTACTCTGTTTTCCTGACATAATTGCCTCCTGAAGACTTTTGCCTTCCGTTAAGTTTGTAAGCATATTAAGAAAATATGCTTATTTTTACTATATAATTTAAACATTTTAAATGTATATAATACATATTTAAATTTTATTTACCATCTACTCCAATTTGATGCTCTTAATTTGAATTGTGTACCCTTGTGTATTATCAAATCTGAAGCCAAGTTTTATTTCTCCGGTTGCGCTTGGTATGCTGCTCAAGTTGATAGTTAGTGTTTTAAATGCAGTACCTAGTCCGCTTGCAATATTTCCAATTTGAGTAGTACCTGATACCACTTGAAAATTTTTATTTGTATAATCACCTGTTACACCTTTTAATTCTATAATTACTTTCGTGAATGAATTCAGGTTTGCAGTTCCAAGATTAAACGGTATTTCAAAAATAGGAGTTGAATGGTTAGCGTTAGTTTTTTGTACTTCCAATACTCCTTCTGTTGTATTATATGTAAAGGCAAATGTACCATTGCCGCTGGATGTTATTGTGCTTGTATTTATTGATGTTGTTGAAAAATCCCACTCCGTAATAATATTGACAATACCGGTAATAGTGACAGTCAATGTTTGTGATAAACCTCCGCTAAAATTAAATGTAAATGTTCTTGCGCCGTTACCCAATGTTGCAAGATATTCTTTTTTAATCGTAACTGCCGCGCCGCTTACTGAATAATTTGTTGCAGAAAGAGCTGAACCTCCGATTTGTATATCACTTAATGTGTTTCCTTTTAAATCCATAGTTACAGAAACATCTGTTGGATTATCTCTGTCAAAATTTGCCGCAGCCGGATTAATTGTTGAATTTTCAGGAATTACAAAATCATCTTTTAACACGAAAATAATGTCATCAATGTAATATGTTATTGGAGAATCATTATTAACACCAATGGCAAGGAATAAATTTCCTTTCATGTCTTGGCTTATACTGCCTAATGTATGAGTTCCGTTATTACTTCCGGCTTGTGTTATTGTTACCGAAGAATTAGGTATATCAATTGGAATTATATAATCTACCCATTGACCTGTCGGCATACCGGTAATATTTTCAGATTGTCCGACAAAACGAGCTGAATACCAAGGACTAAAATATTGATTATTAAGTATATTTCCAAATCCCCCTGTATTAAAACTATTAGTAGTATTTGCAAAAATCATTACAGGATTTATACTGCTTCCGCTTTCAAGATATAATTTAAGTAAAACATATTGATAATTTTTTATATCATACAAGTTTATAGGTATAACTGCCGCACGATTATAAGCATTATGATTGACCTTTAAAGAAAACTGACTGCCATTTTTCGGATCTGCAGTACGGCTGACTGTTGCACCGCCTACATTTGTAATACCTGCAATTTCAGTTTCAAAATCAATTTTAACAGCTCTTGCCGGGTCATAACTTATATCTGTAATCTTGATTGTTAGTTCACTGCTTGGACCATCATCAAATTCAAAAGTAAGTGTAATTGAAGAACTGCTGCTATAACCATCAATATACGCTTGCTTTATAGTGACAGAATTTCCATTTTCAGTGTAATCTGTACCTTTAGAAAGCGGAGTCGATCCGTTTTTAATTGCTGAAAGGGTACGTCCGTTAAGCGTCATATTAACATCAATATCGCTATTATTATTAAGAAAATATGTTGTACTATGCGGTGAAATACTTGCAGGTATTACAATACCCTCACCAATGTGGAAGGTAAGATCATCAATATAATAAACTAAATTTGTTCCATTATTAATTCCAATCGCAATATAAATTTCACCTTGTAAACTTGCTATTATATTAGTGGTTTCACTTCTAGTAATTTCATATTCTATCCATTCTCCTGTTTTGCTGAAGTTTACAGGCGTTGTCTTTCCTATCAGACGATCTTTATACCATTGACTACTATCGTTTCCAAAATTGTGATCCGGAAAACTTGTCTCTGCGTTATGTGCATAAACATCAATACTTCTGCTTTCAGCTGTATTATTACTGGTACCGCTTTGCAGATAGAATCTGAATGTAAAAGTATCGTACAAACTTAAAGGCTGCGGAATATTAAAATGTATAATTGCCCCTTTATTCCATTGATTTGTTCCGGAGCCTGTATCAATCTTAAGAGATTTTTCTGAAGATGCAGTTGGGTCTTGAGTAACATTTACAGCAGCTTCAGCCGGAGGGTTACCGCCTCTTGTAGATTTATATGCTCTTCCAATAGTATCATTTTCAAAATCAACTTTTACCATTCTTGCAGGGTCTACTGATAAAGGTTCAATCTTGATACTTATTTCCCTTGTAATATCATTACTAAATACAAAGGCAAGTTTTTTTGTTGTTTTATCGGCAAGAGTCTGCAAATACGAACTGTAAATCGTTACTGTAGCGGCAGAGGCACTATAATAACTTTGTGAAAGCGGAGTTGAGCCGTCTATAATATTTGTAAATGTACATCCGCCTTGAAGCGTTAAATTAATTACAATGTTTTCAGGCGCCGCTTTATAAAAAGTAATACTTCCGGGACTTACGGTTGCGTTAGGAGGCGGAACATAAGCTTCGGTTTTAAATTCTATATCATCGATATAGTAGGTTGCGCCGTTACAATTTATACCCATTG
This sequence comes from Treponema sp., assembly GCA_009787695.1. GTDB lineage: Bacteria > Spirochaetota > Spirochaetia > Treponematales > Breznakiellaceae > WQXQ01. Next base: position 25,083 of record WQSW01000037.1, read on the forward strand.
CAATAAATGCATTTGTTATACCGCTTACAGCCGCATCAGGGTTAATATCAAATGCAAATTCAGTCCATACGCCTGTTGTTACAGAAACCGGAACTGCTGTACTATGCGTTACTTGTCCTGCTAAAAGATTTGCAAAGTTATTAGAATCACTGGAAGGGTTTCCAAAACTATATTCTTTGAATTTTTCTGCTGTATCGGAAATATAGAAATATATATTTTTATTATTTAAATCACCGGTTTCTCCGTACATTCTGAAAGAGATAGATTTATAATTACTTAATGCAGAAGGCAGAGTTATCGGAATAATCGGCGCTTGATTGTATGTAACAGAAGTATACTTTAATGATTTTTGCGCTGAATTAGACGGGTCTGCGTCAACAATTACAGTACCCGGTGAAGGAGAACCGCTTCCGCCTTTTGTAGATAAATACGGTCCCGGACTGCCTATTACACCATTTTCAAAATCTATTTTTGTTCCGGTTTGCGGAATGTTATTATTTTCACCTAACACAAAGTTAATATCGTCTAACAAATAATTTGCAATTTCGCTGTTTATACCTAATGCTATATATGCATTCCCTTCTAAATTTTTAACGGCATTGTCAAGCGAACCGATTTCAATTGTTATTTCTGTCCATGTATTTGTTAACGAAACTTCTTCTGATTGTCCGATAAATAATTCTACAAATTTGGCATACGGTGAATTGGCATCGTTTCCAAAACCGCCGTCTAAGAATTTAGCTTTATTATCAGAAATATAAAGTAATATATTTTTAAAATCTATATCGCCGCTTATACCGTATGTTCTGAATGTTACAGATTCATAATCGCTCAATGGATAAGGTAAAAAAATCGGAATAACAGACGCCTGATTATAGTCTGCTGTTGAAGCAAAACTTAATGATTTTTTACTTGCATTAACAGGATCAGCAACTATTGATACATTACCGCTTACAAGTACATCATTCGCATAACCTTTTGTAGAGGAATACTTTGATGTTTCGCCGATAGAATCGTCTTCAAAATCTATAATTGTAAATTGTGTTTTTTCTTGATTATTATTATTGTTGTTGTTGTTATTATTATTGTTGATACCGGGCAAAATGTCGCTGACAAAGGGGTTACTGCAAGACAGAGTTAATGCACTGAAAGTCAGCACAATGATAATGATTGCGCTAAAGCCTGTCATTTTCTTTGATCTTATCTGTTTAATATTCATTTTTTCCTCCTTACTCTATTTTGATGCTTTGAATCTGAACTTCGTATGCATTTGTACTACCAAAATCAAAGGTGATTAATATATCTCCTGTTTGAGTTAATGAACTTGCAAGCGGTATTTTATACTCAGTAAATGCACTTGCGGATGGATTAGTTTGAATTGAACCTATTGATGTACCGCCGACTTTCGCAGTAAAAGTTTTATATGTTGTATCTCCAGATATAGCTTTAATAAATACGCTTATATAATTAAAATCACCCAGTTTTTTGCTTCCCAACGAGAACGTTAAACCAAATGTCGGAGTTGAATAACCTCCGGTTTTTGTTACTGCAAGTACGCCTCCTGTGACAACGGCTGTTATTGTCCCGTTAGTTGTAACTGTCGGTGAAGCAGAGGCAAAATCAAACGATATTCCTCCTGTTCCGCCGCCTTCAGTACTTTCGATAACAGTAATAGAAAGCGTTTTTGCTGTTCCGTCCGAAAAATTGAATGTAAGAGGTACTGTACCGACAGAGAGCGTACTAAGGTATGAAATATTAATTGTTACAGCAGAACCGCTTACTGAGTAATTAGTTCCGCTGGTAAGCGTGGTTCCCCCGTTCTTTATATTACTTAGGGTATTGTTTCCAAGATTATTAATTGTAATTACAATGTTTGCCTGCTGACCTACTCTTTTATCGAAGGTTGCAGTAGCCGGAGAGATTGAAGGTGTTTGTACATAAGCACCGGACGATAGATATACTTTATAGTTTCCTGAAACATTCAACATACCTAACATATACAAACATCCGTCGTAATAACGGTATTGACCGCTTGTCATGCTTATATTCCAGAAATCATTAATAAAATCTCCCGTATTAACGTAGGTTGATACAAGAGAAGCTGCCGCGTTCATGGCAACCAAACCGGGTGAGTGATCTCCGGGATTGCTGTAAGCGGTTCCGTCTACATTCCAAAGACCTTTGTATGTGGTTACTCCCTTTCCATGAAAGAATGTTAATAATCTGTTAGCAAGTCCTGTCTGACGTGAATCTTTTGCCCACCATGCATAATCCATTGCGACATTCATTACAGTTCTGAATGCGTCATAGCCGAAATATTTTTGCCCTCCGGTCGGTGTTCCGTCAAACTCTGAATAATCAGGGCTTAACCCTGTTGTTGAGTGCATTGCAACATTAAAGAAGTCGCGGCTTGTTGTAGCTGCTGTCTTATAGAATGTTACATCTTCTCTCATTTGCGACACGCTTGACCATACTCCGTGCAG
>WQSW01000038.1 GCA_009787695.1 Treponema sp.
TATTTAATCAATCTTTCATATTCTTCCATTGAGATTTGATTCAATGAATATTGAGTTGACAATTTATCAACGATTTTTTCTTTTCTGTCTTCTATTGTTATAATTGAATTTTCCATTTCAATTCCTGAAATTAATTTAAAAAAATGTCTTACCATTAAAATTTTTATTTTAATGGTAAGACGTATGGGCGGTACAAGACTCGAACTTGTGACCCTTAGCGTGTCGAGCTAATACTCTAACCAACTGAGCTAACCGCCCGTATCCCAAAATGGGTGGGTTAGTAAAATATAAAATAAGGCGCAAAAAGTGTCAATAGAACAATTTTTTATATAAATAATCGATATAAAATTTATTCAGACCGTTAAACTTTTTAGCTTAACGGTCTGACCTATGTGAAGTATCGTTTTATTAAATAACTTATTTTACACGCTCGCGGATGGCGACGTTTACTTCAATTTTACCGTTCTCTCCGAGTTCCATTGGTACAATGAGGGCTTCAACTTCACCGAGATTTGTGGAAACTTCCATGTTATCACCGGTAAAAAGAGCCGGAGGAGTAAGGTCAAATTTAAATCCAAGTTCGTGTAATTTTGTTACAGCTTGAGCTGTAATCATGTTTGCAAGTTCTTGAATAGTTGCTTTACCAAGTTCATCGAGAACTGTGAATTGTTCGCCGTTCATCGCTCCTGCTACATGTAAAGCGGTATCTTTTGTCATATCAAAAAGAACGCGCCCTTCAACATCACCTGCAAGCCCTACAAGAGCGGCTACACCCATGATCGACATTGAAGTCGGTTTCAGATAAATTTCCCCGCGTTTAACATTAGCATTCAACACCTCTTTTAATACACTAAATGCAGATTCTACAAAGGGGTTGATATATTCAACTCTCATAATTCACTCCTTACAATTTTTTTATGCACAAGCCGCATAAGCGGCATATATAATACAATTCCTTTCGCTCACCTTCATCTTAGGAAGAATGCATATAAGCTGAAACCGGATCGTCTGCTATAGACTGCCAGATAACTCCGTTAAGCTCTTCATTCCTTCCCATGATGATGATCCCCCGATCTTTCAATTTTTCAGAAAAATCTGTGATCATTTTCGCCTGATCGCTTTCCGGCAAGAATGAAAGAACATCCCTGACAAGAATTATATCCAAATCAGGAAGCGGATTTTCATGTGATACATCATGGAATTCAAAAACGATTGAATCCTTGATTGTTTGATCAAATGAATACCCGCTCTGCCCCCGCACCATATATGCCCTGCAAAAATCCGGCACTTCTTCCATGTCAAAAACCATATTCGGTGCGGCGGAAACAGCCATTATATCATTATCGTTTGCCCAAATCTTTATACGCGCTCCGGGATACTTGGACTTAAGTATACACGCAAATGAATAAGTTTCATAGCCCTTTCCGCAGCCTATATTCCAAACATTTAAATTCGCAGGAGAATTTTCAGGCAATAACTTCATAATAGAATGAGCATATGCTTCCGACCAAAATACGCCTGAATTGGGAGAATAGAATGTGTCGAGAAACTCATCCGCTTCGCTTGCACTCCTTATTTGCAGCGCTTCGCCTGAACGGCCTATACCCCATTCGCCGAAACGTTTTTGAAGCCACTTTGCATTTAAACCGGTGACAACAAAGCGCCGTAATGCTGAAAGGCTTTCCTGAATAAACCCGATAGCCGTATCTGCCGCAGCTCTTTGCGCTGCAGCCGTATCTGCTGACGGCGGCGGTACATAAAATTCGCCTGCCTCTGCTACGCCTGAACGTGATTTCTTATCATCATCGCTTACAGTAAAAATACGGATTACATCAAGAATGATATAAAGATCGCCTGATTTTTCTACAACGCCGCTTATGTACTTAATATTGATATCACCAAAAATAGGATGAGGCGGCTGTATAGTTTCTTTATTGATGCCTACAACTTTATCAATTTTATCTACGATTGTCCCATACACTTGATCATTGATATGAAGGATAAGCATATTTTCAAGATTATCTTTTTTATGATCCATAGGTAAATGGAAAAACTGACGCAGATCGATAATAGGGATAATATCGCCGCGGAGGTTATAAACACCTCGAACATAAGAAGCAGCGTTAGGAACATAGGTAAATTTGTCAGCTTTAGCAATTTCCTTTACATTCATAATATCTACACCGTAATCTTTACCGGAAAGAGAGAATGTGACCATTTTAAAATTGACATTATCTACTCTTTCTTTTTGCTGCTGTAATTCAGCGTTTACTTGGGCAAGATCCTTTATTACTGCTGCCATACTAACCTACCGTGTGGATGCTTCGCGGATTCGGCGCTGTTCCATTTCTTTCTTTAATCCCAAATCAAGAAGCTGGCTGACATCAATAATAAGAGATACCGATCCGTCTCCTAATATTGAAGCTCCGGCGATACCCGGAGAATTAGTAAATTGATCCCTTAAGGGCTTAATTACTACATCTTCTTCACCGATCAGGCTGTCTACCATGAAGCCCATCTTCTTCTCCGCTGTCCCTACAATTACTATGAAGTGATATTCTTGCTGTTCTTCTGTTTTTATACCAAACAGGCGGTTAAGACGCAGAAGCGATATAACGTCACTGCGGATATTAAAAACTTCGTAGTTATCAATCTTTTTAATCTCTTCAGGTTTGATGCGCAAACTTTCGATAACCGAGGTAATCGGGATAGAATAGATTTCAGGACCGACTCTGACAAGCAAGCCTTGAATGATCGCCAATGTAAGAGGCAGTTTAATAATAAACTTTGTCCCCTTTCCGTGTTCTGAGTTGACGGTTACAGTCCCGTTAAGAGCGTCGATCTGGCGGCGCACTACGTCAAGACCTACACCGCGCCCGGAAATTGCAGTAATTGATTTTGCTGTTGAGAAACCGGGCTCGAAGATTAAATTAAAAGCTTCTACATCTGTCAGCAATTTATTAGGGCTGATAATCCCGCGTTCTACCGCTTTCGCTTTTACAGCTTCTACATCGATACCCTTACCGTCATCACCGATTTCAATAACAATCATGTTACCTTCATTGGCGGCTTTCAGAAGGACAGTGCCTTCTTCCGGTTTGCCGGCAGCGCGGCGCACTTCAGCCGATTCGATACCGTGGTCTATTGAGTTACGCACCGAGTGCATGATTGGATCAAGAAGATCATCGACAACAGTCTTATCAAGTTCTGTGTCTTCACCTTCAATAACCAAGTTAATTTTTTTACCGAGTGATTTTGAAAGATCGCGCACAAGACGCGGGAAACGGCTGAAAATCTGGCTGATCGGAACCATGCGGATGCGCATAACGCCTTCCTGCAATTCCCCTGTGATACGCCCTAAGTTCTGAGAAGTGGAACGGAATTTAGCCATGTTACCTTTGAAGGATGCTTCAAAACCGTCAAAGAGCGTGAAAATATCGCCGTAGGTTTCATTTATATCTTTGCGTACATCTTTTATAGATTTGCCTTCTTGAATATTTTCAAGGTAACTTGGAAGACTGTCAAAAAGGTTTTTAATTTTATCTCTGTACAGGTTTTCGATTTCACGAAGCTGTGCGGTAAGAATATTGAACTGCATATTGATCTGATTGAAAGTCGCTTTTGTAATAACTGTTTCCGATACAAGGTTTAACAAATCGTCGATACGTTTTGAATCTACACGTAAAATTGAGCCTGCTTCTTTTCCCGCTTTTTTTGCATCCTCAGAACTGGCACTGCTCGGCTTTGCCGTTTCCGCAGGTTTTGCAGCAGGGGCTGCTGCCGCAGGAGCTGCCGCCGCTGGTTTTGCAGGGGCTGGTTTTGGCGCAGCAGCAACAGGTGCCGGTCTTGGACTCGATGAAACTGATGCACCCGGTGAAAGATCGGATATATTTTTAACATCTGCGCTTAAGCTTACGTCAGGTATGACAACAGCTTTTTTAATTGCCGCCGGGTCTGATCTTGTTCCAATAAAATAATCAACGGTTGGGAAAAAGTTATCAGCATAGAGCTGTTCAAAATCGGGATTTGTTTTAAGAACTGTTCCGTAACTTTTAAGAGCGGCGTAAACTTGAATACCTCCGACTGTATTCATCAGGCTGGATTCATCAAAATTAACAGAAACTTTGAGTATGGGCATTCCGCCGTCTACAGATTCGCGTAATTCTGCTAAATCTTTCTCGCTAAGACCGGAAGATGCTGCAGACACGGCGGCAACCGGAGCAGGTGCCGGGGTTGGAGCGGGCGCAGGAGCTTTCTTTGCAGGAGCTTTTCCGGCTCCTTTTGCCGGAAGCAAATCCTTTAACTTGCTTTCTATTGCGGATGTGTCATCTTTATAAACAGAGCCGCTCATCCGCTCGTCAAGCATAGCTTTTATTACATCGATGGCTTGAAGCAAGGCATCTACTACATCCCCGTTTACCGCGACTTGATCTGAACGAATTGCATCAAACACATCTTCTACAAGATGTGTAAAATGAGAGAGTTCCATCATTTCTACCGTCGCTGATCCGCCTTTTAAAGTATGAGCCGCACGGAAAATCTCGTCTACTGCGTCTTTATTGGCGCCTTCGTTTTCAAGAACTAATACATTTTGTTCCATCGTATCCACCTGCATTTGGGCTTCACTAAAAAAGTCCTTGAGCAGTTCTTCATTATTGGGATCAAGATAATCACTCATATTATCAATATTCATACATAAATGCTATAAAGTCAAGAAAAGAATTTCATAAAATGATTAAAATTCGCTCTATAAATCATAAATTAAACCATGCTGGTAACTGCGTTGTTAAAACTGCGTGAAGATTCCGCTATATTTGCTTTTAACCATGAAAAGTGTTAAAATAATGATATGAGGCGGTTATTTCTCCATTTTCTGCTAGTTTTTTTCTTATCAAGCGGTTTAGGGCTTTTAAGCGCTTTAGAAATAGAATTTACAGGCGGTATTAACTCTTTTACTTTTGAACCCCGCGGTAAAATAATTCCGCCGGAAGAAGAAGAGGAAGAAGATGACGTTGAAATTATCAAAGATAAATTTTCCCATTTTATGATAGGAAATTTCAGTGTAAAAGGAGAAATTTCCAACTCTTCTGCTTTTCATGTGAATTTAGAAAGGGATAATATTCAACAAAATAGCATAAATTTCAGACTTAGTACAAGAATGGACAATTTTAAGTTCGAATTCGGTCCGTTTATAGGATTTTCCGATGATTTTGAGTTAGATATAGGTTTGTCAGGCTGTCTGGAAGTTACTTTCCCAGGCATTGTCTTTTTCTCTCTTTCAGGCGCTTCGACAATGGGAACGCGCTATTCATTTACAAGTGATAATTCAAGGGAATCGGTAGAAATTAAGTTGGGGTTTTGGCTGCCTATTGTGATTCCTACTTTAGTGTTTAACACAAAAAGTTTTACTCAAGATGATACAACAAATAACTTAACCCGTGTGTTTGTAAGCGCGGAGTTCTTTGGTAAAACATCTCCTGTAATATTCCGTCTTGATGCAGGTTATGAAATACTGGAGCGCACAATCGAAGACGAAACCAATAAGTTAGACGCTGTTTTTGCAGGTTTTGAATTAAATATTAAAATAGCGCAAGCCAGAATAATCGCAGGCGCGGAAATACCATTTGTTCTGCCGTCCGGCACTTCCGATACTTTTTTTAAAGCATACGCCGGTGTTGCATACAGCTTTTACTGATTATCCTTTGCTATTTCTCCGCGCGCTCTTAAATCATCAAGTATCTGAGCATAGAACTTGCTGTCGATTTTAAATTTCAACCTGTAGATCAGATAACTTGCCGCATAACAGAACATTGGAAAAATTAACATGGCAATTTTAATCATTAAAAGACCTTCTGATGTAACATCGGCAGATGACTGCGCCTCTTTGACTCCTGAGACTATTACAACAAAAGCGACTACNCCCGATCCAATTGCACCGCCCATTTTATTGATAAGAGGNTGGAGAGAGAATGAGATACTGTCATTGCGCTTGCCTAATTTCCAATGCCCGTAATCAACAGAGTCGGCTAAGAACATCAGCATTAAAAGCTGAACGAAAGCTTGCCCGAAAAAGATTAAAACACCTGCAATACCGATAAATGCCATTGTAGTTACAGGAGCAAAAAAGAAAATTATATAGCCTGCCGAAATAGAAATGACAGCTCCTGTATAAAGAGTTTTACGATCAAATTTTTTGCTGAATAAGGGGAAAACTACAAGAGCTGTTAATTGCGATATTCCCAAAATTGCAGAAAAAATTCCGAACATTTCCAGATTGCCGTATACATATTTAAAATAATACATTCCAAAACTTGTTGTTGTCATATAACCGATCATAAAGAGTGACATTGAAATCGCAGTAAAAAATAGTTGATCGTTTTTATAAATTATTTTAATCAATTCACTTATCGGAGTACTTTGTTTTTTGGCTGCTACTATCCCTGTCTCTTTAACACCGAAAATTGTGACACAAAGCCCCATAGACATAAACACTGTTATACAAATTGCAAAAATAAAATAACCGCTTTGCAACGATCCTAACTTTTCACCTAATATTCTGGTTACTGGTTCAATGCCGACTACTACAAAAAATAAACCTATGTTTGCAAAGATACGCGCAAGCGCTCCTATTTTTTCCCTTTCTTTTTGATCAACGCTTAATACAGGCAGCATTGACCAATAGGAAATATCATGGGTTGTATAACTTATACCCCACATAAAATAAAAAATTGCAAAAGCAACAATGTATGCGCTGCCATGCAAATTAAAATCGGTAAAAAGAAGAACGGTAAAAATAGGAGATGTGATTGCACCTATAATAAGCCAGGGTTTGAATTTACCCCAGCGTGTATTTGTATTATCAACAATAAAACCCATCAAAGGGTCTGTGAGCGCGTCAAAAATACGGGCAACAAGAATGATACCTGCAACCCACAGCATTGTTTCTGTCGGCAGATTAATAACATCTGTAAGATAGAAAAGCAGAAACATACTGACAATGGCATAAACCATATCTCTGCCGATAGTTCCTAAACCAAAGGTTATACGATTATTTGAGGTTGTTTGCATAAAATCATTATAAGTGAATAAGTATCAATTAGCAATGAATAAATTATTAATTTTTATTTTAAATTTAATTAACTGAAGGCTTTATTGTATATAAACTTGAACCGTAATCACCTAATAATCTTGTTTTATTATTGTAATAAGAACCCATAAATTGATTGTTAAGCAAAATTCCTGAAGCAAGAGCTTTCCCCCTGCATTTATAAGTTTCTACACAATCAATAAGGGCATAAAAACGGTTGACTGTACGCAATATAAAACCTGAAGGGTTTAATGTTACAGGCAGCAGATGTTTAACAAGACTGCCGAAACGTTTTATATACAAGCGCTGCGGATGAGTTGTTACTTGATATTCAGTTTCGCTCTCAAGACCGCTTATTCTAAGCGTATCGGGCTCTTCGCCGACACCCGCAAGCGTTTGAAAAAATCCTGCCATTACTTCGTTTTTACCTCGGCATATCCAAATTTTCTTATCAGCAGATTTGCCGGGATCATGTTTTACGGGAACAGGGACAGGAAAGCGTTCAAAAGTTCCGTATTGAAAAGTATTTCGGTGCATCTTATAAAAAGCAATCTGATCTTTTATTTCACGTTTTTCTATCGGGGATAAAAAACGCAAGTCCATTTCATAACCAAGACAGCCGAAACAGGCGACATTGTAACGGGTTGAAAGCGGAGTGTCGCGTAACGTCTGCTGATGAGGCGCATCTGAAACATGGGCTCCCATTGCTGACTGCGGATACAAATAGGAAAGACCGCCTTGAATATTAAGACGCGAAATAGGGTCGGTGTTATCTGACGTCCAAATTTGCGGGGAAAAACAAAGCATCCCTAAATCAAAACGGTTACCCCCTGACGAGCATGATTCAAGGAGGATATGAGGTCTCGGATTNAAAATNCGCCGTAATATATCGTAAAGCCCTAAAATATAGCGGTGAAAAAATTCCCCCTGTGATGCAATATGCGCNGACCAAAANTCACTGATGTGNCGGTTCATGTCCCATTTCACATAACATGCGCCTGTATCATCAAGAACTTTGCTTACTGAGGAGACAATGTAATCACGTACATCGGGGTTGCAAAGGTCTAGAACCATTTGATTGCGTCCCAATGCCGGTTTTTGATTTGGCTGGCATACAACCCAATCAGGGTGTGTGCGGTAAAGATTCGAATCTTCATTTATCATTTCCGGTTCAAACCAAATACCAAAACCCAGTCCCATTTTTTTTATTTTTTTTGCAAATTTGCCGAGCCCTTGCGGAAATTTGCGCCGATTTACTGCATAATCGCCTAAGCCCGCTTTGTCATTATTACGTCCTTCAAACCATCCGTCATCAAGAACAAAAAGTTCCATCCCTAATTTTTTTGATAAGCGTGCTAAAGAAAATAATTTTTTTTGATCGTATTTAAAAAAACACGGCTCCCATGAATTATAAAGAACAGGTCTGTCCTTTCCCTGCCACTGTTTGCTGATTATATGATTGTTGATAAATGAATGAAAATTACAGCTTAAACCGTTAAAACCATTTTCGCTGAAAGTCATAACAGCCTCAGGGGTTTCAAAACATTCTCCGTTTTTTAATGTCCATTCAAAACAATGAGGGCTTATCCCGATTCCGATCCGAACCAATTCATGACTGTTCAATTCTGCAAACCCGAAATGATTACCGGAATATACTAAATTAAATCCATACACTCTGCCGTGACTTTCTGATGTATCGTTTTCATAAAGTATAAAGCCGGGGTTATGTTTATTGCTGCTTGCACCTGTCCTACTCTCATTTACAAAAATACCCGGCTGTAAAAGACGGTCGTGACGGTGCGCTTCCCTCGCCCAATCGCCGTCAAAAGTGATCATGCTAAAACCTGTATCCGGCATATCCAAAGACATGCTCATTAAGCGGCGGATAACAAGCGGGGAATCGTAATTATCAAGTACTGCCCTTCTTGTTATTACATTGGCTTTTTCAAAGACTGTATAAATTAATGTGATTGTTACGTTGCATGCAGTGTCGCGTAACCTGACAGAAAGGGAAGCGCAGTCTTCGTTTGTTCCGCAAGAACTAGGACAAAATGTTTCACCTGACAGTCCTTTCATTGGAACTATACCTTGTGTTAATTTAAAGTTTTCATAAACAAAGTCATGAATAAAACCGCTTTCTGCAAATCCTGTTTGTANCGGCATTTTTANTTCGGCAGGAGAAANACGATAATCNCCTTTTCCGATTCCAGACCACTCAAGACACATGGTATCAAGGCAGTAAAGAGAATCTTCTTTGTTATAAATAACAGCACAGCCGGCTTGAGCTGTACGTTTCGGAGACAGCGCAAACTCTGTTTGTGCATCAATTTTATCATGCAACGAAGAAATCTTCGCCCCGTAATAAATATGTTCAAGATGTCCGTATTTTGTTATGCGAAATATATATTCTGTATTTTCTGTTTGTAAACTGAATAAATTATCATTTACTGTAATCATCTCCGGTATTTCTCCGTTTAATGGTATGTTTGCAGCGCGACAAATTCATCATACATTTCTTTTGTTACACCTTTATTAATTATCATAGCATAATAAAAACGTCCTGAGTTTTTTATTGTCCGTTTTTGTGTTTGATAATCAACATGAACTAAACCAAAACGCGCACTCTCTCCTTCGCACCATTCAAAATTATCAGTAAAACTCCAGTGATAATAACGCTCCACAGGAAGGCGGCTGTCAATAAGAGCTTTTATATGATCATAAATATAGCGGCTGCGGAAAGAATCATCGTTATCGCAAGTTCCGTTCTCTGTGATGTAAATAGGCTTTTGCAGCAGTTTATATAAATCGGCGGCACACATTGCAATACCTTGAGGAAAGATTTCCCACCCTAAATCATTGTGAGGTCCTTCTTTGCACACTCCGTCTGCAAGAGAAGAGACGGTTGAACGGGTGTAGTAATTTAACCCCAAAAAATCAGCATAACAGCCGGAATGGATTTTGCCGTATTTTTTTAAAGGAAAAATAAAACGCCCCAAAAGACATGCGCGTGTTAATGCATTTTGAAACATAAGGGAAACAAGACTTGCACATAACCGATGCCAAAGATTATGTTTATTTTTTGGTACAAACACCCGCGCGTGATGTGCAAATCCAACTTTCGTATTTTTATAACCTAATTCATTTCTTAACTTATGAATCAAGTCATAAGCAAGAACGTGACATGATGCCATAACAGATTGAACTTTCATTGCTGCAAACATTGAACGCTTTCCGGGAGGAAACACTCCGTCATTATAACCCATTACGGCAAAAACATTGGGTTCGTTTATCGTTACAAATTCATCTGCAAGATCGCTGAATTTACGGATAACATATTCAACAAAACCCAAATAGACCGGAATATTTTTCGGCTGAGCAAAACCGCCGTCTTCTTCAAACCACAAAGGGTTTGTAAAATGATGTATCGTAAGAAGAGGGGAAATCCCTTTGGTTTTTAAATATTCTAATAAACAGCGGTACCATTTAACTGCCTCGTCATCATAAACACCTTTTTTCGGTTCAAGACGCGCCCATTCAACGCTTAACCTGTAATTTTTGATTCCCATATCGGACATTATATCGATATCCTCTTTCCATCGGTTTAAATGATCATTTGCCCGCGCGGGATTTGATCCGTCTTTAATATGTCCTTTGTTATACCAATCACTCCATGTGTGAACAAAACCGCCGCCTTCAATTTGTGTTGCCGCTGAGGCTGCACCTAATTTAATTTCGATATTCATGTAAACATTATAACATGGAAATGACAAAATGATTCTCAATTTTATTGCTAATTGCTCATTACTTATAATTCATTGTATAATTATTAAATGCCTTCATCATTATCAGAAATTGATATTATTATACGTCTGTGCCTCGCTTTTCTGGCAGGCGGAATTATCGGCTTTGAACGCTCCAGCCGCAGGCAAGTTGCAGGTTTAAGAACTCACATTTTAATCTCTGTGGGTGCCTCCTGCCTAATGCTTCTTTCAATATGGCTTCCGCAATATTTTAATTCAGGAGATCCGGGCAGAATTGCAGCGCAGGTAGTTACAGGAATGGGTTTTTTAGGGGCGGGTGCAATTATCAAACTCGGCAATGATGTCAGAGGGCTTACAACAGCAGCTTCGCTGTGGGTTGTTTCTGCAATCGGAATGGCGATAGGAGCGGGAATGTATATCGCAGCGGGTGTTGCAGAAATATTAACTCTTGCCGCACTTGTGTGGCTTAACAAAATAGAAAGAAAAATTTTTCCTGATATTCGCAATAAATTGCTGGAGATACATTACAATCACAATGATGAGCCTGACACAGATATTGCTTTGGAAGTTTTTAAAAGTTTCGGTGTAAAAAATCAATCAATGAGCATACATCACGGAAAAGAGAACGGAAAAAAAACAAAGGTGCGTTTTCTTGTCAGCATTCTTGAAACAACAGACATTAATAAATTTGCCAAAGCATTAAAAGCAAGCGGCAATATTGATCAAGTAGAAATTAAGGAAAAATTTTGAACAAGAAACATCTATCTGTAACAGAACTTACAGAACAGATTCGAAATTGCCTTGAAAGCTCATTCTCTTTTATTTGCGTAGAAGGAGAAATTTCAAATTGCAGACCTGCAAGCTCCGGGCATCTTTATTTTAGCTTGAAAGATTCAAATGCAAAAATTGATGCTGTGATGTTTAAAAACAAAATGAGATCATTAACCTTTGAGCCGAAAGACGGAATGCTGATACGCGCAAAGGGAAGCCTTTCTGTTTATGCACCGAGAGGAACTTATTCCATAGTCTGCGAAGAAATGGAAATTGCAGGGACGGGGGAAATACTCGCGCTCCTTGAAAAAAGAAAACAAAAATTAGCATCTCTTGGTCTGTTTGATGCAGAAAGAAAAAAGCCCCTGCCGCGCTACCCTTCAGTAGTAGGTGTTATAAGCTCTCCTACAGGAGCGGCAGTGCGCGACATACTTAACATTTTATCAAGGCGCGCATCAAATTTAAAAGTTGTAATCCTCCCTGCCCCGGTGCAGGGGGATGAAGCCGCTTCCGTAATAGCTGCAAGAATCAAACAGGCGAATAAATGGCAGAAGGAAGGATATAAAATAGCAGATGTTTTAATCGTTGGCAGAGGCGGCGGATCTCTTGAAGACCTTCTTCCCTTCTCTGACGAGCAGGTTGTTCTTGCGATAGCAGAATCGCAAATCCCTGTGGTGAGCGCGGTTGGGCATGAAATCGATTGGGCGTTAAGCGATTTTGCAGCAGACCTGCGCGCGCCTACCCCCTCTGCTGCGGCAGAGTTAGTCAGCGAAAATTTATGCGGTATTAAAGAGACAATCAGCACAATGGCGCATAACATACATAATGCGATGAATGCGCGGCTTGAAAAAGCGCGTCTCCTTTTAAAACCTTTTGATCCGCAGGATATGGAATACCGTATCCGTACGATACTTCAGCCGCGCCTTATCCGCCTTGATGATGCAAAAGAAGCGCTTATTGATGCAATGTCAGAAAAATGCGAATACTTAAGAAATAAAATAGAACACACAACCGCAATTTTAAAAGCGGCAAGCCCTCTATCTGCAATGGAAAAGGGATTTTCCGTAGTAACAGACAGCAAAGGCAAAGTAGTTCTTGATGCGGCTAAAGTAAAAAAAGGAGAAAAACTTTGTATCAGACCTTTAAAGGGAACGATAAACACAATAGTGGAAAGCACAGGAGAAAAAAATGGCTAAAAAAACACAGCCTGCCAAAAGCGGCGGCATGAAAAATTTTGAAGAGAGGCTTTTACGTCTTGAAACATTAGGTGAAACAATCCGCAAGACCGATATACCGCTTGATGAAGCGTTAGCCGCATTTGAAGAAGGTATTCGTCTTGCGCGTACTTTGGAAAGCGATCTTGAAAAAATAGAAAACCGTATTGAAATATTAATGAACTCCTCAGAAATAAATATAGAAGAATCACCTGATCTGGAACTTTTTGATGACAGAGAATAATCTTCATTCAAAAATAAAAATTCTGCCTCCGGAAGAAGCAAGACGTATTGCGGCAGGGGAGGTAATCGACCGCCCTTCCGCTCTTGTAAGGGAATTTCTTGACAATGCAATAGATGCAAAAGCGTTAAATATAGAAATCTCTGTAGAAGAAGGCGGCTGTAAAAAAGTTGAAATTGCAGATGACGGGGAGGGAATGAAACGCGAAGATTTGGAATTATGTCACCTAACGCATGCAACAAGCAAAATAAGAGGTCTTGATGATCTTGATACCGCTGTCACTTTAGGTTTTCGCGGCGAAGCGCTTGCCGCAGCGTCTGCCGTCTCGCGTTTGCACATAATAACAAGTACGGACAGCAGGGAAGCATGGAGTTTAGAAACAGGACCCGGAGACAGTTTTCCTCCAAGTATTGAACAGACACGCAGAACAAGGGGAACAACTGTAAGAGCGTTAAACCTTTTTGAAAGCATCCCAGCACGCAAACGTTTTTTAAAAAGAGAAGGAAGCGAAGCCTTACTTTGCCGTCAGGCATTTATTGATAAGGCATTGGCTTTTAATATGATTAATTTCCGTTATCTGCAAGACGGCAAATTAAAAGATTTTCTGCCTGCCGTTGCAACAAAAAAAGAACGCTTTGCAGGTGCGTTATTGCAAACAGGAAGCAGCGAGAAAAATTTTCTGCACGAAATAAATATTAGAGGGGACGGCTTTACTGCAACAGTTGTAATTGGAGGACCTGAACTCTATAGAAGTGACAGACGGCAGATTTTTATTTTTGCAAACGGCAGAAGGATCAATGATTATTCTCTTGTACAGGCGATAGAATACGGCTCTCAAGGATGGTTTCCGAACGGCACTCATCCCATCGGAGCTGTCTTTATAGAGATAGATCCCTCTCTTGCAGATTTTAATATCCATCCTGCAAAACGCGAGGTTCGTTTCCGCGATCCGGGAGCAATCCATCATGCAATTTCAGGCGGAGTAAAAAACTTTTTTCACAGTTTATTTCTTAAAACATCGCACACATTAAAAGAAACTGGCGAAAATAGTTCTCATACAGATACATTTAAAGAAAGAGATTTGGGATTTGATCAAGATCGCTCTTCGCACTCGGCTGTGAATCACGGCGAAAAAAAACAAGGAAATACAACAGGTTATCAATATACAAATAATATTGATCTGACTGCCGTACGCGGACATTTCAATAAAATAAATTCTTTTACAAATGAACAGCCGCCTGTTTACGGACAAATGCACAAACAGGATTTGCGTTACGCGGGAAGAGTGTTCGGACTTTTTATATTGATCGAATGGGGAGATAAACTTTATATAATAGATCAGCATGCAGCACACGAGCGTATTCTTTACAACCATTTTCTTGAAGAGGAAATTCCCAAACAGGAACTGCTTGCACCTATCCCTTTTTACACAGAAAGCGAAGATGAAGACGCTTTTCTTGAATCAAAACGCGAAGAGTTATCGCGTCTTGGAATCGATATAGAAAAAGATAAAGACGGAGCAAACAAAGTATGCTGGCGCATCGATGCATTGCCATCAGATTGGCGCTTAAGCGATACTGCAACAATAAAAGAAATATTGGAATTGCGGACAGCGGGCGAAAACATGGCAAAAAGATGGGCCGCAACAATCTGCTGCAAAGCGGCAATCAAAGACGGCGATTATCCCGATGATGAAACCGCTTTCGCTCTCGCAAAAGAAGCGCTCGCCCTTCCCGACCCGCATTGCCCGCACGGAAGACCCATATGGACAGAAATCAGCAGAGAAGCGTTGTTTAAAGCGGTTAGAAGGGAATAATTTTTACAACACCACTATTTTTTGCGCCATTAATTTTGCTAAATGAAAACGTGATTCTAAATCGATAAAACTGTTTCCGTCTATAAATGTTTGAAACTCTGCGTTAAATGACTCTGGCAGAATAGATAATTCGCAAACTTGTTTGGAATATGCTCGGTGAGACGGTTCAAATTTTTTATTGATGCAAAAAAGAGTTAGGCAGGCAGATTTAATAAAACCTGCAGAAGCGATTAAATAATGAAATTTGTCATTTTGATAACATGCAGCGCCTAAATCAGATAAAAAATGTTCCATTTTTGATTGAACAGTGCTTCGCATCTCATTCCAGAATTTATCGCTGAAATTATTTAATAATTTTCTTACATCATGTATCCAGTTGGAACGGGAGAAAATTATATCGCAGTTTGCAAGACGGTAAAAACCGTAAGTGCCGGAATCTTTTATAAACCACAGCATTTCATTCTTGGCGTAAGCAATATTTACAAACTCATTTATTTTTTCTGTCTTTTTAAATTCCAGCCGAACAGGTATATCTCCGATTAAAAAACGATCTTTTTCTCCCTGACTTGCACTTTCAAAAAACATAACGTCTTTGCCGTAAAGAATACAACGCTCCTGCGGATCGGGAATAGGAGAGGAATAAAAAACATCAAGAATAAGTGCAAAATACGGATCGAGAATATCAGGCAATGCCGCTTCATTTAATGTTATACATTCCACTCCTCCCCATGATGAAAGGATTTCTGTAAACCTTTCGACTAATACTTTTGTTTTATATTTCATAATGTTCTCCTATCAGTATTATTTTTAGTGTAACACAATTCTGAAAAAAAACAAGAAGAAAAATTACTTGACGATTAAGTAAAAAATATGAAAAAATAATTATAATGAAAAAGAATGTGTTTCTTGTTTTAGTACCTCACACAGATATTAGAGTAAAATTGCGAAAATACACCGATGATCTTATAAAAAACGAACTTACAGATGTATATGATTTTCCTTTAGCAGTTCCGATTGCAGCTCTCTCTAATAATTTAACGGCAGATGAACTAAAACAAACTGCACAATCATTAAGACAGGCGGCGTCAGTTTTAGAAAGCGGCAGAATAAATATAACAGAAGCTGCAAACATTCGGTTTCCGGTAAACAACAATGAAACCGGCATCTCTCTTTACGGATACCGTATTGATTTAAATTTAAAAGCGGAAAATTTTATTCATTGTTCGGGAAAAATAACATCTTTGTTCTCACCTTTAGTAATCGGCGCTTTTTTAAAACATGAAAAGAATTCTTCGCTGCAGGATAAATTGTCTAATATTATACACATGGAACCGCAATTATTTTTTCGTGCAGCAGCAATAGCAAATATGTATTGGAAACCTTTTTATTTGAACGAAGAAATTTGCTATAAATGGAAAATCGGCAAACTAAGCTGGCTACCCCGTAAACACTTTCACTAACCATGTACTAAGCCACGGTAAATATGTAACAAACAGCACAACCACTAAACGTACAAGCAAGAAGGGCGAAACATAGCGGCATATTTCTACGAACGGTTTTTGAAAACGGTATGAAGAAAGAAACAGGTTAAGCCCGACAGGAGGGGTAATATAACCAACCTCAAGGTTTACAAGAAAAATAATCCCTAAGTGAACAGGGTCTATTCCGTAGATTTCACCTAACGGAATAATCAGCGGAAGAACAACAAGGATAGCGGAGAACATATCAAGAACAAAACCGATAACAAGAAGAGCGGCATTTAAGAGTAAAAGGAAAACCCACTTTGATGAAATTACTTCATGCATCCAAGCAGCGACATTTGCAGGAGCCTGAGTATCAACAATGTAATATGAAAATGCTCTTGCAAGGGCAAGTATTATAATAACACCGCCAATAATGGGTATTGCTTTATCAAATATTTTTTTAATATCTTTTATTTTAATATCACGATGAATAACTACTTCAACTATAAAAATATATAAAACAGCGGCTGCTCCTAACTGCATTAAATCCAGAATACCGGAGAAATATGCTACTATTAAAAAAATAGGTAATAATATTTCAAGGCTTGATTCTTTAAGAGAAACCAAAGCTTTTTTTAATTCAAATTTCTCTACAGGAATTTTAACCTTAATGGAAATTATTATACCAAACACTATCATCGCAACAACAAGAAGAATACCCGGTATTATTCCGCCGAGAAATAAATGCAAAATATTAACTTGCATAACAGTCCCGACAAGTATCAAAGGAAGACTGGGAGGAAAAAGCAAACCGATACTTCCGACAGATGTTAAAAGACCAATAGAAAACTTCGGCGGATACTTTAAATGCTCGCTGAGAATCGCAAAAAGGATACCGCCGAGTGCAAGAATTGTAACTCCGGAAGCGCCTGTAAAGGAAGTAAAAAAAGCGCAGATAATTACAGAAACAATAATTATTCCTCCGGGAAGCCAGCTAAAAAAACTGCGGAAGGTATTTACAAGCCTCTCCCCTGCTTTACTTTCTGAAAGAAAAAAACCAACCAGTGTAAAAAGCGGAATAGCAATAATATTAGGATTAATAAGACCGAAATAAATATTGACAGCGACCGAATCCTGCTCTCCTCCTGAAGCCTGCAATAAAAGAAGTGAAAGCCCTCCTAATACAACAAATAAAGGAGTTCCTCCGAGCGCTGCAAGAATAAGAAAAACCACTAAAGGAACTTTCATATACCATGCTAAATCAATAAAAAATTCGCAAAGATAAAAAACCGCATCGGGCATCTCAAAGCCCCAAATTATTTTTGCAATTGAAGGAAAGGAAGCTGCTATCCCTAACAAAAGAGTAAGAACAGGGATAATTATTTTCCAGCCTTTAAGATTTGTTCTGCGGGCAAAACGAACAGCAATGATAAAAAAAGCAACAGGTATTATCGAAGCAAGAAGACGTCTTGGAATAAAACCAATCAAACTCTCATCAAGACCTACTTTAATAAAAGAGATAGAACTTAATGCAATAACAACAGAAACAAAAGCGGAAACAAGATTACAAAAAACATTTAATCTCTCTCTTATTTTTCCTTCAGGTAGGTACTGCACAATAGAAATAGCAAGATGAGATTCTTTTCTTGTACAGATCATACCGCATATAAGAGCTGAGAATAATAAGCAATGAACAATTAAACCTGAAGAAGCGGCAATACCGGTTTTAAAAATAAAATACGCAAACAATTCCAATAAAGGAAAAAGAGCCATTAAAATAATTACAGCTATGCAAAAATAATCTTCGATTAAATAAAAAAGAGGTTTTATTTTATTTTGATAAAAACCGGCAGGATTTTTATCATCCGTTTCCATTTATTAACGTCCCCTTCGGTATTCGGTTAAAATATCTTTTATTCTTAAATAAAAATCTCTGTTAAAAATCGGATTAACATTGCCGACAAGCCTGTTTTCATATGATTGTATATCATCGTACCACACTTGCATTTGTACAGGAGTCATTTCTTGAATTTTAAGACCATGTCTTGACATTGTACGGATAGCATCAGCTTCCAATGCAGCAAGCGATGAAACAATTTCTCTTTCCGCGCGCCTGTTTGCCTCCATAAGAGCAGGTTTAAACCTGTCAGGGATTCTGCGCCATGTTACATCGTTCATTAAAACTGCACCCATAAAAGGGGCAACATTGACATTCGACATATTACTGGCAACACCGAACAATTGACTCGCCGCCGCAAAAATCGGGCTGATATATGTAGCATCGATTCTGCCGCTTTGCAGAGAAAGCACTACTTCGTTCAAATGAATGGGAACCATCTGATAACCCATGATTCTGAAAGCCTGAAGTGTCTGCTGATCCTCGCCGCCTGTAGCAAGCTTCATTCTGCGCAATTCATCGGGTGTAGTAAAAGCTGCTCTGGAAAAAAGTTTTACCCAGCCTGCATGCGCCCATGCAAGCGTAACAAAACCGCTTCTTTGGAGTCTATCATCGATATAAGGTTTTAATCTGCGCAGCACTTCATTCATTTCATCATCATTTCTGACAAGAAAAGGATAACTAAGCGCCATTAATTCAGGAGCAATTACGCTTAAACCCATGCTGGTAAAAATCGCAGCCTGCATTTGATTGCTTCTTAATAGAGTCATTACCTGCGACTCATCGCCTGCTGTTCCGCCGTGAAAAACAGTTACGTTAACCTGCCCTCCCGTTATTTGCTGCCATTCCGCAGCAAGGCGGTTAATTACCTGTCCCCATACCGTATTTTCAGGAACGAGAGAAGCGAGCTTAACATTTAACGCTCTTTGAGCAAAAAGCGGGTTTAAAATAAAAAAAAGTAACAAACAAAAAAATAAAATTTTAAAATACCTTTTTTGATTCATTGTTCTAAAAAATTTCATATAATACTCCTTTATTTAATTTCTACCAATTATCATCCCAATCATCATCATCAAGGGCAAAGAAAAACCGAGAAGCAGAATCAAGAAGAAAACGAGCTTTCTTCTGAGAGATAATATTAACAAGACGGGTTGACGGATTTTTGTTTACATCAATGGCGAGCGCTTTCTCCAGCAATTCTTTAAACAAATTGTAATTTTGCGCAGGTATACATACCGACTGAGCATAAGCTACATAAGTACCCGCAGAGTTCCCGGAAGTTTTTTCAAGAGCGCGCTGAAAATAGGTTTCTGCTTTTGTGATATCACCGCCCATACCTGACGGAATAGAAGCATGAAATAAAAGAAGGAATTCATCCAGAGCGCCGTAATTAAAATCGGGATCGAGTTCATAAGCGCGTTCAACAAGAGAATGAAATTCCACTATTCTCATTCCAAGATCAAGATCGAAAGGATTGAGGGAAAACGCAGAAAGCCCGGCGGCGGCAGACCAATACAAAGCAGGAACATCTCTCTTTTTCATTTTAGCCAATATTTCAGGCAGACGGCCGTCTTTAAAAGAAGAGGAAAAACCCGGATATTTTAGATCAAGACCGTTGTAAAGGATGGTAAGCCCCCTTAAATAAAGATTCCTTGCACGGTTTATCGCCTCTTGCTTTTCCTGATACTTCGTTGTTGGAAGCATTTCCGCAGGGCCTTGCACAAAGGCGTTTGCATACATAACAAACATAGAACCCGTTGTGTTACTCAACCCGTAATGATCGGGATTTTGGTCAAGAAGGGCTTCATACATTTTTATGGCAAAAGGGATGGCATCCCCTACCAATTGGGGGTCTCCGTCACCTGTGAAGACATCGGAACTGCCTTCACCTGTCAGCGCGTCTGCTATCAAATTCATTGCCATTTTGTTAATCGAACATGACATGAAGCTGATAGCAAAAAATAACGCAAATGATGTAAAAATAATACGTGTTTTCATTACTTTTTTATTATAACATAATATAAGTAAAAAAAAAGAGGAAAAATACTGTTTTATCTGACTAAAAATCCGATAGAAAAAAACAATAAAAAGATATAAAATTAGAATAGTATGAAAAAAATTAGTATAAAAACTATTATAACTTTAATAGTTATCCTTACTGCATTGATTTTTATCAATTGTTCGTCACGCAATACCCAATCCAAAGCAGAAAACAATCCGGCGGAAATAAACTTGGCACATGCGGATTTTACTCAATCATCTGATAGAAACAATCCGGCAGAAAATCCGCAAGCACCCGTTGTTTATATGACAACAAGTATCAGCCCTGAGGGACTACTTAACGTTTATAAAGCACTCGGACTGACTGCGGCAGGTAATGTTGCCGTCAAAATAAGTACAGGAGAGCCCGGCAACAAACATTTCCTTGCGCCGTCCCTAATTAAAAATCTTGTCCAGCTTGTAAAAGGAACGATAGTTGAGTGCAATACCGTCTACGGCGGAAGGCGCGCATCAACTGCCGCTCATTACGAGGTGGCGCGCGAACACGGTTTTACGGCAATCGCGCCGGTTGTGATTTTGGACGAAAGAGCCGACATCAGCCTTCCCGTTACAGGGGGTAAACATCTTAAAGAAAATTTTGTGGGAGCGCGTTTTAACGATTTTAATTTTCATATTATACTTTCGCATTTTAAAGGGCATCAAATGGGCGGCTTCGGCGGAGCGCTTAAAAACCTTTCTATCGGATACGCATCGTCTGCCGGCAAGTCGTGGATTCATTCAGGCGGAAAGAGCAAGACAAGACCTTGGGGCGGAGCGCAGAACGACTTTTTAGAATCGATGGCTGAAGCTGCAAAAACAGTAGTGGACGCTAACCGAGGGCGGATACTCTACATCAATGTGATGAATCACCTTTCCGTTGACTGCGATTGCAGCGGCAACCCCGCCGCCCCTACTATGGCAGACATCGGCATACTCGCATCCCTTGACCCTGTAGCGCTCGATCAAGCTTGCGTCGATCTTGTTTTCGCGGCGCAAGACGGGCGAGACCTAATTCAAAGAATCGAATCGAGAAACGGGCTTTTAACCATTGAGCATGCACAGCTCATAGGACTGGGCAGTAAAACTTACAGATTGCAATCGATAGATTAATTTAATCCCCAATTACCGCGCGGATATCTTTTTTGATTGCATCAAGCTTACGGACTGCCTCGTCTTTTGCAGCTTGCAAACCGCCTGAACCGACTTCGGCGCGGCAGGATGCGTAAAATTTAATTTTGGGTTCAGTGCCGCTTGGACGAGCGCTTACTACAGTGCCGTCTTTTAAGAAAAATTGTAAAACATCGCTAGGGGGCAAACCGTCCGCGCCGTTTTTGATATCGCGCACTTTAATAATATCGATTCCGCCGAGTGTCTTTGGTGGATTTTTGCGGTATTCTTCCATAATGCCGTTCATGATCGAAGGACCTTGAGGTCCCTGGAAATATTTTGAAATCCCTAATTCCTGCCAGTAACCGCAGATAGCGTAAAGATCATCAAGACGGTCAAGGAGGCTCTTTCCTTTGCTGCGCCAGTAGAGGGTCATCTCCGCAGTAAGAGCGGCAGCCGATACACCGTCCTTGTCACGGACATCGGTCTCTACAAGATAGCCGTAACTTTCTTCAGTTCCAAAAATAAAATCTTTTGCGCCTAACTTTCCGTTCTCCCATTGACGCATAACATCCGCTATCCATTTAAAACCGGTGAGGCACTCGATACAATCAACGCCGTAATGAGCGGCGGCGGCTTTTTGCATTCCCGTAGTAACTATGGAATTGACCATTGCAGGATTCTTGGGTATCTTGCCCTGCTCTTTTAAAGAAAGGCAAATATAATCGATAAGAAGAACTCCCATTTGATTGCCGGTTACTAAAACAAAATTGCCGTTTTTATCAGGGACTGCAATACCGAAACGGTCAGCGTCCGGGTCTGTCGCCATTACAACATCAGCTTTTTCTTTAATACCGAGTTTGATCGACATTTCTAGGGCGGCGGCTTCTTCGGGGTTGGGGAAGGCGACTGTGGGGAAGTTCCCGTCACCTTCTCTTTGTTCAGGGACGGTGATAACTTTTAACCCCAAATCTCCCAGAACTTTTTCAACATGAAACGCGCCCGTCCCGTGAAGGGGCGTGTATACGATTTTAACTTCGCCGGCTTTTTCTTTTATCAGCTCAGGTCTAAAAAGGCATTTTTTTACCATCGCCTGATACGGCTCATCAACTTTTTTATCGATCATTTCAAGAAGCCCCTTGTCTAAAGCTTCCTGCCTTGAAATTTCTTTTATATCTTTTACTGTATTTACTTCGTCTATAATACCGGCATCATGAGGGGGAATAACTTGAGAGCCGTCATTCCAATACGCTTTATAACCGTTGTACTGCGGAGGGTTGTGGCTTGCAGTCACAACTATACCTGTATCGCAGCCCAAATGACGGATAGCGAATGATAATTCAGGCGTGGGTCTCAGCGAAGAAAAAAGAAAAGTTTTAATACCGTTAGCGGCAAATATTAAAGCGGCGGCTTCCGCAAATTCTATCGAATAGTGACGGCTGTCAAAAGCGATAACTGCTTTCATCGCCTTGCCGGGAAAAGTTTTAAGAAGATAGGTAGCAAGCCCTTGAGTTGCACTTTTTACAACAAGGGTATTCATGCGGTTATAACCGCCGCCGATTACCCCTCTAAGCCCGCCTGTTCCGAACTCAAGATTTTGATAGAAACGGTCAGCCAATTCTTTTTGCGCTTTTTCCGAATCGTCTGCAAGAAGTTTCTCAACTTCTTGTCTGAAATTTATATCTTTTTCTTTTAAGATATAATCTTTTGCTCTTTCTTTAATTTGGGAGATTGTTAATTCACTCATGGGGATAGTTTAGTGTATATTTGGGGAAAAAACAATTAAATATTATATAAGATGCTTTTTTTTAAAACTATCTTCTGTTAAAACATCAGACATAATTTAATTCTCTTAATCCTCGCGGCGTTTTTTTACCACCACGCGTTTTCCTTTATCCGGTTTATTATAACTTTCACCGCGCTGAGATCTGCCGCCTCGCTCTGTGCGGGAAACTGCGTTGGATGTTCCGCTTGAAGGTCTCCCTCTCCCGCCGCTTCTTCCGCCGCCGGAAGATCTGCTTCTCTCTCCGCTTGAAGATCTACCCCTTTCTCCGTCTCTGGCTCCGCTTGATGACCTGCCTCTTTCTCCGTCTCTGGCTCCGCCTGATGATCTGCTCCTTTCTCCGTCTCTGAAAGGTTTTCCTCTATCCCTGCCGCCGCTTCGCTCTGTTCTCTCTCTTGAACCGCCTGATGGTCTGCTTCTTTCGCCGCTCCTCGCTCCGCCTGAAGGCCTGCCTCTCTCTCCGCTGTTTTCTCTGCTAAATGATCTTCCCCTTTCTCCGCCGGAAGGTCTGCCTCTGCTTAATGATCGTTCCCTGCCTTCCCTTTTCCCCTTTCCGCTTTCTCTAATCTCTGATCTCTGTTCTTCGTTATCTGTTCTATCGCCTTGTTCTTCTTCGCGTTTTACATATTTTGGTTTTGCAGTTCGTTTTTCTCTTACAGCTTTTTCCAGCACTTTGAGAGACTCGTCAAAGCCTTTTAAAAACTCCTGCAAATCTTCAGCGAAAAGAATCACCGATTGCCGTTCAAAGCCGCCGTTATCGCGGTTTTTGCTTTCTACAATATTCAGATAAAGATCGCCCATGCGGTTTTCTTTAACATTAAAAAAATATGTCCTGTTTGGTAAACTTACTGTACTTGAAAAAATTTCTCCGCGTACTCCCATTGTTTTCTCCTTAAATAATTTATTCTCTGTTCATTGTTCTTTGCACTAACAGAGTCAGCGCTTTCATTTAGAAACGCCGTCTGCTTCCATTATCATCTTTTTTTGCCATTCTAGTAAATCCCTTTCAAGCTGAAAATCCGCATTTGAAGTAAGGTACACGGCTCTTTGGAGACATACATCTGCCATAATACGGAATACGGGTTCTGTAGCAGAACCCCTCATCCAAATATAAGCGATTTCCTTCCCATCGTTATTTTTAAAAAGAATTTTTAAACCTCCCCTGAGCGCATCTGCAAAACGCTCAAGGTTTCGTGTTTCTTTTATCCCGTTATATGCAATGGCTTCCCAGCTGTAAATATCAAATTTCTTTAATTGATCTTTGCGTACTTCCCATTCTCTAAAAAATATTTGCTGATAACGGTCTTTTAATATAGCATGATCTTCTGTTTTAATGTTTAAAATTGCCTTTTCTGAATATGCGGGGGTAGTTATAAATTGAGGTAAAGTTGCAAGAATATCTGTGATTGTAAAATTATCCTTGTATTTTTCTTCCTGTCCTGACAATTTGCACCAAATATTAAAAAATCCTTTTTTATCAGGTGATTGATCATTGCCTATTAATAACATTTTTGCAATTGCAAGAACTGTATTGATCGGATCGCGTACAGCGGAAGGATGAGTGATGTTCCCTCCTGCAGAACCTTCTCCCAATATACGCACTATGTATCCTTCTTCGCGTAACTTGCGTGCAAGAGTTACTACATTCGCCTCCCCTACTTCGGCACGGAAAACAGAAATGCCAAAAAATTCTGCAATACGATCTATTCGCATTGAAGTAGGATCGTTAATAGCTACTGCAAACTTTATTTGTGCATCCTTTTTAAGCTGTTTGCCGAAAGTTAAATCGCCAGTCCATACAAGATGAGAAAATTCTGCAATGCAGGCAAGAGCGAATACTTCCTGCGCTTCTAAGGCTCTCGCTTTTGCAGTGCTATCATCCCATATTACTAAATTGCCTCTGTCACCGTCGCAATCTGGAACATATCCTAATACAAAGGAGGCATCACGCTCATGCGTTTTTTCGAGTAACGCGCAGCATGGAAGTAATGACTCGCCTTCCGGTACAATACGATGAACAATCTGTCCCGGCTTATCGTTGATACATTCGTAATTAAAACCAAGAACAGAAAAGAATTTTTTATCGATCGATACTGTACGCGCAGATCCGTTAAAATCACAAACGATGCCAAGATGTCTTTTTTTAAGCCCTTCCATCATAGCATTTTTAATTACTTGCCGCTCTGATGTTTTTTCTCCCCATACAACATCGCTGCAAAAATCGTAATATGCTTTTAATGCTTCTTCTTTTGCATCATCAATTTTGTTATAGATATTATTAATAACACTTGCCGTTTGTGCAAAAATTAATGTTTCAATTTTAGATACATAATCATCATTATTTAAAAAATCTTTAAATTGTACAGATAATTTTTCCGCATTTTCTGCTCCTAATACGCCGCCGTCTGCAAGACCGAATTTAATACCGTTATGACCGATGGGATTATGGCTTGCGGAAATATAAATAAAACCGATTGATACATCGTTTGATGCTTTGCTTCTTGCCCATGCCATGATTTCCGGTGCAGTTGTTATGCCTGCATATTGAACTTCGCATACAGAAAGAAGAACAGGGATTACCGCTTCTACAATTGCTTTTCCTGTAGGGCGCGTGTCGGTGCCTAAAAGAATAAGTTTTTTTTCTTGTGCCGGCAAACTCTGTTTGTGCAGGAAATCAGCGAAAACATAAGCTGCGGCTCCGCAAATTATCTGATGTGCGGGAGATATATGTTCACTTACCGATTGTTCATCCGCAACATTCTCTTTTCCCTGCCCAAAAACACCTCTCCAGCCTGAAGCAGAAATGATCATTTTATTCAAAACAGCAATTATTTCGTCTTTTGTCACCATGATTTAATACTATAAACTTTACTTTCTTTTTATTCAATTTACAACAAGTTTAAAATAGCGGTTGTTTCTGTAAACAGGGCGTTGTTTGGAATATTATTTTTATTTTTTATTGCCTTACTATGGGTAATATTCGGAATAATCATTTCTTAAAAAAGGGTGTATTTTGTTCTATCAATCTTTCATAGATTTTATAATATCAGCCATTAAATACAGATGAATCAAGATAAATAAAAATTAATATCAGTTTATCAATGAAATCTGTGTTATTTAAAGGAGCAAAAAAATGACAAAGTTTAATATTATTCAAAGAAGAGAGCTGGAACCATTAATGTTAAAAGCCAATAGTATTGTAAAGCATTATGAAATTGCTTCAAATTGCTGCGCTTATGCAACAGGACCGGATTTGGATTTTAACACAAATTATTGCGAACCATTATGCAGCCTCTGCAATGAAGAAAAATGCGCGGCAAAAGCATCGTGCGCGGATTTGCATATGGAAGCAATCAGTAAAGCCAGAAAACTTGGAGGGTCGTATATTTATGTTTGCTTAAAGGGACTTGTTTTTTGGACAAGTCCTTTTTATTCAGGCGAACGTTTTGCAGGCGCGCTTTTTTCGGGAGGGGTTAAAAAAACGGAAAAAAACAGCGGCAGAGTTAAAGCATTGGCGCAAATAATGTTGTTATGTGCAAATCAAATTACAGAAACAGGCAAAATTAACCGCAATCATGTGCCTAAAAATATTATATCAAAATTGGGAGCGGTAAAAACATCAGCAGCGTCAGAAAATTCAAAACAAGAAATAAATCATTTTGATTCATCGGAATCAAATCATGCTTCTCCGTTAGATATGGAACGAATGTTATTGGCAAGCCTTCGCAGAGGAGATAAAACAGAAGGGCAGAAAATTCTTATTAAATTATTAAAAACACTGTATCAGGAGGTAAATAATTCATTTCCGTCTTTCCGATTAAAAGCTATTGAATTGGCTGTATTATTGTCAAGAGCGGCATCAGATCCAAAAGATATAAAAGATAATACTGCTCTCGAAACAACAGAGCGTTATCTGCAAAAAATAGAAGAAAGTTCAAATTTTAATGAAATAACCGATATACTGACATCAATTACAGAACGAATGTCAGATATGATTTTTTCATTTCACGGCGTTAGGCATTTCTCGGCACTTAGAAAAGCAGAGCGTTATATTTGGTCGCATTACACAAGAAAATTAAGTCTTAAAGAAATTGCTGATGCTTCAGGACTTTCTGCACCTTATTTTAGTACGGTATTTAAAGAAGAAATGGGAGAAAATCTTTCTAATTATCTTAATCGTCTCAGAATAGAAAAAGCTGCCGCTATGCTTATAACAACGGATTTGCCGATAAGTGAAGTTGCAGTTGCTTGCGGTTTTGAGGATCAAAGCTGGTTCTCAAAAATTTTTAAAAACAACACAAGTTTAACACCGGGTAAATACAGAGAGCGCGGCATGAATGCCGA
>WQSW01000039.1 GCA_009787695.1 Treponema sp.
GGAGAAATTCTATAGGAGCATTGCTATTACTTCCTAATGGAACAAACCAATCGTTTAGCAGTGATGTATATGAAGATAAACTTGAACATTATTTAAAAGAAAATACCTATGCTCAAACACTTCATCACGCATTTTATAAAAAGAATCCTAATTTTTTGAATTCGGCTATTATACAAAAAATTAAATTCAAACCACATCCTCATTTTAAAACGGATGATATTTATGAACGTCTAGATTTATTTCAGCGTATCTGTGAAGAATTATGGAATAAAGAATATTATGTTACAGAATCAAACGTCGTCTAACGAGCCAGCAGTAAAACCACAAAGTTGCACCTAACAAATAAAAAAGATCGACAAATAGAAGAAAAAATGTTAAACTAACTCTCATATGGTAAAATATGAGAAGACCGAAAAAGGACAAGGTTTGTTTTTGACAGTAAATTTAAGCAAACAGCTGTTAACTGGAACGTTTGAATGGACGTTAAACAATTTAATTGATAAAAAACGGGACTTAAGCATATTCTACAGCAATTACAACAACGATTTAACAGGAGCAACAACGATAGAACCGCGTATATTATTGAAAATAATCCTGTGTTGTTACTCTTTAGGGGTAATAAGTTCAAGAAAAATAACGAAAATGTGCGAAACCAATATAATAGTGAAAGCGTTAGCCACGCCAATAAATTGCACGGCGAAGCCGTGTTGATGAATAATTGCAGCAAGGCGTGGCGCACAATAAAAGTCAATGAGTTGTAAAATTGCGCGAGGACTTTAGTCCGAGCGGCGCGCCCGGACAATACAGAACCGCACCACACAACAATATCAAACTTCGTGTCAGGGATGGAAAACGAAATCGAGAAAATATTCTGCGAAACGCTTTATGTGTGCAGCGAAATGAAACAGCAACGAAGGTGACAAATACCAAAGCAAAACCGGCTGCACCGGATGCCCTTATGCGGATAAATGCGTTCAATCGAAGAGGGGCAAGAAGAAACAGCGCACGTTATATATCCCCGTATCAAAGTATGAAGAAAACCTCCCGCAGAAGATGAGGGAGGGCATAGACAGACCGAGATACAAAAAATTATATTCGCATAAAAGGCTGAGGATAATAGAGCCTGTATTCGCGAACATAACATACTGCAAAGGGATAACGCGGTTTACGCTGAGAGGGCGAATAAAAGTGAATATCCAATGGAAACTGTATTGCATAGTGCATAACATAGGGAAAATAAACAGGGCGGAAAGGAAAAAGATTGCGGTTTAGAGGTAAGGGGAAGAAAAAGGATTGTTAAAATTATTAGTTATGTGCAATAAAAATATAATTGTAGAAACAAAATATTAAATGACGTGTAACGTTTTTTGTTTTAAAGGAATATGACAGTTAATAAATGACTTTTTCTGCAACCTCAACAAACGGTAAAAGTACGCCGCCCATTCGAGCGGCTTTTACCTAGTACGTTAAACACAAACTATCTATTAATCCTAAAAACCACAGGATACCTATACCTGCAAGATACAGGCTCTCCGTTAGCGATAGCAGGCGATCCTTTTTTGCCTGTAAACATTCTTACAGCAGCCTCGCCGAAACCTCTGCCTTCCGGGTCTTCCCGCAGTATCGTTATCCTTTGTACTGTGCCTGTGCGATCAACAAATAAATCTAAAAATACTCTGCCTTCAACGCCTGAACGAAGAGCGATGGGAGGGTAGATTAAATCTGCAACAAGCGATGCTTCGTCAAATACAGGAGGGGTTGTAACAAGATGCATGGGAAGATAATTTTCCTGTGCTTCTACTACATTCAATGTTCCTGCGGCTACTACATTTTGAACAGGGACATAATCTGTTTCTATCATTGTTTCTGCAATTTCTTCTACTTGCGGTATATCTTCATCAAAGGAGGAAGGGGGAGGAGGGGGGAGTTCTGCCATATCGATTAGTTTCATAACTCTTGCATCTTGAGGTATTTCCTGAATTACCGTTTCTGTGTTAAACGCAAGGAAAAAAATGATCACCAGGTGAAGTGCGGCTGTAAAAATTAATATTAGAAGGCGAAGGAATTTTTCATTCATTTGATTTTACCACAAAACTTACTACGCGGTATTGGAGAATCTGCATTATTTCCAATACGCTGTTTATTTTTTCATAAGTGATATTTTTATCCGCGATGATATGCACCCTTGTGTCAGGAGCAGATGTATATAATTGCGTTATTTTTCTTTCCAGAGCAAGACGATCGGAAGGATATCCGTCAAGATAAATTGCACCGTTTATGTCTATCCATACTTCAAGATTTTTTTCTGCTGTTGTTCTTAATGCCATATCCGCTTCAGGAAAATCAATGTTTACTTCTACTCTGTAATTGATCAATGATACCAGCATGATAAAAATTAAAAGTAAAAATGCTATGTCTGATGTTGAAAAAAGAGGAACTGAAACAAACTTTTTATGTCTTCTGAAATTCATTGTTCCTCCTTTTTCATGGAGAAAGAAAAAGCTTCTACATTTAAGTTTTGAGCAAGTTCAACAAAATAAACAACATTTTGCCAGCGCGCATGTTTGTCTATCGTTAAAATGACAGCGATATTGGGATTTTCTTTTTGAGCTGTATAAATTATACTTCTTGCTTTGCGTATATCAAGAACTTCTTCTGAGTGAATTATTTCTCCGTTTTCGTTCATGTCAAAACGCAGAAGTTCTTCCCTTAATATCATTCTAGTTGAGTCTTTTGCAGGCAGGTTCATTAAAAAACCTTTGTTGACGTTAAATCCTGCAATAACAAGAAAATATATTATCAGCAAAAAAGCAAGATCGCTTGCAGCGCAGGTTTCAAGAAATCCGATTTTATTTTTGCGTTTAATTTTCATTATATGTTTTCAGCCTTTACATTCATTTAATTTTTTGCCGCTATTTGAGAAATTAAATTGGAACAAGTTCCTTCAACTTTTGCTGCAAATCTGTCAACAATGTGGCTGAAAATCGAATGAGATACCATTGCAATGATTGCGATTACAAGACCGAATACTGTTGTGATAAGCGCTTCATAAATACCGTTTGCTACAATCTGTGCATTAACCTCTGTCGCTTCCGCTATTGATCTGAATGCGCCAATCATTCCTGTTACCGTTCCTAAAAAGCCCGTTAAAGGCGATAGAGAGCCAAGCGCTGTTAAAAAGTTAAATCCGTTTTCAAGTGAATTGATGCATTTTGAAGCTTCAATTTCTACCGCGTGTTCAACGCGGCGCTCTGAAAATTTACTTTCTGACTTTACCTGAGCGATAAGCGCAGAAATAATACGCGCGCCGATATGGCGTTTTGATAAACCGCTTAAATAGTCTGCTGCTCCGTTATAATCATCTGTTTTAATAAAATCAGAAACTTTATTTTCAAGCTCATCAATATTTAAATTGTGGTAAGCAAGATAAATAATGCGTTCAATAGAAATTGCAACTACCGCGATAGAAAAGACAAGCAGGGGCCACATGATAACGCCCCCGAGTTTAAACAGCTCCAGTACAGAGAATGAAGTTTCCATTTTACCCTCACTTTGTTTTTATAAAATTTATTTCTTGAGAAAAAATCTTTACGATATTTTCCCATTCATATTCCAAGTATAACCAATAATGAGCTTCTTCCCAATCCCTCAGCAAAGTGCCTGAGTTGCGTACGGATAAAAGCTCGTCAGGGAAGATACGTTCTGTGTAACTTGTATTCCAGCTGATATCTTCGGCTTTTTGGTAAATATCACCCTTATTATGCCAATTTTCCGGTCTTTTTTTGCCTGAAACCATCTCCGGCAGTAAAATGGGTTTCCAGTAATTTTCAAAGGTTTTTATATCTTTTTTAAAATTATTATTGTTAAAAGAATTTTGACTAGTAATGGAGTTCATAAAGTGTGCAATCGAAGTTATCCTTTCGCGGCGGTTGCGTAAAGACGTTAATGCATCATTTCCTAAAATGCGTGTATCGTAGCGGTGAATACGGCCTTGTGTTATCTGCACTTTTTCAATATCCTCGAATGGTTCAAGATAAAAATCCGTATCGTTAGTGTAAACAAGCCGGCTTGTTCCGAGTATGTCTAAAGTAAATTCATTCCAACCGTGAGTGCTGCCGCTAAGGTATTCAAGCGTAACAAGATAAAATGCGCCTTCATCATTCGGGAAGGAAGCGCGTAATATCATCATAGGATAATTTTTTAAACTTATGATAATTGATTTTTCCCCTTGTTTATTTTGGGTAAAAGAAATATCAATTTGATTTTCTTTGTTTGAATATTTAGAAAGCGTTTTTTCTGTAAATTGCGAGCCGTCAAGAAATCTGCCTGTTTTTTCCATTAACCCTACGCAACTGTTTAAAGAGAAAATTAAAATAAATATAAATAAAAGTTTTTTCATTTTTATTCCTGATTTAATAAGATAATTTAAATCCAAATGACGGTATCGGTATAGGTATATCATACCTTGCCGAAGTGCTTTCTGTATCGACCTGTCCTGTGTATCTGTTAAAACTTGAATTGCCTTCTGCTGTCGCCGTGTAAAGAAGGGCTAGAACATTTTCTATTGCAACATATACTTCGTATCTTGTTTTACCGCTTTTATTTACTCCGAAGATTGAAAATTTTATATCCATCGGCAATGAAGGGGTAGTGCGGTTTGATTCATCTCTNACTGTCTCCCAGCTGTATTTTTCTATAAAATAACTTTTTTCCGGTTCTTCAAGATTTGCTATTAGTACAGGATANCTCTTAGGTCCTTCGTCTGTTTGCTTTGAAAAAACAACNCCTGATGCAAGACCGAAACGGATATANATATTCATATTATGAACAGGTTTAATATTNATAACAAGATTTAAATAATGATATCTATGGTAGGTTGGTATATACCAATTATCGCTTTCGTATGGATCATTGTATTTTGCCCAGTTAAATGAATATGATATCCAGCCGTCCCAAAAACGCGATTGAATTTTTTGAATCATAAGATCAAAACCCCAGACTATGCCTCTGCCGTCCGATTGAGGAGCAGGTTTTATGTTGTCGTTTTCCAATTCAAAGGGGATGTACATTCTGTCAAAAACATATTTAAAATATGCTTCTATATTAAATATAATTGATTGAGGGAATTCCATTTTTAATCCGACTACAGATGTCCAGCTTCTGTTCGGCATTAATTTTTCTAAATCATATCTTTCTTCTGCCATAAATACAGAACTATTCATTGAAGAAAATAAACCTGAACCTAATGATATATCAAAAGATTGGAAAATACCTTTGTTACGCAAAATGTTTATATCAATATTTAAACGCGGATTTAAAATTATATCGCTGCCTAAAGAAAATCCGTTGCCTAAAATATAAAAATGCTCTAAGCGAAGCCCTAATTCCGTTTTAAAACGGCTGTTAGGTGAACTATAATCAGAAAGAATATAAAAAGCTGTCGTTAAAAGATGATTCAAAGAATTTGCCGGATATTTAACCGGCATACTGATTCTTAGGTCATCCCAAAAATAATGATCTTCCGGAAGAAAATTGCTGAAGAAATCAATGATATCATATAAATCTTCATTAAATTGTTTTAAATTATCCATGTTAAATTCTGAAAACAATTCTTCCGGTGTGATTTGCAAATTTCCTGTCGATTTATATTGATTATACATTTCCTGTATTCCTGCGGAAACTAAAAACCTCTCTTTTATTTCCCAATCAAAATCAAAGCGTGCTTGCGCAGTAAATAATAAATCTGACAGGTATATACGGGTATAATCATAAAATGTATAAGGATTATTTGGGTTTAAAAAAAAGTATTTTGTTTTAAAATCATCAGAAAAATGTTTTTCAAAAATATTAAATTCTGTTTCACCGTCAATTATCATGTCTTCAATCCCTGCTCCTAGTGTTACTTTTAATAACATATTCCTGTGCGGATTTATTAAAAGAGATGATGTTATAAAACCCTGATAATTTACATAATCAAAATCAGCAATCCTTCTGGTTTTTAAAACATCTGTGTCGTTTGTATTATCAAATTTTGCGCCCATTCCGTCCATGCCTAAAAAGGCGGTTGCATTTAATTCCAGTCTTTCTGTAAAACGATAATTCCCCGTTATTGCAAAAGACCTGATATAAGGAGAGCGTTCTATATAATGAACAGCTTCCAACGGCTCATAAAAATTAGAAAGAAGTTTGGCAAGTTCAATAACAGGATCATAATATGTAAATCGTCCCATAAACATAATGCCGCCCTTACCTAAAATTGGAAAGGAAAGATTAAAAATTGTTGCACTTGAGTTCATTCCTAATTCAAACATTGTTTCTTTAGATGAAGGAGATTTTGATGTTATCTCAAGCAAACCGGAAATTGTATGCCCGTAACGTGTAGAAAAAACTCCGTGTGAAAGCTGCGCGCTCTGTACCATGCGCGGATCAAATATCGAATAACCTCCTCCCCAATGATACGGATTGTTAATATAAAAACCGTCAAAGGATGCCATCATATCACCGGGATGCCCTCCTCTTATACTTGGCTGTGCATCAAAAGTGCCTGAATAATTTACACCCGGAAGAAGTTTTATAGTGCTCATAACATCTTCTATAATTCCGATTTCACTTGATTGTGCAATTTCTTTTGCAGTAACCGCTATACTTCTGCCTGTCCTTGATTCTGATGTGCCAGGCATTGACGCTTCAAGTACAAGTTCCTTTCCTTGAACAAAACCGGAAAGATGAAGCGAAATAGTAAAAGAGTTTCCTGTAACAGGAATAGTCATTACACCGTGTTCGTATCCGGGGTAGGCTGCTTGAATTATAGTTTGCCTGTCATCAGGTGCATTTATTACAGCTTTGCCGTTATAATCGCATATGTATTCGGTTCCTTCTCTGGTGCGGATAACAGCCCCTTCAAGAGGAAGATCGAGGTCTGCATCAATTACAGTTATAGTAATATCGCGGGCAAAAATAATATTTGCTGATAATAAAAAAAGAGTGAGAAAAATCAGATGTATTAAACTATGAAGTTTCCTGCGCATTAATTTTCCTTTTTATTTTTTTGTCAAAACTGTATGTTGGTTAATGTTGTTAATATCAGCATTACTTGTTAAAAGTGTATCCAACTTTTGAGTTAATTCCATAAGCCCTTCTGCGGAAGAAGTTGCAATTTTAGTTGATAAAATAAAATTTGATAAACCTTTTGAAATATCAGAAATTGCAATATTGATATGTTCAGACGATTGCTGTTGTTTTTGAGTAAAAACAGTAATTGTTTGTGCCTGATTTGCAGTTATTTCCGCTCCCGATCTGATTTTTCTGAAAACCTCTTCCAATTCTTTAATAAGGTTGTTTCCTTCTGTTATTTTATCTGCGCTTTCTTCACTTGAAATTATAAGTGAAGACGAAGAGTTTTGAATTTCTTCTACTTGATCCTTTATTTGCCTTGTTAAAGAAGCGATATCATCTGCAAGACGGTTTACTTCGCTTGCCACTACGGCAAAGCGTTTTCCGCGATCTCCTGCGCTTGCAGCCTCAAGCGCTGCGTTAAACGCAATTACTTTAGTTTGATCTGTAATCTTATTTATATTTTTTATAATATCGCGTATTTTTGATATTTTATTTCCCAGTGTAATAATACCTGTTATTACACCGTCGTTTTTTTGTTTAATATTTCCAAGCTGATTAACATTTCGCTCCAGAATTGAAAAACCGCTTATTACATCATTTTCCATCTTTGATGCAATAGTTGCAACACTGGAAGTTTTATCTTTTATTTCTCCTGCAATTTGAGTGTTTTCTTTTATAGTGCTTTCAATTTCTTGAATACTTGCCGCTTGATTATTTGCAGTAGAAAAAATATTTTTAGAAGAAAGGAAGATTTCGTCAGTTGATTTTTTAATTGTCTTTGCCATTGAACGCGTTTGTTCTACTGTAGAAGAGGCAGTATGAGCGGCACTGGATTGAGATTCTATCATATTATTAAATAAAGAAAGATGGCGTTTGCTTGCCATGCCGGAAATCATTCCTGCTATAAACATTGCAATTACACGGAAGAACTCGTTATAAATAGGGAAACTTACTCCTATTTGCTTGCCTCCCATAACAAAGTAGTAGGGCAGATCTAAAACAGAACTGTTTGCTAAAACCAGAATCAAGTAACAAAGACCGGAGAAAAATCCTGAGAAATACGCGCATCTTGAACTGTATCTGAATGATCCTGCAAATATCATTATTAAATAAAAGAGCGCTTGTATTGAAAGGAAAGCGATAGGAGGGGAAATTTCCGGGTATGTACTTCCTGCCCAAATAGCGGCGCTAATAATAACAGCGTCCAGAATAACGCAAATATATTTAAATTCTTTTTTTACTGATTTTCGTTTTCTAATATAAAAATAAACAATTATAGAATAAATTAAAAAACCGACTGTAAAAATGTATGCTCTAAACGGAAAGTGTTCAAGCCCTTCAAATGCTCTTAATATAGAAACTAAGACTACACTGATAACAAAAATAATCCCTAATGCAAAGCGAAATTTATTTATTACCCTTTCTCCTAAATATTCATCTCTGTTTATTTTTTCTTGAATATCGCTGTTAGTCATATATCACCTCTTTAAAAAAATTATTTTTCCAATAATGTTATTACGCCGTCCCAATTTTCTCCGGGAGGGTTAATTGAATAATCCTTAGATCTATCAAGATACAATTTGGATAAAAAATCATTTGTATCTGCTTCCAGAGCTTTTGAAAAATATTCTTGAGCCAGTTTCCATTCGCGTATGTAAAATACTTGCAAACCTTTGTTATAATTAATAAGTGTTTCTCTATTTATAAACAAAGACGGAACAGAAAGAATATCAGCAGTTTCTCCCGATCTTAATTTTTTCCCGTCTTGTCCGTAAAAACCCGAATATACAGCGTATATACCTACAGATTGCTGTTTTCCTTTAACTTTTACAGTATCTACTTTTCTATAAAGAAAGTTTTCCTTTGTTATTTCATAAACATATTCAGAAACCAATAAAGGATGATGATAATTTTTTGTAATACTCTGAATTCTAGATGCAAGATTTACAGTATCGCCAATGATAGTATAATCCATTTTATTTTTAAAACCGATGTTTCCTAAAATACAGCTTCCGCAATTTATTCCTATACCTACTTCTATATTATTATCAGACAAGGTACTTCCCGCATTATTGATCATTTCCATTGCGGCTAACATTTTAACTGCTGCTTTTATCGCATTTGCAGGAGAATTCTCTAAATTATGTATCGCTCCGAAAACAGCCATAATTGCGTCTCCTATAAACTTATCAATATGACCGTATTCAGAAATTATTTCGCTTCCCATTTTTGAAAAATAATTATTTAAAAAATCAACTACTATTTGCGGGTCTTTGTGTTCGGAAAGCGTTGTAAAATCTCTTATATCACTGAAAAGAACTGTAATATTTCTGTTTTCACTGACACTTGCTTTTTTTGCGGTGCCGTTAATAATGTCGTCCATTACGTCTGCCGGAACATAACGGGCAAAAGCAATACGTGTATTTTTTTGGAGTTCCGCCAATTCTTGCATGGTTAGAGCGTTTGCGATAATCGGAGACGATGCTCCCATAAAAATATTTAAATTTTCCATAATATTAGGGGAGAAGTATTCGTTTATTGTATTAGCAATATGTATTGTTGCGAATAACTCACCTGCAATAGACAATGGAATGTATGTATAAGATGTAAGAGGCTTAGTATTTGTTCCGCTTTTTAAAAATATTTTTGTCTTTTTAGATGATAAAATAAATTCATTAAAAATATTATTAAAGTCTGATTTATTTATTTCTAAAAAATTATCGGTTATTTCTTTTGTAAATCCGCCTATATTATCTGTGTATGTTAATAGTGTATTATTATTTGCGCATATCATTAATGTTATAAACTCTGCCTCGCAAATTGTTTTAAGTAAATCAAATATTCCGTTTACAACTAATTCTAATGAATGAACTTTATTTGATAATTCTGTTAATAATCCTATAACAGTAGACTGAAAAAGTTTATTATCCAAATGATTATTAATCATTTCTATTATTGATGTATCTGTAATTTTTTTACTTTCTTTTTCTATTGCAGAAAAATCAATGTTATCTGACATAGAAATTAGTTTTTCTATAGATGCAAATAAGGGATTAAAATTATCAGGGGATTTTATTATGTAATCATCGGCGCCTGTTTGATCAGCCCAAAATTTATCTTTTGTTTCATTTAAGGTAGTAAGCATTATAATAGGGATATTTTTTGTGTTTTTTCTGTATTTTAAAAGTCTTGTCGCCTGATAACCTTTTAAAAGCGGCATCTCAATATCAGTAATAATTAAATGAGGCAAAAATGAATAAACAAGTTTGATTCCTTCAAAACCGTTAACAGCCCTTTGTGTAATATATTTTTCTGAATCAAATTGGCTTATAAGTATATCAGCGAAAATATCAGAGTCTTCTATAACAAGAATTCGTTTTTTATCATCGCTCATGGATACCGCCTATTAATTCATGAACCGCTTCTAAAAGATTCTGATTGTTAAAAGAATTCTTAACAATATATCTTGATGCGCCGAGTTTAAATGCGCGTTTTAAATCGTCTAAGTCTTCTTTAGAAGAAATAACGATAACAGGTATTTTAGAAAGTTCTTCATGTTTTTTTAAATTTTCTATCAGCATAAACCCGTCCATAACAGGCATATTTATATCTGTGCAGATAAGATCATAATGTTTTGATTTTGCAGCCTTTAGAGCTTGCCCTCCGTCTGATGCTGTATCTACAAGGTATCCTTCGGATTGGAGAATTTCACTTTCAATTTCCCGTGTCGGAAGAGAATCATCTACAACAAGAATGGATTTACGAAGTTTTTCAGATTCGATATTCTGCTTTTTAATATCAATTGTTTTAATGCGTTTTGCAATTTTTATTATTGACGGTATATGAAGGACGCTGACCATCTCATAATCTTCGTTTAAAACTATCCCGGAAAAAATATTCATGTTTTCTAAAAAAACGGGCATTTTCTTTAGAATAACAGACCTCATGCTGTCAATATTATCAACGGCAAGAGCTGCGACATCATCATAAGAACGTATTATAACAACAAAAATAGTGTCGCTTTGATTATTAATATCAGTTTTAATTTTAAGGATTTGGCTGAGATAAAAAA
Organism: Treponema sp.; assembly: GCA_009787695.1. Lineage (GTDB taxonomy): Bacteria > Spirochaetota > Spirochaetia > Treponematales > Breznakiellaceae > WQXQ01. The sequence continues at coordinate 11,189 of WQSW01000039.1, forward strand.
TCTTTATAATGCGGTTATTGTATTTAATTTCCGGACGATCAACTACAGTAATAATATCCTGACGGTTAACAAGTAATATATTGTCAACAAATGTAGAAGGAATTATAAATTTCATGTTTCCGCATTCAATAGGGAAGCCCATAAGAGCTGCGATAGACAGAGGAACAATAATTGTAAAAACAGTTCCTTCTCCTAAAGTGCTTTCTACTGTAATGCTCCCCTTTAAATTTTCAACGGTATCCCGCACTACATCCATTCCTACGCCTCTGCCTGAAATATTACTGATAGCCCCTGACGTAGAAAAACCGCTTTGAAAAATATAATTTGTAAGGTCTTCTTTTGTTAATGAAGCGGCAGTAGCTTGGGCGACATATCCTTCCCTTACTACTTTTTCTCTTATTTTTTCAAGGTCTATTCCTCTTCCGTCATCTTTTATGACGATTTTCATGCTTCCGCTTTCTCTTGAACATATAATAGAAAGTCTGCCTGTTTCTTCTTTTCCTTTATTGACACGTTCATGCGGTGTTTCAAGCCCGTGATCAATTGCGTTTCGCACCATATGCATGAAAACTTCTGATAATGATTCAATTATATTTTTATCAATTTCGTTTTCTTTGCCTTCTATAGTTAAAGCTACTTTTTTTCCAAGTTCACTTGAAGTTTGATAAACAAAGCGCGGATAACTGTCAAAGATTGTGGAAATCGGAAGAGTGCGAAGCGATATTACATTATCATAAGCCCCTCTAATTCGATTTCCTGCATCTTGCGTGTAATTTCTTAAAGAAGAAAATAACTTTTCGCTTAATCTTTCAACTTTCCTGAAATTAGCGGCTAACGCAGGATCGTTTTTAATTATTTCTTTGATTAATTTTGAATTTTCTTTTATAAGCAAATTAAGAACAACGCTGTCCTGCGAAATACTTTTAGCATGAATTTCTAAAGACTGCAAAGTAGCGATGCTTCTGATAATATTATCTATTTTTTCAAGGGAGACCCTTATATTTTCTGTTTTTATATCTTTTTTTTGTTTTGTTGATTTTATATTTTCTTCTGAAAACTGTTCGTTATCAGCTATTTCATTTTCACTAATATTATTAGCTGTAAACTGTTCTTTATTATTTTCTATAGGTAAAATATATTCTTCGTTTGCTCCAAGTAAATATAGATTTTTAACATATTCTGTAATATTAATATTATCTTCTTTTGTTTGGCTTATTGTATTCAAACCTTCTTTTAATAAATCAAGAGAAGCAAGAATAAGTTTAACAGCATTATCTGATAAACCGATTCGATGCTCTCTGAAAGCGACAAATACACTTTCTATGGAATGGGTAAGTTCTTCTATACGGTTAAATTCCAGCATTTTAGAAGAACCTTTTAGTGTATGAAGAGAACGCAAGAGAGTAGAAAGATCGTCTTCTACAGAAACGCCTTCTTTTATATCAAAAAGTAAATTTTCTGAAATAGTGATATTTTCAAGACCTTCGTCAATATATTTTTTAATATATTTTGATTTATCTATTGCCATATTGATCCTGAATAATGGAAACTTTTATTTTCATGTTTTATCTCCGTTTCCATTATTGTTAGTTAAAATTGTTCCAAGTTCTTGCATCATTTTCATTAGAGCCTCCGCAGAGGATGAAGCGGATTTAGTTGAGTTAAGAAAATTGGAAAGCCCTTTGGCAATATCAGAGATAGCAATATTTATCTGCTCGGAAGATTTTTGCTGTTTTTGAGTAGAGACCGTAATAGTTTTGGCTTGGGCAGAGGTTTCTTCTGCTCCATGATGTATTTCATTAAAAATTGATTCAAGTTCTTTAATTAAATCATTTCCTTCTGTTATTTTTTTTGAACTTTCATTGCTTGATCCGATAAGTGAAGCGGATGACTTTTGCATAGTATCTGCCTGTTTGCGGATTTCTTTTGTAAGAGATGCAATATCATCTGCTAAGCGGTTTACTTCGCTTGATACAATCGAAAAACGTTTGCCGTGTTCACCTGCACTTGCAGCCTCTAAAGCGGCGTTAAATGCAATAACTTTTGTTTGATCTGTAATCGCATTTATTGTTTCTATAATATCTCTTATTTTTATAATCTGTTTTTCTAAATCATTAATGCCGGATATAACACCGTCATTCTTGTTTTTAATATCTTCTAACTGATCAATATTGCGTTTAAGGATACTAAAACCATGATTTACATTTGTTTCCATTTTTGATGATATTGCAGCAACATTAGATGTTTTTTCTGCAATATCAACTGCAATTTTTGTATTTTCATTTATAGTGCTTTCAATTTCCTGAACAGTTGCCGCTTGATTATTTGCTGTAGAAAAAATATTTTTAGAAGATAAAAATATTTCGTCAGTTGATTTTTGAATTATTTGTGATATATTGCGTGTTTGTTCAATTGTTTTTAATGATGTTTGAGCAGCCTCTGCTTGTGTTTCTATCATATTGTTAAAAAGTTTAAAAGAACGTTTGCTTGCAATACCTGTTATTAAACCTGCAACTGCCATTGCAAGAATGCGGAAAAACTCATTATAAAGAGGTATTGTAAAATTTATATTATTTGATTCAATGATTGCAATATAAGGTAAATTAAGCGCGCTTGCGTTTGCAAGAATTACAACTAAATAGCAAAGACCTGCAAAAATTCCGGAAAACACAGCGCATGGAGCACTGTATCTGAAAGAGCCGAACAGAATAAGAATGATATAAAACTGAGATTGCATTGAAAGATAAATAACAGGAGGGCATATCAGCGGATATGTACATGTAATCCAAATACAGCCGCTAATAAGTATCATATCAAATGAAACTACCGCATATTTAAAAATATGATGAATGGATTTATTTTTATGAAGATAAAAAACCAAATAAATAGAATATAAAAGAAAGAGAGTTGTAAAAATATGTGCACGAAAAGGTGTGTGTCCGTATCCTTCTGTATTTCTAATCAAAGAAATTAAAGGTAAACTAACTATATAAATAAATGAAAGCAAAAGACGAAGATTGCCGATTAGTTTTTCTCCGTTGTACTCATCTTTATTAATATTTTCTTTTAATAAATTAAAGTTCATAATATTTTCCTTCTTATTTATTTCCGCTGTCAATATTAGTATGATATTTTGAAAGAGTTTGTTTTAATTCTACTGACATACTATTTAATTTTCTGATTGTATCCGATGTAACATTAGTTGCTGTAACAAATTGATTAACACCGGAAGAAATTTCTTTTAAGGTTAAAAAAACTTGTGCAGATGCTAATTCCTGCTGCTTGCTTAAACTTGAAATTTGCTGTGAATTAATTGCAACATTTTTGGATACTTCAACAATGTTTTCAAAAACTTCTTTTTGTTCAACCATTCTTTGATAACCAGTATCAATGGCAAGAGTGCCGTCATTAGCCTCATTTATTAATGAATGAGACGCTTCCTGCAATTCGGCGATTTTTTCTTTTATTTCAACAACAGATTCAACGACATTATCTGCAAAGCGTCTTATTTCACTTGCAACCACAGAAAAACGCAATCCAGCCTCCCCTGATGATGATGCTTCTAAAGCGGCATTAAACGCGATTAATTTTGTGTTATCTGCAATTGAATCTATCAATTGGATTGATTCATCAATTCTGGAAAGCATATCGGCAAGATTTTTAATAATCTCGATAATTTTTGCATTTTGCGATCTGATATCGAACATCATATCTTCATTGGCATCGCGCAATTCAGCTCCGTACCTGCTTAATTCCTGAGTACGTCCCGCCATGTTTGCAACTTCTTTGGTTTTTTCAGATGCTTGTGCGGAAAGGTTTTTATTATTTTCCATCGTGCTGACAATTTCTGCAATACTTGCAGATTGTTCATTTGCAGTCGCTGTTAATTCCATAGAAGATGATGACATTTCCATTACGGCAGTTGTCACCATTGATGCAGACTTTGTAAATGCTCCGAAAGCGATATTTAATTTTTCCAAGAAAGCATCTAAGGCTTTCATAAACTCACCAAGTTCATCATTTGATGCGTTCTCTATTTTTACAGATAAATCGTTTTCATCAAGACGTTTAAAAACATCACTCATAGTTAAAGTGGATTTGCGTATATTATGAGTAGTATTAAGAATCAGGAAAAATGCAATAAAGGTTGATAAAGCAACAGCAACTAAAGAAATAGTTAAGCGGATTGAATAAAATCTCATTCTTAATAAAATTACTTCTTCTAACCTATTAAGAGAAGCAATTTGCAAAAGATAAATAGCCTCGTTTGCCTGATTAGCAGCATCATAAATTGCAGGTAAAGCCTGTTCGGAAATGCTTTGCTCTGAAAGAGCATTTTCTACAAAGTTAGAAAAATTTACTATTTTGTCAACTATTCCCTTTAAAAGTGTTTCAAAAGTTTCTGCATTGTTATTATGATTTATTTTTAATCCTTGCGTAGTCGTAAATCTGTTTTGAATACGTAAATTATCGGAATAAACCAGTAAATCAAGGTTGCGTAAAAGTTCTGCTCTTCTCATTTGCGTAAAAGCGCCGTCCTCTATCATTCTAAGCAAATTCCACATAATAACCATTCTTTCCTGCGCTTGAGGCAATTCTTGAATGGTTGCCGCAATCAAATACGCGCTTTCAATTTCGCTGTCTGTAATAAGCCCTGAAATATCTCCTGTGTAGACAACAAGTTTATACAGGTCTTGAATTAAAGCTCTGTATGACCATGCAACAGTCTCGCGAATTCTTGTATTTAAAACATGATTCCAATTTTCTAAAAGCGATTGAGGGGAAATAAAAATTATTTCTTCTCCGAAATAATCATAATAGTTATCGATTAGTTCGTTTAATAAATTAGTTGCATTTTCTTTTAGGTTAAAACTCCTTTCTAAAGAAGTATTTGTTTCAAATGAACTTTGAACATATTGAGGTATGATATGCAAAAGCGCGAGGGCAGGGCGGATAACACTTAAGCCTTTTAATTCTCTTTTATCTTTTTCGATAGAATCAACAGAGATAGAAATAATGGAAAAAAGCATTATTCCAAGCGGTAAAATAAATGCAGCCGCACTAATGGTTAGTTTTGCAATTATTTTAAAATTCTTTATATTCATTAATTACCTCGTTTTTCTGCTAATTTGTTCTCTAAGATTCTTATAAAATAATCAGGAGAAAAGCCGCCCATAAAACATTCATAATTATATTCTTGATTAAACTTTTTTTCTTTTTGCATAAGTTCGATGCTGTCAATTGTTTTATTTATTTTATATTCAAACCTTGTGATATTGCCGTCTGATGCAATTACAGCAATACGGTAAAATGCGGGCCAGAAAAATTTATCTTTAAAAGTAACTTCTTGATATATATTCTCTGCTTTTTCCGTATTTCCTGTAAGATAATAATATTCTGCACGTAAAAATAAAGTTAAAGCGCATTTATTATGTTTTTCTAAAATATTTAAAACAAGATTTGCATTTTTAAAATCTTCTGTGTTTAAATAATAAGATACCGCTGCTGCAAAACTGCTGCCGCAAAAAGATATTGTCTCTGTATTGGAGCTCTCATTTATTTTCTCCAATACATTTTGCGCGTTTGTTTTTCCTTCGTCTTTTTTTAAAACATTGGCTGTTTCAGAACAATTAACAAGAATTTCCGTCTCCTTTGACTGGGGAATAGAAGTATTAAAAAAATCAGGTTCTTGTTCTTTACTTTCTGTAAATACCTTATTAATTTGATCGGGAAGTTCATGTCTTATTATGTTAGTATGTATAGGCGAAGGAATTTTTTGAAAATAAAAAATATTATTTGTAAAACAACTTGCAAGCAAAGGATGTTTTATAGAAGCGGTTTCAGATATACCTAAAAAAAGCAATCCGTTAGAAAATAAAGCATCAGATAAATTATTAATAACAGATAATCTGTTTTTTGATGTAAAATAAATTAATGAGTTTCTAAAGAAAATAACATCATAATGTTTATTTAATCCCCTCATAATATTATGAGGGAAGAAATTTACTTTTTTGCGGATAATCTGCGGGACAACATATGTATTATTATCAAGAATAAGATAAGAATCCAGAATATGCCTCCATGAAGAAGTATCGGTGCGGAATGTATTTGCAGTGTAACGCCCCTCTTTTGCAATTTCTATTACCTCTGCATCAATATCAAAAGCATCGATGCAATATTCAAGTTCTATGCCTTTTTTATTATAAAAATCCAATAGCATTGCAATACTGTACGCTTCACAGCCGATAGAAACAGCAGCGCAGCAAATTTGCAAAGGTCTTTTTAGTTTAGAATAATCAGGAAGAAATAATGATAATAATTCAAAGTGACATCCTTCTCTGAAAAAATAAGTTTCGTTTACAGTAATAAACTTGGCTATTTTATATATATGCTCGCGTGATGTTAATAAATAATCATATGCAGAAGGATTTTTTATAAAAGTAGAAGTTGATTTTTTTTCTAAAAATTCATTTAGTTTTATAAGTGCATCTGTTCCTGCTTTTATACCCAGTATTTGTTCTATTCTGTAATATAAAAAAAGCAAAGCAGGATTTGAAAGTACTTCTTCAGGAGGAGAGCCTTCACTGATTAAAGGGGAAGTTAAGGCTGTACGATCAGAAGAATCTGAAACATTATTTTTTTTGTTTTCTACGATATATTCAATCATTATTTATACACCTACAGAAGTTAATGATACTAATTTATTTGCAATTTCATTAAGAGGAAGAATCATATCGATGCAGCCTGTTTTTACAGCAGCCTCAGGCATTCCGTAGATCATAGAAGATGATTCATCTTGAGCGATTGTTATACCGCCTGCATCTTTCACATAACGAGTGCCTGCCGCTCCGTCATCTCCCATACCTGTAAGGACAATACTGATAATGGCGTTTTTATATTTTTCTGATGCACTTTTAAAAAGTATATCCGCAGCAGGTTTTTGATTGTTAATAGGATCGCTGTCATCAAAATCAATTCCTTTTTCTCCGATAATTAAATGCTTATCGGTAGGAGCGATGTATACATGACCTTTAAAAGGAATTATATCTTTTTCTGCCAAAGTGACGCTGAGTTTTGAATAACCGTCAAGCCATTGAACAAATCCCTTATCAAAACCTGATGTATTGTGCTGAACAATTAGAATAGGAACAGGAAAGTTTTCAGGAAGTCCTGAACAGAGCTGGCATAAAGCCATTGGACCTCCGGTAGAAGAGGCGATAACTATACAGTTTATTTTTTGAATTGCCTTAGAAGAGTCTTTTATATTTTCTTTCAGTAAGGGTGCTTTTTTCTTTATACTTGTTATTTGTTTTAAAGTGTTAAATATATCGCTTCTTTGCCTGTCGCTCATGTTAGTTGTAAAAATATCTTTTGCAAAAAAATCATGCGCTCCTTTTACGGTTGCATCATACGCCATCTTTGCTGTATCGTGAGTGCTTATCATTACAATGCCGCAATTGCTGAATTTTCTTATTTCTTCAATTGCGGTAAGCCCGTCCATTACAGGCATATTAAAGTCCATAGTGATAAGATCAGGATCAAGAATTTTTGCCTTATCAACACCGTCTTGCCCGTGTTCAGCTTCCGCAATTATTTCAAAGGAGCCTTCGCTTTGTAAAAAATCCTTGATTATATCACGAACTAAAGGGCTGTCATCAACAATAATTGTTTTGATCATGATACTAACTCCTTTTTTGTATAATGATTTAACGGCAATGGATTTAATAAGAGAACTAAATTGCCTGCTTTAAAAAATAAACCGTTAAAAATTTCAGAAAACTGAATATTATTTGAAATATAAATATCAGAAGTAATTTTCTTTATTGATTTTTGGATAGGGAAAATAATGTCATTTGGTATTTCTGTTTCACATTCTATTTCTGTAGTAAGTAAAATTATTTTATTTTTTATTTTTTGCGAAGAAGATTGATCATCGGAAGTTTCATCGTTTGTGTCTAATGTATTTTTTAATACTATACCATGATGTATATTTAAATTATTACAATTTAAAAGCAAAGGAAGTGAAATATAAGTATTATTGTTATCTGATATTGCGCTGATTTTATCGGTATTTTTTTTATAAAGCATGACGGAAGAAACTAAATCCATAGGGATAGCAAGTGAATAATTGTTATAAGAACAAAGAAAAACCCTCATTAAAATGTTTCTCCGCCAACCATTGTTAAAATTTTTTGAATATCAATAACAAATACATTTTCATCGTTCCATTTAAATGATGCGCTGATTGCTTCTGTTATATCATTTATTTCTGCATTTCTTTCTATCGGTAAAATATTTTCTTGCTGTATATCGGCTATTCCTGTTACGTCATCAATTAGAACTGCGATTTTATCAATTTCGTCTTTAAAAATTAAAACCTTTTTTCGCGAAACACCGGCTGCATCGCCTTTTCTAAGTTCGCTGTAAAGCGGCGTTTTATAAAATAAAAGACCGATGTCGAATAAGGCATAAGGAACCGAGTATCTGTTGACAACTCCGAGAACAAAAGAAGGTAAAAGCGGCAACGGATATACCGTATCAAAAAGAGCAATTTCTCCGATTAATCGGGAAGGGAAACAATATAATTTTTCCATGATAGAAAAAACAAGGAATTTTTCAAAATGTGTTTCTGTATGCTCTTCCGGGTTTACTGTTTCTATATTATTTTCTGTTATTTCTGACATATTTTTCAATAATTATATCACTAATATAGAAAATTTTCTACATCATTAATATTATTATTGAAATTATCAAAACTGGTTTTAGTTGACGGTAATGCTTGTAAAAACAGCTGTCCGTATGTTTTTTTAAGCAATCTGCCGTCTAAAACCGCAACAACCCCTCTGTCTGCGCTTCTTCTCATAAGCCGCCCGAAGCCCTGTTTGAACTTCATAACAGCCTGAGGCAGGGAAAGTTCCATAAATGGGTTGCCGCCTCTTTTTTGCACCGCCTCTCTTCGCGCTTCAAAGACGGGGTCTCCCGGTGTGCGGAAAGGCAGGCGGCAGATTATAACAAGGCGCAGTGTGTCGCCCGGTGCGTCAACCCCTTCCCAAAATGAATCTGTTGCAAACAGGCAAGATTTAGTATCTGATAAAAAATCTTGCAAAAGACGGGTGCGATCATCATCGCCCTGTTTAAGACAGCGGATCCCCTGAGCGTTTAATTCGTTTTTTGCAGCCGCAAATGCGCTGGTTAAAGATTGATAAGAAGTAAAAAGGACTAAAGCAGATCCGCCTGCAACAGATGCAAGATCGGTTGCAGCCTTGTCAACAAATTCCTGATAGCCGTTTTCATCGGGAAGGGGAGCGTCTTTGGGAGCGGCAAGCAATACCGCGCTTGAATAAGGAAAAGGAGAAGGGAAGCAGCCTGATAACACTTTGCGTTTTGGAAGGCTGTCTATTCCGCAGTTAGATGCCCAAAAAGAAAAATCATCGTTAAGCGCTAATGTTGCAGATACGCAAACAACCGTTTTGTTAGGTGCAAAAACACTGTCTTTTAATATGGGCGCCAAATCAAGAGGGGTTCTTGTAAAAACTGCCCAATTATTAGAATTATTTGAGCTTCTGTGTTTTTCCATCCATAAAATATCATCTTCATGTTTTTTATATTTGCAAAATACTTCGCAAATTTCTGTTATACCTTCAAGGCGTTTTATAATTGTTTTTATTTCATAAACGCAAGGATCGTTTGCCTGCTCTTCATCAAAATTTTCAGTTAAATCGCGGATCATATTTGTTAGTTTTTTAATTTCTTTATTTAAAGATTTAAAATAAGGAAAGAGATTTTTCTTTAAAAATGATTCATCTGCGGCAGGGGAGAGTCTGAAAAGCCCGTCCATTCCGCAGATTTCCAAAGCGCAATTATCAAGTTCTTCAGCGCGTGTGCGGATTTTTTCAATTGCGTCTGCCATTTCATCTAAGGGATCAGCGCTTGAAGGGAGAAGGGAGATTAATCTTATTAAAAGCCCGCGGTTATTTCCCCTGCGTCTGTGATAAAGTTTCCCCAACTGTTTAACTATACCTGTGCGCCCGAACTCAGCGGAGAAGAAAGAAGTTGCGGCATTTTCTATAGTGTGCGCCTCGTCAATAATAAGCCTGTTAAAAGGAGGAAGCACAACAGAGTTTTCATAACCTGCCCCTTGATAGCGCGCCGCTAAATCTGCGAAAAGCAGATGATGATTCACTACGATAATATCAGCAGATTGGGCAGTTTTGCGTAACGCAAGAATAAAACACTGTTCTTTGTAAGGGCAATGAATACCCAAACATAAATCAGACTCAGAGCAGATGGATGACCAAACAAAATCGGAAGGCAAAAAAGAAAGATCGGATTTACAGCCTGTAGTATTTTTTTGCGCCCATTCATTTATTTTTTTTACTTCATCGTATTCATCATCAACTAACGGCGGCTCGTTTAAAACATCTTCAAGGCGGCGAAGGCAAAGATAGTTGCCTCTTCCTTTCATAAGAACAGCTTTTACTTTTTCGCCAATCGCACTTGCAACAAGCGGGATATCTTTTTCGTATAGCTGCTGCTGCAAGGTAATGGTAGCAGTAGAAATTACAACCTTTTCTTTATTTGCAAGTGCAAAGTGCATCGCAGGCAGAAGATACGCAAATGATTTGCCGACACCTGTCCCCGCTTCTGCCATGCAAAGAGCGTCTTCGTTAAAAGCGCGGATAATTAAATCAAGAAGGTCTAATTGAGATTGGCGCGGTTCGTAAGATGGTAATCTGTTAGCTATTGAACCTTCTTCCTGAAGAGCTGCAATTATGTGCCCGGCGTTTAGTTTTGTCATGGGTTATCATATGTTAACATAAAAATAAAACAGAGAACAGATCAATTATCTTCTGATACTTCGCCTTCGGCAAGTGTGACTATGGCATCTGCAATATTTACAAATTTAGAAAGGGAATGAGGTTTAAAAGAGGCTCTGATTCGTTCTGCAATATCTTCATCAATACCATTAATTGCATTAAAAGGAGCTGAAGAAAGTTCCTTGAAAGACATATCATGATATTCTTCTTGCAGTAATTTATTTATATTCATTGCTTTTACTGTTATTCTTCGCCTTCAGCAAGCAGACAAATTGCTTTTGCCCATTTAACATATTTAAGTTTAGCTAAATCCGCAATGGTTTTTACATTGAAAGCTTCTTTTAATAATTTAGCATCACCTTCACTGAGCCCCTGAAGCGCGTCAACAGGAGCGCTGACAAGTTCCTTAAGAGTCATCTTTTCGTATTTCTTATCTACAAATTTTCTGATATTCATGTTACTTCCTTTATCATTAATATTTATTTAAATATATCATAAACAAAAAGAAAAACAAGCATTTTAATCCAATAAAAAAAGGTTGATCTGAAACATATCAGATCAACCTTTTAATTACTAATTAAACGAATGATGTTTTATTGAAGTAATGATAATACCGATGTTGCTCTCTGGTTCGCCTGCGCTAACATTGCTGTTCCTGCCTGGCTTAAGATTTGATCTCTTGTGTAGTCGACCACTTGCTGTGCCATGTTGGTGTCCCTGATTCTCGATTCAGATGCTTGCATATTTTCAGCTCCAACATCTAAGCCGCGAACCGCGTGTTCCAAACGGTTCTGATAAGCGCCAAGGTCTGCTCTTTGTTTGTTGACCATTTTGAGCGCCCTATCCATAATGCCGATGGTCATGTTTGCGTTATCAGGTGTTTCAAGGCTGATAAACCTGTCATCCATTTCGCGGATACCCAAACCTTTCGCTGTCATTGTGCCGATGAAAACCTGTGTCCTCTGATCCATGTTTGCACCGATATGCAGCCACATTGAACCTGTTACGACATTTTCACCGATTGGTCTGCCGAAGCGCCCTGTCAGCATGTTCATACCGTTAAACTGAGCGTGGCTTGCAATCCTGTCAACTTCTGCAACAAGAGCGGATACTTCAACTTGGATGTACATTCTGTCTTCTTCGCTGTAGATACCGTTTGCAGACTGGACAGCCAATTCCCTTATGCGCTGCAGGATATCCTGTGTTTCCTGAAGATAACCTTCTGAAACTTGGATAAAAGAGATACCGTTCTGCGCGTTGGTTGAAGCTTGATTAAGACCTCTAATCTGACTGCGTAATTTTTCTGAAACAGCAAGACCTGATGCATCGTCGCCGGCTCTGTTGATCCGAAGACCCGAGGAGAGTTTCTCCATGTTTTTGGTGAGGTAAACTTGAGTTACCTTGAGTGACCTGTCAGCGAACATTGCGCTGAGGTTGTGATTGATGATCATTTGATCCTCCTTGATACTATGGGGCAGAAGCGTCCATGCTGCTGCTTGTCAGATAAGTTTATGTTTATTTTTAAACTGTATATTTCTGACATTACTATATTCGGCAAAAACTCTGAAATATTAACACTTATTTTTATATTTTTTCATGTTGGGATTTATTTGTGTTATATTATAAATAAAGGTATGATATTAATATAAAAAATACAACCTTCTATTGTAACTACAATGTATTGACAGATACGGAAATTTATTATATATTTTAGTATAGAGGTTTATATGCCCACAATACAAGTAAGAACTGATGAAAATATAAAAACCGCCTCTTCTGCGCTTTTTGAGCAGCTTGGTATGACCATGTCAGAAGCGATAAATCTATTCTTAAGACAATCTGTAATGCGGGGAGGGATTCCATTCTCGCTGACATTAAATTCAAATAACGAATTAATTAAAACACAAAATATATCGACTAACAATAAAGAAATATTTGAAAATGAAATCCTTCTTGATGCAATAAAAAGATATAAATCAATTAATGGAAATATTAATTTTGATATATCAAAAATTGAACCGTTTATTAAAGTATTAGAAAAACTTGATTCAATAAAAAACTTAAGGTTAACCTTACAAGAAAAAGCGGTGAAAGCAAGACTTAATTTTAAAGATATTGATTTTGTTATTGATTATAATTATGATGAACCAGAAAACATTTTTATACTATCCAGAAACAATGGTAAACTTATTGTTAAAGATTGTATGTTAACAGAAATTACAACAACGCTGGAGAGCTTTTAGAATTGAATTACCCTGAAATTTTACTTTCTCGAAAAACATATAATGTTTTAAAAAATGATGATGTAATAAATAACGCATTTGTACGGGAAACACTCTGAAGCGGTTATATTAAAATCTTCAGTTAATCCTTATCAATAAAGCCCTAATCCCCAATGCAATTCCGTAACCGCCGAAAGCCGAGATCAATCTGTCTATGCTGTTAATCGGGATGCGCGAAAGTATTTCTTTTAAAATAAGAGGCACTTGCTTTGTGAACATGGTGGCGGAAAGTATGCCGGGAAGGTCTGATCTGTCACCGAGAGGGGGGGTAATTGTAACAATGATAGTAGAAATAANTCCGCCTAAAATGCTCATNGCAATGCACAGCGCGAATGACAGCAGGCTTAAAATTACTATTCTGTCCATTACACCGCTTAGTTTATTACTTTGNTGCGGCAAGGATAGAGTATCCGTTTGCGCTTTTTTTCCNGTAAGATTCATTTGATTGGGGAAGAATCTGCAAAACATCCATGTAATAAATGCTGTAGCTATATTGCAAAGCGCAAATAAATAACCTGCCCAGCTCCAGAAATTAATTGAATGAGCGATAATGTTAGTAAGCGCGCCGCATAAAACTCCGCACAAAAGACCTCCTGTGAAAGTTACGGCAATCGTTGCAATGGTATCAGCATATAAAGGAATGCCGAGCATATTAAATAATCTGTAAATAATCATATTTAAAAAAACGCCTGTAAGGCATAGAACGATAATACTTATTATCTTGCGCATATCTCAGTAAATATATAATATTTTACTAATGATTGATAGTGCTACCTTATCGGGCGGAATAGAAACCTATATTCTTCTTGTCTGGCTTTTCTTTATTTTTAATACTGTCCTCATGCTATTGCTGTGCTATCTTTATTTATCAATACAAAAAACACGCGAGCAGGAAAAATTAAGCCGCGAATTTTCTTACTTGATGATAGAAGGGCTTGAAACCGAACGCAGGAGAATTTCCAGAGAACTGCACGATACAATTCTTCCCAATGTGCATGATATTGAAGTTTCAAATCAAATAAGGTCTATCTGTGTTAATTTAATGCCCCCTGATTTTTCATGTCTTTATTTAAAAGATGCGCTTTTGCACTTTTGTGTTCAGTTTGCAAAACGGACAGGAATTGAATGTGCATATTCGATTGATGATGAGATTGATTTTTCGCTCATTTGCGCGGAAAACCAGCTTCATCTTTTCCGCATGGTTCAAGAATCATTTAACAATATAGAGAAACATTCCAAAACAAAGAATGCATCATTTGTAGTCAGGCGGAATGCAAACGGCAATATTTTAATTTGTATTTCTGATGAAGGAGTAGGTTTAGAAAAAAATAACGGATATAAAAACGGGCTTGGTATAAGAAGCCTGCGTCAAAGAGCGGAAATAATCGGAGCGAAACTTAATTTTATCAGCGAAAGCGAAAACGGTCTTATGGTCAGAATTGAATTAATTACGGAGTCTGCAATTGGATAAAACAATACAAAAAGATTTTAAAAACTCAGTCTGTGCAAGTATCATCATTGTTGAAGATCATCCGATTGTGAAAGAAGGGTTAGTCTCTTATTTTGAAAAAACAGGCAAATGGCGCATAACAGGAACAGCTTCCAGCCTGGAAAATGCAAAAGAGCTGTTATCTGAAACTGCATCTGATATATTACTTCTTGATATCCAGCTTGAAGACGGGCTTGGTTTAAATATTATCCCATGGCTTCAGGCAAACAATAAAAAGAAACCGATTACAGCGGTTTATACTTCGTATGATGACTTTGTATATGTGAGTGCTGCAATAAGTAAAGGTGTAAATGTTTATATGTGCAAACGCAGAAGTGTGTCAGAGTTGGAAAACGCTCTAATCAATGCGCTTTCCGGAATCAATTATATTGACGATTGCGTACAATCAAAATTAGATGAAGTTGCAGATATTCTGAGTCTTCTTTCAAAACGCGAAATGGAAATATTCGCCATGATAAAAAGCGGGTATCCAAACAAAATGATAGCAGAACGTCTTGGTCTAAGCCGGCGCACTGTAGAGAATATCCTTTCCTGCATTTACGATAAAACAGGCGTGAAAACAAGAGCAGAGCTGCGGGATTTGTAGCTAAATAACCTCATTGAAATATATCTCTTCTCATGCTGATTGTTTTACGGTTTTTATTAAAAAGTTCAGCATTTGGAATAAAACCGTTTTTCTCATAAAAAGCGAGAACACCTTCGTCGTGTTCAATGTCGGCATCTACGGTAAGGAAACGGGCGGCGCAATATTGGTTATTACATGCCCATGCTATTCGTTCAGCACTGTCAATCATAAATGTTCCAATACCCTTATACTTTTTTGAGAAATTGATATCTACTGCGAGTTTTGCAATTTTCATTGAAGGTATTGTTTTAAACGGATAATTAAGATTATGAAGTTCTTTTTCTGAAAAAGACAATTTTATTGAATCCATAATTAATGACATATATGCGGTGACTTTTTCAGTTGCTCGTTCTGTAAGCAGCCATGTAAATGCTATATGATCATCTGCAGAACGCAAGGCATCATTTAAAAGATAATCATTATATTCAATTATTCCGCAATCAAAACCGGTGCAAACAACAGAAGGTGAAAATTCTTGAAAATAAAAATAATTAACTGCGTTTTTCGGATTTATAATTATTCTTTTGCTCATTTCTGGAACACTTTGTCAATGTATTCTGCGTTCCTTTTTAATCTTTTATATACTGATGCCGGTATTGGTTTTCGAATCTGGGAAATTACTTCGAGAGCGATTTTTTTATCCTTTATCTCTGTTGATTGAACAGGTTTTACCTTAACTCCCATTTTAATTCTCCTATACATTAATATAGCATTTTTTGAAAAAAAGATCAACAGAAATAAAAAATAAAACAGGTGTGAAAACTTAGCGTTCTTGGCGAACCTTAGCGTCTTGGCGATAAAAATTTTTTAAATTTAAAAAATTCTCGTATTTTATACAATTGTATTCCAAAATATTGTATGTTATTTGGCGTTTCGTGCGTAAACTACTCATGACAACTTGAAATTTCAGTGTTATATTTTTCTATCTTGTATGAGAAAAAATTGAAATCATAGAAGTGTTTGAAAATTGGGAGCTGAGAATGTCTGGAAGAACAAAGTATTTTTTAGGAGTAAAGATATAATGACAATTTATTGTTTTGACACAGAAAAAGAAATAAGTATCCCCCCCCCC
>WQSW01000040.1 GCA_009787695.1 Treponema sp.
CCCCCCCATTTCTTTAAACAAAAATAAGAAAAAATCATTAACAATATTAAATCTCAGGAAGGAACCTATGAAAAAAGTCTTTTATTTAGGTATGACTCTTTTTGTTTTCTTGCTTATTACAGCATGTACAACAACAGTCGTCACTACAGAACCGCGTTTTTATGCAAATAATACAAACACCGAATTTGAAATTTTGGGTGAAATTATTTATGAAAGCGAAGAACGTATCGGATACATAGAACTGCTCAGAGCGGCAAGGAATATCTATCCTGATTGTGATTTTGTAATTGATATTATGGTAGATCAGAAGTCAACTATAAAAACAACAATGTTTTTCTTTCTTATTTCCCGTTCTGAAATATCAACATGGGTAATGCGCGGTACTGCAATTAAATATAAATAATCATCATTCATTCGGAGAATATAAATGAAATTTAAATTTTTCTTGTTTTTTATTGGGTTAGTTTTTTGTTCAACAGTTCTATTTGCACAAATGATTGATGAAGCAATATTAATTTCTGCTGCAAGAATCAGCAGGGAATTACCGGTAAATTCCACAGCAGGAATTATTTATTTTAGTTCTAATTCATCAAATTTTAATGAATATATTTTGAATGAACTTAACGGCGCAATATTAAGAAACCGCAGGGTTGTTCCGTCAAGACCCAAAGAAAATCAAAAGCAAAGTATTGAAGCAAATCTGCGTTTTGATAATACAGGTACGTTAAACGCTGAATCAGCGCAATCAATCGGGCAGTTAATGGGAGTTCAATATCTTATAACCGGAACTGTTCAGCTTGCTGGTAGTGAATATAGATTAATTTTTAATGTTGTTAACACAAGTAACACGGAAGAAAAATATCAATATTCAACGCAAGTTGATCTCCGAAACGATCAGCGTTTTAATCAACGTAATTTCGGCGATCTTCGCAACCTGCTTTCCGGTTCTGCACAAACAACTTCTTCTGTAACATCACCGGCGTTAGAAACAGAAATCTCAATAATACCTGCAGAAGCCAGTGTCGCAAGAGGCTGGATTCAAAATTTCAATGTTACAATTGTTGGAAGTGGTAATTTTGATCAAAGAGTTACTTGGACAGTTGACTCATCAAATGAAAACACAAATATTAATAATAACGGTTTACTGACAGTAGCTCCCGATGAAACCAGAACAACTCTTACAATTAAGGCAACCTCTGTTATTAATCCAAAAATTAGCGGAACAGCAACAGTATCCATACGAACAGCAAGAGTAACAGAGGTAATTGTAAACCCCGAAACAGTTTCTGTTGTAAATGGAAAAAAATATAACTTTAATGCCGTTGTATCAGGAGACGAAGAGCCGCCGCAAAATGTTACATGGTCGGTTACAGGAGCATCAAGTTCAAAAACAACCATCAGTAACAATGGGATTCTTTCCGTTGCTTCTAACGAAACCGGTACAAAAATAACAGTACAAGCAACTTCAGTTTTTGATAACCAAAAAAACGGAACAGCAGATGTTTCAATAATAATAATTCCACCTCCAAAAAATTGGATTTCTATTGAAGGAAGCATAATAGGCTTTGGTATACGTTATGAAAGAAGTTTAAGTACTACTTTCAACTTAGGTTTAATGTTTTTCTTACAGATGAATGACGCTATGTTTGTCGAAAGAAGTTCATTTATACTTGACGGCGGTTTATTAGCAACATTTCGATTTTTTCCAGGTAATTCTATTTTCTTTCTTGAAATTGGTGCTGGATATGGTGGAAATTATGATTCTGGTTTTGGTTCTGGTTCCACTTTTGGATTTATGGTATATCCTGCTGTCGGATTACAACTTGGCAAAAAAGCAAAAGGAATATTTTTTAATGCGTTTTTTGGCGTTCCAATAATAATAGAAGGGGATCGCACCACCATCACCAATAGTAAAGAAGAATACGATAAATTTACAAGTATTAGTATTAGATATGGAATCGGTTTAGGTTATAAATGGTAATAAGCAACAAATTTAACATCATAGATACGATTAAGCGGAACAAATGTTTTTATGTTATCTTTTTAAAAAGGGATTTTAATGCTCGAACCCCTTACTGATAAATATCTTTTCTCATACTTATCGTTTTACGGTTCTTATTTAATAATTCAACATTTGGAATAAATCCGTTTTTCTGATAAAAGGCTAAAACTCCTTCATCATGTTCGATGTCAGCATCTACAGTTAAGAAACGGGCGGCTAAAAGCTGGCGGTTGCAAATTCTGGCGAGTCCTGAAGCTTTATCAATCATATATGTTCCAATTCCTTTGTATTTGATTTGCGCTAATTGTGAGACTGCAAGTTTTGCTATTTTTATTGCCGGTATTGTTTTAAACGGATAATTAAGGTTGTGCAGTTCTTTCTCGGTTGCAGATAATTTTATGGCATCTGCAATTAGAGACATATAGGAAATTATTTCTTTGCTTTTTCTTTCACAAAGCAGCCATGTCAGAGCAATATGATCGTTTTGAGAACGGAGAGCCTCTTCATAAAGGTAATTATTATATTCATCAATAACGCATGAAAAACTATTTAATTTTGTGTTACATTCCAGTTGATCGAAATAGAATAATGTACTGCCGTTTTTATGGCTTATAGCAATACGGGATTTCATTTTTTAAGAAGCCTCATGAGGTCTTCTTCTTGTTCCTTATGGCGCTTTTTGGCTGCCGCTGTCGGTTTGCGGCGGATCTCCGCAATTACATCGTGAAGTATTTTTCTGTCTTTTATCTCCGTCGGTTGAACGGGCTTTACTTTACAGGCTGCCATTAATTTCTCCTACACATTAATATAGCATTAATATTGCTTGTTTAACAAGGATTTTTTTAGAAATTTAACAAATCACCCACTGCAGTCACCAAATTATTCTACATCATTCATGTTTGATGTGCCAAAACCCAATCAACAATCTCATCAATCTTGCCAAAGACTAAACCTGTCACTGTATCGGCGCAGCCGTAATAGATTGCGATTCTGCCTGTTTCTTTGTCTACAAGAGCGGCGACGGGGAAGGTGACGTTGGGGACATCTCCTGCCAGTTCGTAGATTTCACGCGGGTTAATAATATACGGGCGGGGGCGGGCGATTACTTTCCAAGGTTTTTCCAAGTCCATTAATGCGGCGCTGAAGGAATAAACAAAACCATTGCAGCTTGTTAATACACCGTGATAAAACACAAGCCAACCTTCTGAAGTTTCAATCGGGCAGGGACCGGCTCCTATTTTTGTGCTTTGCCAGCCGCCGGAGGGTGCCATTACATGACGGTGTTTTCCCCAGTAAATTAAATCAGGGCTTTCTGAATAAATAATATCGCCGAAAGGGGTGTGTCCCGAATCGCTGGGGCGGCTGTACATTGCATAGTTGTTCCCTATTTTGCGGGGGAAGAGCGCGCCGTTGCGGTTAAACGGCATCATCGCATTTTCCATTTGATAAAATTTTTCAAAATCATAAGTATAGCCCAAGCCGAGACAAGGACCATGATAACCGTTACACCAAATTAAATAATAACGGTCTTCTATAAAAATTACGCGGGGATCATATTTGTAATCGGAATCGGGTATGTCAGGGTTTTCTTTAATAAACTTGATAGGTTCATCATCAATTACCCAATTGATACCGTCCTTGCTTCTTCCGGCATTTATATCCATGTGACGCGATGTATCATCACAGCGGAAGACTCCTGCAAACTCATTCTTAAAAGGCACTACCGCGCTGTTAAAAATGCTGTTAGACCTTAAAGTTAAGTCTCTTGGAATAATCGGGTTTTTAGAATACCGCCACATCGGTGTCTCTAAAGAAACGCGCTCCTTTTTAGGATCGCTTATGACGGGTCTTTCTTCCCAGGGAATATTCGGTAAACTATATCCGTTAATTATTTTTACATTCATAATTTTACAAAATAATGTCTGACCGCTTTAAAACGGTCAGACATTTACACAAACAAAATTTTATTATAGACCGTTAGCGTCAAGAATAAGATTATTCCATGACTGTGATACAGCTTCAATTAACTGTGCCGGTTCACCGTCATGATGCCAGATTTCCCAAGCGATAGCGCCTCTGTTAAGACCCGGAACATGGAGGTGATATTTCCATTGCCACAATGATTGATCTCTGATTAATGCCATAGTCTCATCTACAGCTCTTCTGTCTCTATAGTCAGGATATGCTGCAAGTCTCCAGTTTTCATCAACAGGGGTTACCCATGATCTGACTGCCCAAAGAATTGCATCAACTTGTGCATCAGTATATCCCTTTGCAGGAATTACCATTACGTTTTCATCATTAAATACAACATAGTTTCTGGATCTTGGACCCCTAGGAGGAAGTACCATACCCCATTCATCTTTCATGTTGCGAAGATCGTTGGTTGCTAAATATTGCTGATCGATACGCATAGCAACTCTTCCGTCATTGAATTCAGGAATGTGCCAGTTCCACGGTGTGTTTTGTCCTGCCGGTTTCGGTTTCATTATTCCTTCGTCTCTTAGTCTCATATAGAAACTAACAGCTTCTATAAACGCAGGAGTGTTTGTAACATTCTCAAGCAAATTTGTTCTTGAATTTTTATTGACATACATTGCTCCGTTACTTGAAACAAGGGCATCAAGAATTTCGGTTGAGAGGTCTGCCGGCATTGCATAAACATCGGGGATACCGTCATTATTTATGTCTCTTGTAAGTTGTTTAGAAACTTCAAGGAATTTGTCCCATGTCCATGTTCCCGCTTTTTGAAGATCATAAAGCAAGTTAGGATCAAGACCGGCTTCTCTAAAGAGTCTCTTATTAAAGAATAAAACAGCTGCGTGCTGGCTTCCGCCGTAACCTGCAGCAAAAGCATAAGCCTGATCGTTACGTCCGGTTTTAAATTTAAAAGCATTTGTTACAGAGCTGTTCCATTCAACCGGTGTTGTATTAGTCCAGAAATTTCTTTCAGGGTTGCGGCTTCCTACAGGATAGATCAAATTCTGGCGAAATAGAGCAAGCGCCCAGTCCGGCTGTAATACAAATACAGTAGCGGCCGGTCTTCCTGCCATAATTGAAGTAGCGGCAATTTGTGCAGCTTCGTTCCAACTGGCAATATTTTTTTCTTGCATTTTAAAGTTGTATTGTGCAACCAACCTTTTTCTGTAATCTAGTTGTCTTTCTTCATAATCGCTTCTGGGTCTATACGAATCAGTATTATAATTTGACCACCAGTTCCCGATTATAATGTCCATTCCTCTAAGTGTATTTCTAACCGCATTAGGGGCGTTGGGCACCGCTTGTGCGAATACAGAAACAACACTGCAGAACATAACCGTGAGTAAAAGACATACAATCAAAATTTTCTTCATCTTCTTCCTCCAATAATTTATTATCTCAAGCGCTTTCGTTTCCTAAGAAACGTGCCACTTCGTGGCTAACCGCAACGCGGTCTTCGCATTGAAACCTATAACAAAAACCCAAAAAACACCCTTTGGGTTACATCTTTATACCGGTCTGGCTCAAAGATTCAACAAACGCCTTTTGTGCTATTAAATACAGGATAATAAGCGGACAAAGGCACATAAGCATACCTGTCGCTATCATCGCCTGAACATAGCCGATTGGAGCCGTTGAAGCAACACCAACACCTGATAAAGAATTCGTCGCCGCCCACCATTGGGTAACTCTTTCGGCAATAGACCCAAGACCGGAGGATAACATTCTATAATTGGTTAGGAACAATGATGTGAAAAATGAATCTGTCCATTGCCATACAAAGGAAAATAAGAAACATGATGTAAGCATCGGGGTTGCATCTGGAAGCATAATTTGGATAAATGTTTTAAATTTACCGCATCCGTCAACCCATGCCGCTTCTTCAAGTTCTTTCGGCATTCCTCTAAAATATTGCCTTAACATAAAAATATATAAACCGCTTTTTAAACCCATGCCCGTAGCAGAAAGCAGCCAAAATCCCCAAACACTGTTTAATAGATTGATGGGTTCGCCTGTTATCAAACGGAATAATCCGAATATATCAAAGAAGTGGAAATTTAAATAAAGCGAAGCCATGATAGTTTGCGGCGGGACTACAATTATCAGCATAACGCAGAAGAACCAAAACCCTCTAAGCGGGAACTTATATCTTGCAAAACCATAAGCTGCAAGAGTGCAAGCCGCTATTTGTAAAAGCGAACTGATTGTAACAATTAAAAATGTTTCAAAAAGAGCAGGCCAATAATTAATTAATTGTGCGGCTACTCTGTAATTTCCTGTTGTAAAATTTCGCGGAATACTTATAACCGTACTGTCGTATAAATCTTGTTCTGCCATAAAACTAACGCTTAATTTATCTAACAACGGCTGAATAATTAAAAAGCACATTCCAAAAAGAAGAATGGTACGGCAAATTTTAAATATAATTTCCCCAGCTTTTTTCTTTTGATGGTAATTACGTGAAATGTTACCCCAATTTGCGGTTCGTTCTTTGTCGGTATAAATATCATCACTCATAGTAGTATACCCTCTTGGAAATTATTGCCATTGCAATACCAATTATTGATATTACAGCAAGGAAGTAAACCCATGCCATTGCTGTTCCAAAACTAAAATTCAACATTCTTAATGTTGTTAAATTTATTTTTGCCATAACGCGGTTATCTGTTCTGATAAAGTAATCCACAACGCTGTAAACAATATTAACAAGGATTAAAGAACTAACCATTGGGAATGTTATTTTCCAGAAACATTCCCATGCTGTAGCACCTTCAATCTTTGCAGCTTCAAACATACTCGGCGGAATTGTTTGAAGTGCGGATAAGAAAATAATGATTTGAATACCTGAAGCCATAGCAATATCGTAAATCTGATTTATAATTCGGAAAATATATCCCATAAAATCGCTTGCAGCTCCTTCTGCAACAAGGATATCTTCCAGAACTTTTGTAACCGATGATTTCATCAAGTTACCTTCTTTTATAATATCTGCCATGCTGTTTAAAAGTGAATTGTTAGTTTCAAGTCCTATCATAACACCGGAAGAAAGAATTACCGGTAAAAAGAAAATTGCACGGACAAAACCTCTTGCTTTAAATTCCTGATTTAAAATTAACGCGACAAACAAACTGAAAATAATGATAGCAGGAACTATCAGGAGCATACGACCTATTTCTTCGACAAGAAACCTGTTAAATTCCGGATCTATTGCAACAACTCTGATTACATTTGCTAAACCGACAAATTGCATGGAAAACCCTTGCTTTTCTGTATCAATCCTAACATCGCTGAAAACCATCTGAAGTGATTCAATAATAGGAAAAAACATAAAAGAAATAAATCCGATAATAAACGGAAGTAAAAATAAATAACCTGTTACCGCATTTTTTCCTTCAAGAGTTAACGATAACTTATTATCTTTTTTGATAAAATACATTATTCCCCCTACCTTTGCTTTAGCACAATATAACTATTTGAATTAATTCTATTGCCGTTATATTCATGATCTGTATCGCTTGCATTAACAACAACTCTTGTTCCGTCTTTATATTCAGTTACTGTCAGACCGTTTGTTATTATTTCATGGTTTACAATTGATTGATTATAAAGATGTCCGAAATCTTCATTAAATTTTTTGTATAATTTATCAGCATCTCCAACCCATTTATTATATTCATTAGCATAAAATTGCCTGAACTTTGTTTCTTGCAGTTCTGCGGTTTCTTCCATCATAAAACTAAAATATAATCCGGCTCCGCATTCAATTGTTTTTAATAAGTTTAAAGTATAATCTTCTGCAAGGTTAATCGCTCTGCCTGTATAAGGAACATAACCTCTAATAACAATCGGAAGGAAAGGTACTGATGTATCTGTTATACCAAAACTTTGATCGTCAAGAATCATATCTGTAATTATAGAAGCCCAAGGTATTGAATAATCATATCCGGTATGAACAAGAATTCCTTTCCCCGCTTGATGCAATCGTTCATACTCTTTCTGACGCATTTTCATCGAAGCTTCTCTGCTGACATGCCGTCTTTCATGATAATCGCCTGCTAATCTTGAACCCATATTTCTAAATGCAATGTTTTTAATATTTAATTTTTCCGCTTTCGTTATAAAATTATTTATTAATTTAAAGGTTGCGGCAGGACGGGCAAGATAGTTTATCTTTCCCCATTGTGTCCGCTCTCCAAACCAAATAAAACTATACGGATAACGCTGTACGCGTTCACGGTTTACATATCGGGCGGCATCTCTATAAAGATTAAATCCGCTGAACCATCCTACATCTCTCATAAAAACAAAATCAACTTCGGGATAAACTTCATAATTGTTTTTTTCTGCAGTAGCTATGATATTTTTAAAACTTCTGCTGCTGCCAAGTTCGCTGATTAATTTAATTTTAGACGGCACTGTGTGATCAACGCTTCTGTTAAACCATCCGTTCATTTTTACGTGTACATTTTTCCAGCCATAATCAACAAAATCTTTTACTATCGCTTCGGTTTCTTTATAAGAGGTTAATTTCAGCGGAAGGTCCAGAGGAAGTCCAAGACGATGCTGAGTTTTATTAACAGCGCCGATAATTTCTACAGCTATCGGAATACCGCCTGTTACACGTCTTGATTTAAGGATAGGATATTTTTCCAAAAGCCATGAACGGTATTCATTTGCCATTCCTATATAACCGGGTTCGGCGCATGGCGTATAACGTAATGTTATGCTTTCTCCTGCAGGAAGGGTTGCTTCATAAAGATAAACAGCCCGCTGGTTGCGTTCTGCTATATCCATCATTGCACCGTGAACCATATCGAATATAGGGTATACCCTGTTCCATGAACAATTCCTGCCTGATACATCTGCGCGTACACTGGCATAAGCAGAACCTTCTTCTATGATGCAAAAGAGAGACGCGCCGTTTTTATGAATACCGAATGCCGGGAATAATGCTTTGTTATCGCTTATAACAGCGTCTCGCGGCATCGCTTCATCCCAACCGTAAATGTTAATACTATAAGGAAGCTGATTTTGCTTTCCATTATTAAAATTGATAAGCGCACCGCTGCCGTCCGGCACTAACATATATCCGCGGTCTTCCGTATTGCCTGAACCCATAAAAGGCAAGAGCGCTAATTGGGTCAGTGAATAAGCGGGACGATATCCTATTTTATCAAACGGCAGGTTTACCACTAAAGATTTTCCGTCAAGAATGTAGCGTAACGTCATGCTGAATGCAGGTCGTACAGATTCGCCTTTTACCTCATAACGCAAAGAATCTTCAACATAATCTTCCATTGTGTAACCGACTTGTTTAAAACTTTCTTCTGCTATTTCTTTCATGTAATCGGGAGAAGCGGCACGTAACACCCATAATTTAACATCTTTTAAATCAGGATAATCGGTTAAAAGCTGATTTCTATCATCGCTCATGCGAAGGTTGTTTATATCATATAGACGGTATGTGGTTTCAACAATTCCGCGTTCTTCCCATTCCATAAGATCCAAAAAAGCATTCATTCTGTTTTCTTCCATCGCAGGCGGTATACGGTAACTGCGTGCAAGATCGCCGACTGTATAGCGAACTTCAAGAACACCGTCTACAATTTCGTATTCATATGCTTCGCGCTGCACGCTGTAAAGACCGGAATGTAAAGTCATACCAATACCGGAGTTATCTGCATAATCAATAGAAAACTGAGATTCCATAAGCTGTCTTGTTATGACATCCGCTAACATATCTTCTTCAGGAGAGACAGGATTAGAACGCCATTCAACACCGGTTGCTTTGTCTGTAAGAATAATTTCTGCAGTAGCAGGCAAAAAGCGTAATAATAAATATTCATTTTCTATAACAACATCATCCGCCTCTGCTTCGTTTTGAAGAGATTCATAAATCAAAACCGGTCTTGGTCTGGATGATCTTGGATTACAGGAAACAGCAACGAATAGAGAAAGAAAAATTAATATCAACAAAGCAACAAATTTCGTTTGTGTCTTTTTCACCGCTGCCTCCTATATCAACCTGAACATAATTTCTTTATACAGCGATACAAAGTATGCAACAGCATCGCTTATAAGACTGAAAAATATTACAAAAATAAATACCATTACCCCCATTCCGACAACTGTAAGTAAACTTGATAAAATTGTTTTAATAAGGCTGTAATCATGTATCATCATCATTGCAGAAAGTATTAATAAACCTGTCCAAATCGCTGCAAAACCTGCAAGCACCCAATAAACCGCACCTTCTTCAAAAGTTATAAATTGGCTTAAAACAATCAATATTGCATTAATAATTACATACGGAGTTAGCGCATAACAAACAGACATATAAATTTCCAACATTCGCCCTTTGCCGTCCATAAGAGTTGTAAGACTCCAATTTGCAACAGTCCATAATCCTACAGGTAAAAGAATCCGCAAAGCGACAATAATTGAATTAAAATATTCCATGTTAATTGTAACAAACTGGAAATTTGTTAGCGTTAAACGCAATACTTCTACAATAACCGCTAATGCAATAATTACATTTGCAGCCCCTAAAGAGCCGCGTTTTTCATGTGTTAAATCCCAAAAGCCGTCAAGCGGATGTGTAATAACATACAACGAATATCTAAGAGTTTTTCCAAGATGCTCCCACCAGGGTTTTTGCAAAAGGTATCTCATGCTTCTTTGATCTCCTTGTAAAGCTTAATTGATTTCCTGACAATCAGCGGAGTAAAAATAACAATTCCAGAAATTAAAAGTATCTTCCAGAGATTTTCTTCTGTCCATACTTTACGGTACAGCTGGAATGCCTTCCCGTAACCTTCGCGGTAATGTTTAAGTTTGTAATATCTCATTGCTTTTTGATATTCACCTTGTCTGAGAGCTGCACGTCCAATCCCGATATAAGCAAGGTCATAATTTCCGTTCATTTTTAAAACTTCTTCCCATACTACCGCAGAAGATTCATAGCGTCCTGCTTTGTATTCATCTAACGCTTTGTTAATCATAGCCCCGTACCCTGTCAGATCAAAACGTGTAAGAGCGCCCGCTCTTGAATCAAGGGCAAATAAAGAATAGCCCATTCTGTCCAAAGCGGTAGGCTGAAGAAAAGAGCCTTCGCGGTTACCGACACCGCCGAATGCATATAAAAGATTTCCCTGAAAGTCATACATAAAAATGCGTCCGCGAGTTCTGTCAAAACAGGCATAAGAGTCGTTATCAAAAGCGACTACATCTATAAAACGTGAACGGCCTGCTATTCCGCCTGCATTACCGACAACTAAATCGCCGACCGGCTTTTCATATCCATTGCGGATTAAAATATCCTGCCCCATCGCATTAAGCCGTCTTACAGGTTCTGTTTGACCTGTTGAATTAGATGCGTAAATAAACCCGTCTTTATCCATCGCGACATTACTGTATTCTGTGGGAATGAACAGATCCATTCGCTCTTTTTGCGCTTGCGTAGAAAGAAGTTTCCATACATAGTCAATGATATTTACAGAAACTTTATTCGCTCCCATATAACCGGAGAACTCGCCTCTGCTGTCAAATTCCATAAGCCCTTTATTAACATTACGCGCTTGAATAAAAAGACGGTTTGCAAAATCTACGACTAATTTAACAGGAAGGAAATCTGTAAAATCCCCTAAACTTTCATCATCCGGTTTTTCAACTGTGGAAATAAAATTCCAATTAAAATCAAGTTTCAATACACGGTTATTATTTGTGTCGGCTATATAAAGATCACCGTTTCTATTTTCAAAAATATCCATTGGATAATTAAAAGAAGATTCCTCTCCGTTAATTATTACGGAAGAAACTGTTTCCGCTACATGATATTCGCCGTTTTCCTGCACTTCAATTTTTATAATGCGGTTGTTTCCGGAATCGCAAATATAGATACGATTGTCACGGATAAAAAGCCCTTGCGGATCTCTGAAGTGTCCTATACCCAATGCGCTTCCCAGAATGTAAGCGCCTGCCCGGTAAGCATCAGGAGATGCAACCTGCTCAAGCCAAAAATCATAATTGTAAGTGTAATTTGTCGGTGCCGCATACAATAAACTGAATGTTGAAAAAAGAGCAAGTAAAATAAACAAATAGAATATTTTTTTCATTCTTTTATCCCCGAATTTGCCATCGTCTGCAGAACGTTACTCTGCGCGAAAATAAACATTACAAGCGGAACGATCATTACAAAGAGCGTTACCGCCGCTCCTACACCGGCACGCGCAATACCTGCTGTAATAATCTGTCCGAGCGCATAAGGCAAAGTTTTTAATTGTTCTGAATAGATAAAGTTTGAAGCTCTTGCATTCCATAAGTTTTGAACAGAAAAAATCATAACAGTTAACCATGCCGGTTTTATCATCGGCAATACAATCCAAATAAAAATACGGAACTCCTTTGCGCCGTCAACTTTTGCCGCTTCAAGAAGTGTATCCGGAATGGTATCTATAAATTGTTTTAACAAAAAGAATCCCATAGGCATTGCAAAGGCGGGGACAATAACAGATAAATATGTATCTACCCATCTAAGGCTTGCCATAACAAGATAGTTAGGAATAGCGGTTACATAACCGGAGAACATAAGAGTGATGATTACGCCTTGAAAGAAAATTCTTGANCCGGGAAATTTGTATTTTGAAACTACAAATGCGCCCATCGATGCAATTATAATTAAGCCTGCAGTTCCGACTACTGTAATGAATACTGTATTAAAAATATACCGGGAAAATGTAACCCAAGATTTACTCATTAAAATAAATAAATCCTGAAAATTGTTCATTGTCGGACGCTGTACAAAAAGACGGGGCGGAAAGAGGAAAATTTCGTTCATCGGTTTGAATGCGTTATTGATTGCAAAAACAAGCGGATAAGCAAAAAACAAACCAAAAAGTGTGAGTATTACAAATATAAAAGCATCTCCGCCGAAAGAACGGTTTAGCCTTCTGCCGCCGATTAATTTCTTCACTTTTTTCATATCTACCCCTTATGATCCTACTCGTTTAAGCAGTTTCTGAATAACCGCATTAATTACTATCATTGTAAAAAACAATATAGTTGCGATAGCTGAAGCATAACCCATTTCAAAACGGACAGAACCATAGTCAACAAGATGGTTTACGACCGTATGCACGGCATAGTCCGTACTTGGAAAACCCGCCAATGCGACGGTAACGTCCGCAACTCCAAAAGATTGGGTAATCGCCATAACCGCGCCGAACATCAGCATCCCCTTCATGTTAGGGAGGGTGATGTACCACAGTTCCTGCCAACGGTTAGAAATACCGTCCACAAGACCCGCTTCATAAAGAGAAACATCAATTGTAGAAAGACCTGCAAGAAAGGCGAGGAAGCCTGCGCCCAAGCTCATCCATAAAATGACAATTAACATTACAGGCATCATATACTTTGGATCTGTCAGCCAGAGAACAGGCTGATCTAGAATGCCAAGACTCATCAATGCGCCGTTAATGTAACCGTAAGCATCACCGGAAAAGATTAATGCCCAAATCATATAAACCGCCCCGGAAATTGAAGGCGCATAAAAAATCAATGTGACAAAAGCGCGGATATAACGGGGCAGCTCGTTGATAAACCATGCAAATAAGAAAGCCGCTATATAACCAATCGGTCCTGTAATTGCCGCCATGATAAATGTATTTTTCATCGAAATTAAAAATACATCGTCTGCTAACAACAGATTGATATAATTCCGTAACCCGATAAATTTCGGCGGCTCTAAAATATTAAAATATGTAAAACTAAAAAAAACTGATATTACAACTGGGGCGACAAAGAAAAGAAGAAAGACTATCGCATATGGTGCAAGAAAAATATAGCAGACCCGATGCCTGTACATATCTCTTGCTAAGTGTTCGTCTGATTCTCTTCGTTTTTCCAAATACCGTGCAAAACTCATTTTTCCCCCTATTCCAGACCGAATTCTTTTCGTTTTTTAATTAACTCATCGTTAATTGTGAGAGTGTAATCCAATAAGGTTTCCCGTGTATCCATGCCTTCGTTTAAAATGCGGCGCGCTGCGTTTGTAACATGGCGGCTGACAAAATAACCGCCCGGCACTTCGGGAACGCCGACCGTCCAGCTGCGCTGTTCATCAAGAACCGACATTTGTTCGGAACCCCAAGAAAGCCGTTTGAATGCGTCATAATTAGCGGTCGGGTAACGTGCCGCAGCACCCATGATACTTTCAAGTTCGCGTCCGAATCTAAGCTGTGTATCTGCGCTTATCCACCATTTCATAACTTCCCACGCTAAATCGGGGCGCTTTGAATTGGTAAAGATCATCGAAGCGAGAGTACCTGTTGAAACAGAGCGGTCTATAGTCCCGTCCGCTTTTGGAAGACCGGGCATGATGGAAAATCCCCAAAGCCCGCGAAGCTCAGGGGCGAAAACTTCAAGAGTGTTAAAATTTGTGTAATCGGCAAAAGCAAGCGGCATTTCACCTGTTCTAAAGCGGTTAACAAAGTTATAAACAACAGGCGTTTTATAATGAGTAAAAAACTTTGTGTAAACATCAAAAGCCTCGATGGCGATCTCGCTGTCTAAAAGTGTGCGAGAACCGTCTTCATTAAACATTTGTCCGCCGCGCTGGAATAAATGCGCAAGGAAGTTTGAAAAGTCAATGTTTACCTGTTCGTTAGTTGCAACTGACGGGATGCCTACATTCATATTGTTTTTTTGAATGATAGGCAGAATATTGATTAAATCATCCCATGTATTTGGAATTTCGATTTTTAATTCTTCAAAAATATCCTTTCTATAGAACATTACATGGAAGTATTGGGTTTCCGGTAAACCGTAAACACCGTCCAGATATTTGAAAGGCACAAGAACGCTTGGATTCAGCTCTTTGATAACATCATCAAAACCGGGATACTTGGATATATCGACAACCGCCTTTCGGACAGCATAGTTTACAGGATCAACCTGAGGCACAGTCAGAGCCATATCAGGCCCTGTGCCTGCTACAACAGCCGGCATCAATGCGTCAGGGGCGACCAATTTAACATTGACCCTGATCCCTGTTAACGGCGTGAAAGTATCATCGATCATTGCTTTTAAAATATTACTTTGATCGCGTCCTGCAAGTATCCAAATTTCTATTACATTATCACCTTTTTTATGAACGTCGCCTAATCTGTCATAATCAACAACGAATGATGCAAAGAAAGATCGAATCTCGTGCGAAGCGGAGACGAAGAAATTTTCATTTACCGGAGGAAGCTTTGCATCTTCCGCGCTTACGATGATGTAATCAATATCGAGCTGTGATTGAGAAAGAAGGAGCAAACTATCGCCAAGAGAGCTGATGTTTGATTTAAAATTGACGAGTGTTCTGGGAATTCGATCCGGACGTTTCACAAAGAACTCAAGCTGGCGTGCAAGAGTTAATGTTGCGGCAGCTTGCGCGCTGCGCTCACCTGTGTAGCGGGTTAAATCATCAACAAGTTTATAAAGTATCTTGCTTTCCAACTCCATCGCTTCTATTACTTCAGGATAAACATGATCTACCCGGTAATCGCGGTAAATATCAGGTTCAGGTCCTGTTAAAACAAGTATCTTTCTGTAAATTGAATTCAAGCGGAAAACGCTTTCTTCCATTACGTTTAACATTTCACCCATACCGCCAAGCGATGCTTGCAAACGGATAGTATTATTTCCCGCTCTAAGAGGGAAACTGAATTTCCCGGCTTCGTCACCTAAGGTATTAAGCACCCATTTATTGTTATAAACAAAGGGAACTGCTGCAAGTTCATCTGCAAGCAATTCGCCGTTTATCATTACTGTACGATTCGATACAAAGCCGCGATTGTAATTCTGCCTGCCCTTAATTGTGATATTGTACATTCCGTCTTCAGGCACATCAAAGTCCCATTCAATCCACTGACCCGCTACGCGCCAGCTCTGACCACCTATCATATTAAGGCGTATCCGCGCAACGCTTGCCGGATCTGTCGCTCCGGAAGACCGATCATAAATCGGATAAAGAGACGGATCTGACCGGCGTGCCGCTCTTTCGCCTTGCAATTTTAAAACATAATTACTGCGGCTATTTCTGAATTGATCTGTATTGATAGATGCAATATATTCACGGAAACTTTGAATTTTAACAGGCGCTTTTATATCAAGAGCGCGGATTGCCATCGGCTCATTAATTCCTCTAAGCCTTATTGTATTTACGCCCTCTCTTAGATAAAACGAATACGGTTCTGTAATGTAACCTAGCGAATCTCTGAACCAAGACGTTTCCCAGCGCGGCTTTTCAATCTGAGCGGCGCGGATTTCATTGCCTTGATTATCAAAACGGCTGATATTGGCATCGCCCCATACACGCTGTAATACTAACCTATCTGCGCCGAGAAACGGAATCTCTCCGTTGATATAAAGAGCGCGTTCAATAGGGATACCTCTGGATTGGAGGGGGAAATATTCAATATGCAGATTATAAAGCCCGGCTGTTGCTACATTGACCGAATATTCAACAAAACTGTTTTCTTCGGTACGCAAAACCTGCTCTTCTCCTTCAAAATTTTGAAGGATGGAAACACCCTCTGCAGAAACCCAGTTAAAAATATTAATGGGGATGTCTTCTTTCCCGGCAGGGTCTTCTTGATGACGTTCCATATACCGCAGATATATGTTTGTTCTGCCGGTACTTGCACCGCTTAAATCAAAAGAAGCGTATTTTTCAGAAAAATCCGCTTCTTGTCTTCCGGCGGCAATAAAAATAATAGCCGCAAGAATAATAATGACACCGACGATAATCGCGATTCTAAGTTTAGAAAGTTTTTCTTCCATTCTACTAGTCCTTCATTTCCGTCATCTTGATAATTTAGTTTACTACATTTGTCATTGCTGTGATAAGAGCCTCGCTGTCAGGTGAATTCGGCTGACCCGTTGCCCGATTAATCAAACCGAACTTTTCTCCGTCTCCTCTTGCAAGCCCGTTGTCCCAATAAACCGGAACTAATCCGTATTTTTTAGCCGCATTAAACACATAAGATATATAATCCATTCTGCTTTGCTGCGCCTGCGATTGCTTTGCAGAATCGTTAGGATACAATTGCAATACCGCGCCGCATTCCCCGATAATTACCGGAATGTTGTTGTCTATAAAGCGTGTTTTAAAAGGGGAAAAGTCGCTTTCCACTTTTTGCTTATCGGCGGTTGTGCCCCACGAAGAACGGCTGCCTTTAATTGCAAATTCATAAGGGGCATAATAATGAAAACTGACTATCAATTTGTTCTGTGAGGGGTCTGTTGGCAGTAAAAAACCGGCAGATAAAGCATGATGGTTATCGTTGCAATAAGCGCCTACCATCAAATAGCGTGATTCGTTGTTACTGCCGGTTGAGCGTACAATATCAACAAACAGTTGATTCCATTTATTAAGGACGATAAATTGACCGGGATCCGTGCAAGTTTGCCAATTTCCGTCATGAAGTTCGTTAAATGACTCAAAAATTAACCATTCACCGTAATTTTTAAAATATTCGGCTATTTGTTTCCATACACGCGCATATTTAGCGGTTATGGTATCATATGCCGTATTATTTCTGGAGGCTTTTCCGATTGAAAGCCAGCCTACGTCACTGCCGCCGCTTTCTGTAGCTCCGTCATGGTGTAAATTGATGATTACCTTTAGCCCTGCTTCTTTTGCCATTGCGGCAATTTCACCGACTCGTTTAAGACGGGTTGCCGAAATACGATGATCCGGCGGAAGACCAATATCTCCCATCCATGTTACAGGGATTCTTATAATGTCAAAACCGGCGGCTTTTACCCCTTTCATCAAAGCTTGGTTTGCAGCGGGATTGCCCCAAGTAGTTTCTCCGGCATATCCGTTACGATGGGAATCCAGAGTATTACCCAAATTCCAGCCTGAATGAACCTTTTCTGCTTTTAAATATTCAAAAGCAGACTTGCCGCTAACAGTTTCCGGCGGATAATCGCTTATTAAATCAGGTTTTGAAGGAATATAGTTTAAATAAGAATCCGATGATGATGAAGAACTGCCGGCACAACCTGATAACGAAACGACATGCAGAAGAGCAACGAATAAGGAAATAAAAAAGAGGCTTTTTTTTGCCATTACTTACCCCGCATCTTTGTATAATAATAGATTTTCATATTATCATTAAATTCAATGCGTTGCAATTTGTTTTTTATTTTTTCCTATATAAATTGACATTAATTGTCAATTTTAATATCGATTTTATCAGCAAAATCAACTATCATCATCAAAAAATAATAAAACATTGACCGTTTTTAAAAATCAGGTTATCATTTTCTTATCGGATTGATTAAATTTTGCTTAATTTTAATTCAATCCTGTAAAAATACCTATCTTATGGAGGAGTTTTTTATGAAAAAAACAAACAAATTGATGTCTGCTATCCTATGCTTAGTGCTGATTGCAGTAGTTTTGTCCTGTGCAACAACAGGCGGAAAAAAACTACCACCCGTTCTAGCAACCGGTGAATGGATGACTTACAACGACAGGGACAGCGACGGCGGTTCTTCTATTTCTAATTTAGAAGTAAAAGAAGATGAAATTGACGGCAAACTTGTAACTGTCTATCATATTACCGGAAATGTTACTACTCAGTTTGAATATGGTTTTGCCGGATGGGGGATTGATGCTGACAATGCTACAATGGAGCTCTACAAAAATGCAGAAGCTCTTTCATTCTATATTCTTGGTGACGGAAAAAGATATTCAATTAAATTTAAAATAAGCAGCGTCGAAGATTACTGCTACCATGAATACACCTTTACAACAACAGAAGGAGTAGCAGAATATTTTGAAGTTCCGATGGCATTTTTTATGCAACCAAGCTGGGGCAGCCCTGTAAAGTTTGATCCAAGCTTAGTAACCGGCATTGAATGGCAGACACACGAAAGCTGGAGAACTGATCCGAGAAACAATCCGTTTGAAGTCAAAATGTGGAACTTCATGATTCATCCGGGTGCTCCAAAAAAAGTAGTAAAAGCTGAAGAAAAATTAGTACCGGGTGTACTCGGATCTTTTGATCTTTTACTCAGAGATAATTTCCAATACGGAGACGGGTATCAGGGAGAAATTAGAGCGGCAAATATGTTAAATGGTCATAAACTTACAGTTGGAGATAGTTTTACAGTAAAATTCTCTTACTCTGCAAGCCGGGATTTGGAACAAGATGTAGAATTTGGTTTTGTAGATATAACTCCTGCCGCAAATTACTGGAGAGCTCTTAGCTGGAAAGACGGATCAACAGATATACCAATGCCAAGTCTTCCCGCATCAAAAGCAGGTGAAGTAGTTTCCGGTGAATTTGTCTTTACAATCGTTAATAATGCAACAAGCGCTTCCGCCGTTGCAAATGTATTTGTTTTTACAACAAAAGGTCAGGGAAGAAAAGGCACTGCCAATTCAGGAGCGTTGAAAGCTGTTACTCTTTCTTTCAAAGAATTTACAGTCACAAAAAATTAGTCTTTTATAAAAAACAAATAGTCTGACAAGAGCCCCGAACTTATGTTCGGGGTTTTTTATTTTAAGAGAACAATTCAAAAAAACCCGGATAAGTTACCGCCGCACTCTCTGCAGTCGTTATCTTAAATGGGACAGGGCTTCCCAGTGCGGCAACAGAAAAAGCCATCACAATACGGTGATCGCCGTGTCCGTCAATTAAAACTTCACCGCCAACAGGGCGGATTTTACCTTTTCCATGAACAATAAGACCGTCCGGCAATTCGGTGTTGTTAACGCCTAATTTCGCCAACTCGCCTGCCATTACGGCGATGCGATCTGTCTCTTTGATACGGGCATTTGCCACATTGGCAAGAGTCGTGTCTCCTTCAGCAAACGCGGCAACAACTGCCGCCGCAGGAAGCAGATCGGGCGTTGCATTAAGATCGAAGGTTTTTCCGCACAAAGCGCCTTTTCGTGAAACAGTGATTGATCTCTCTTCGCCTTTTTTCCCGTTCCAAGTAATATCGCAGCCCATTTCCGAGAGCATTTCAAAAAAGAATTTGTCCCCTTGAGTATCTTGCGGATCAAGACCGTGCAATGTAACAGGACCGCCTGTAATTGCGGCGGCGGCGGCAGGAAAAGCGGCTGACGAAAAATCTGCAGGAACAGATTTTTTTTGCGGAAGAACTTTCCACGAAGAGCCGCCTGGAATTTTAAAATGAGAAAAATCGGGCGCAGCTTCAAAAGGAATGTCATGTGCTTTTAAATAGGAAAGCGTCATTTCCACGTAAGGCTTTTCGTTGAGCAGCGGGACATCAATTTCAGTGACAGTCCCCGAAGGGGCAATAGGGGCAGCGATTAAAAGCGCAGAAAGATATTGGCTTGTGGGGCAAGAGATAGATACCTTACCTCCTTTCCAAGCACCTTTAATTAAAATGGGAACGCATCCTTCTTTGCTTTGCACTTGAACTCCCAGATTTGCCAATGCATCAAGAAGCGGAGCTGCACTTCGTTTTTGAATTTGCCGATCGCCTGTAAAATTGATGTTGTATAATTGAAGTCCTGCAACGGCGAGCGCAAGATAGAGAGTTGTTCCTGAGTTGCCGACATCAATATTAAAAGATTTATTAAAAAGCTGATCGTTTAAATTTTGTTTGTATAAATCAAATTGATCTTTAAAACCGTTTACACCTTTTACATTCCAATAAATATTTTCATTATCATCGCAGCACAATGAAATATTTGCACCTAACTCTTTGCAAGCAGAAATACAAGAGTTGGTGTCATAACAATCAAGCGGGTTATAAATTTTTGTATAGCCATCTGCAAGTAAAGCGATAAATAGCTGTCTGATTGTGTGCGACTTTGAAGCGGGAATTCTTACAGTCTCCGGAAAGCGGTTAGAAGAAATGCATATATCCATTTTATTTATTCTGCCTCGTCCCAGCGTTTTTGTATTGCATTAACGGTTTGTGCTGCGGTTTGATTGCCGTTAAAAAAAATACGGAACTCTTCCAAAAAAGCGGTTTTATATTTTTGCGCGCTTTGTTTTCCGGCAAAGCCTTGTATAATTCGAGATGCTTCAAAAATATCCCAAGCTTTTGAGTAGAAAAAATCGTTTTTAACATAATCACCCGGAATTAAATTTTTTACTAAGCCAGGAACAGCGTGCATATGTAAACAAAAGAGCGAACTTTTTTCTGAGATAAATTTAAGGAAACGCCATGCTTCATCAGCATATTCGCTGCGTGAATTTATTCCTGCATATATCGAGGAAATATTGATTCCGTATTTCCCTCCTGTATTTGAATCGGGAATCGTTGTTATGCCAAATGCAGAGTCTCCCATTTTTTCGCGTAAATACGGAATCGTGCGGCTTGATGCAATCATCATTGCAATTTTACCGTTCGCAAATTCTTCAATGCGCTGATCGCCTGATGTTTCAAAAATTTCCGGTGCAAGCAAATCGTCGCGGTTAAGTGTACCTAAAAAATTAATATCGCTTATTATATTTCTTGTGTTAAGAACGGGACTGTCTGCATTTACCCAAAAATCACCGCCGTTTGCCCATATCCACGAAAAAATATCTCTTGCTAAAGCCTGCCTGTCTTTAATGTTTAAACTCATTGCAATACTGTAAATTGTTGCCGTATCTGTTTTAGCGCGTGAAAGAGTTCTTGCACAAGCAAGAAATTCATCTCTTGTTTTAGGCGGATGATCAAAACCTGCATCAGAAAGAATATCGATATTGTAAAAAAGCAAATCCATGAAAGAAACAAGAGGGATTGCATAATCAATACTTGCGGATTCTGATTCCTTTTTATTACCTTGTTCTACAGCAAAAACGGAGTTTTCAGATTCGTCGCCGTCAAATTCATAAAAATTAATTAATTCTGCAAGCAAACCTTCCGCAACAAGAGCACTGAAATCACCTTCGTTAAAAACAAGAATATCCGGTGAAACAGCATCATGCCCAGATTCGCCGTCAATAGTTTCAAGTAAAACCACTATATCCGAATTTTGTTCGTTAAATTCTTTTAACAGTAATTCCGTTAATTCTTTGCCCAATAATTCTTCGCAGCGCATAGAAAGATAAAAATTTACCGGTTTTTGAATAGGTTCTGCCTTTGAAATAAAATTGATTATGATAGGGCTGATAATTAAAATAAAAATTATTATTACAAGAAAAATATCTAACCGGTTGTAAAAGAGTATCGACTTTTTTGACTTATTAGGGTTATTATTTAGTATGCTGGCTTTTTTTAAAAGATCCATTTACGCACTCTCCAATAAAATCCGGCAAACAAATTCGGGTTATCCGACTGAAAAAAAACTAACAATCGATTTTTCAAATCCTGTTAATGCCGGAAAGAAATCTCCTTTTAATATTAAATCAGAATCTTCGTATACTGCCAATCTGTCTAACAGCTCTCTTGAACTTGGGCTGAAAAAAACAAACTTTATCGCTTGGCTTGATATTCCAAATAAAGAATATCAAGATTCTATTATAGATGCAAGAATCCGTCTTGATAACCTCGGCGGTTATGCCGCAGCAGGTATAATTTTCCGAATGATAGATGATTCTTCGTATTATCTTGCACTTATCTCCAGCAAAGGATATTTCCGTCTTGATGCAATAAAAAACAATGTGCCTTATCCTCTTATTGCATGGACAGAAATTACCAATTTTGATGAGATGCAAACTTCGTTTAAACAGCAATCGGTTGCTAATATCAAATTAAAAATTATCACATATGGTACGTATTTAATTTTTATTGTGAATGGAAAATGGATCGGAGAAATCTGCGATGATTCTATCATATACGGACAAATCGGTTTTGCAGCAGCTTCGTATCTGCAAGATACAATTGCAGATAACAATGAACAGCAGTGTGAACAAACTCCGTCTGAGCAGATAACAGAAAACGGAGATTATACTTGCAAAGCGTATCTGGATTTTCTTTCGATTGACACCAGAGTTAAAGAGATTGAAGAATGTTTCAAACATTGGACAAACGATTCTAATATAAATGCTGACGGGCGTTTGCGTCTTGCTGAAACATTTGCTGTAATGAGCGAGACTCACATAGTTTCCGCGCAAAAAATATATGCTGCATCGGCTGCGCTTGATCAATTAAACAAAGCATGGAAACGCAGAGACGAAGTTATACGCACTGTTTCCGCTGCAACATCGGAAGTTAGAACAAAGAAAGAACTTATCATTGCGGCACGAATGGCATTCCGTCTTGAACAATACAATGAAGCGGAAGAATTTATTGATACAATTCTTTATTTGTGGCCTGATTCGCAGGAAGGAAAACTTGCCATTACAGAAAAAATCAGAATACTGAATGAATTAAACAGATTTAAAGATTTAAAAGATTTTTTTATAAAATATTCCGCCAAAATCGATAAAAACATAGATTATTATACATTGATTGCACGCTGTTATTGGGAATTAAAAGAATATCAAAATTCTGCCGAAACGTGGGATAAAGCTTATGAAACAAATAAAGAAGCAAATCCGAATTTAAATATCCAAGCGGGAGTATATGCGTCTAACGCAGCCAATGCTTACGAATTAGCAAATAACGAAAAGGAAGCGTTAAAACATTACATTGATGCGGGAAATATTTTTCTCAATATTGATAATAAAGAAGAGCTTGCGGTATTGATACCTAAACTAAACAATTTAGGAAGTAAAAATTGGGAAGCGCATGCACTTATAGGAAAATGGGCATACAGTCAGGAAGACTATATTAAAAGTGCGCAAGAATTTGCAATTTCTAACAAACTAAGATGTGCATTAAAACCACGCCCAAAAGCAGATGCCGCATCTTATTATTTATGGGCGCTGATGTTACACCTTAAAGGAAAAAACAGCGAAGCAATCCGCTTGCTTGAAAGAGCGATTAAACTAGCCCCGGACTACGGGTTATTTCGTTTTAAATACGCAGAGATAAAATTAAAGTGCAGCACAGAAAACAGCAAAAAAATAAATTATGCTAATGAATTTAAAATAGCATTAGAACATCTTGATGATCCAAACGGAGAAATGACAGAACATGCGGGAAATTTACTGCTTAGCATAGGCGACGCAAAAAACGCAAAATATTTTTTAGACAAAGTTAAAATGCAGCAAGCAAACTCCGTTTAGACACAAAAGGATTAAAAAAATATGCAGGTGATTGAATGGACGCATTTTTTAGAGAACGGCTTGCCGTTAGGTGAAAACCGTTCGTCTATGTTACAATGCAGCATGACAGTCGGCATTTTTGACGGCGTACACCGCGGACATCAAGCATTGATAAAACGTATAATTTCGCATAACAAAAACTTTATCCCCGTAGTTGTTACTTTTAGGCAAAACCACAAGATAGAAGCTGACAAAGAGAGAGACAAAGAGTACGCGCAAACAGGCGACATCCAGAATTTTCAACAAAGACTTGAGACCTTTGAGAAATTAGGGATACAAATTGTTATTGTTGTAGATTTTACAGAAGAGTTTAGGCGGATGAAAGGAAGTGATTTCCTTGAAATTTTGATAAAACACAGCAACACGGGATTTTTCGCTGTCGGTAGCGATTTTCGTTGCGGCTATAAGTTGGACACCGATGCATCGGCAATTCAAAAATTTTTCGCTTCCCGCAGCATTCCCGTAGAAATTGTGCCGCAGGTGATGGAAGGCTCTTTACCCATCAGCTCAAGCCGAATCCGTGCTGCTATCGCAGTCGGTGATATTCCGCTTGCAAAGGCGATGTTGGGGGATTAGTGTGATTTATAAGGGGTTTATCTTCTGTTATTTTGCAATTTTTTCTTCTAATCTTTTTAATCCTGCAACAAACCTGTCGTAATCACTTTCAAACAATTTATCTTGAATAATGCGGTACTTCTCAAATTCACTTAACGCATGATCTTCCGCTATCTGCGCCGATATTTTTCCTGCATCTTTTAAGAGTTGGTTGCCGTCCGCCTGTAAAATCAAGTCAAGGTGATTAGCCCAATCTTCCATTGTCATTGGAACACGCGCTATTGCGCGGCGTTCGGCAAGGTCGAGGTATGCGGACACAATCAGTTCAAGCGACCGCATTTCTTCTTCGGACAAATAATTTTTTGCTACAATTACATCATTGCGTTTTATTTTGCCGTCAGGCGCTTCATCCCATGTTGTTAAACCCATGTGTTCACGCTCGGAATCGGCTCGGCTGAAAATAACCTCAGCGGCAGTATTACCGTGAACCGCAAAATGCAGCTTATTCTGCACTCTGGCAAAAAATTCTCTGGTTGTCTTTGCTGTCTTATCATAATCAAGAGAGGTCGCGTAAATGTCCGTTATCTTCTGATAAAAACGCCGCTCTGACAGCCGTATCTCACGGATTTTTTCTAGCTGCTTCTCAAAATAATCTTCGGTTAAAATTGTACCACCATGTTTCAGACGTTCCTCGTCCATTACCCAGCCTTGAATTGTGTAGTCTTTAACGATTTTATTTGCCCATTTACGGAATTGTACTGCTCTTTCGTTATTAACCTTGAAACCAACGGCGATTATCATTTGGAGATTGTAATGCATTATTTCACGTTCCACCTGCCGTACACCTTCCGTTTGAACTATCCGGAAATTCCGGATAGTTGCGTTTTCGGATAGTTCATGATCATTAAATATTTTCTGAATATGCTCATTTATAGTCCTAACATCTACATTATAAAGTACCGACATCATTTTCTGAGTCAGCCAGATATTTTCATCTTCATAGCGCATTTCAAAGCTCTGCTCATTATTGCCTGTAGCGGCTATGTATGTGAGATATTCCGCTGCGCTTGAGCGTATTGTTATTTCTTTGTTTTTTTTGGGCATGAATTATCCTTAATCAACAAAATAGTAATTAAAAATATATCATTATACTATACGTTTGTTAAGTTTAATTTATAATCCGTTGCGATTATGTTTTACAGCTGTAGCGTAAAAGAGGAGAAAAGAATTCACAAAAACATAGCCATATATAAAGGCAGCATATCAACATTTTCTGACACGCTTAAATTATTTGTTGAAAGTTTAATTCCTCTTTTAACACCATAATTATTAATAATATTATTCAATGATTTTGATTTCGTATTTGCTGATGATTTTACTTCTATCGCCTGCGCCTGCTTGTCTCGTCTGATAAAAAAATCAACTTCGATCTGACCTCGAAACTCAAAATAATACAGTTTTTTGCCAAGTTTACTAAAAATATCAGCGATAATATTTTCGTATATTGCTCCTTTATAGATGCCCAAATTACCGTCAATTATATCCGCTTGAGATCCATCTTCCAGCATTGAAACTAATAAACCTGTATCACACATATAGACTTTGAAAGTATCATTCATGGCATTGCCCTCCAGAGGCAGCTGCGGAGCGCGAAGATTGTAACAATAATTGATTATGCCTGCCTCATAAAGCCATTCTAAACTACCGGCAAATTTCCGCGCCGTTCCTTTTTTTTCAACATAACTGTACTGAAACTTTTTATAATCCTTTGAAAGCTGTTTTGGAATAGAGTAGAAACACGCACGTGCTTTCACCTTCTCGCTGCCTTCGGCATATTTAGCAATATCACTCGCATAATCGCTGACAATGTCTCTTTGCAGTTTAAGAACCGAATTGAAATTATTTGTATCAACAAACGCTTGAACAACCCGAGGCATTCCGCCCACAACAATATATTCTTTGAAAAGCTCCATCATGCGTTCATGCATCGCGGGAGGAACTTTTTCTTTTTTATCAAAATAACTTTTTATATCCAAAATTGATTGAGCCGAAATATCCTTTGCCCAAAGAAATTCCTCAAAATCCAGTGAATACATATCAAGGTGCTCAACATAACCTACAGGATATGACGGAATCTCCTTGTTATTGATACCCAGTAAAGAACCAGTAGCGATACAGTCAAACCGCCCGTCCTGAGTAATAAACTTCAACGCAGTT
The DNA here is from genome assembly GCA_009787695.1 of Treponema sp. Taxonomy (GTDB): domain Bacteria; phylum Spirochaetota; class Spirochaetia; order Treponematales; family Breznakiellaceae; genus WQXQ01. Next base: position 26,926 of record WQSW01000040.1, read on the forward strand.
TGCGCCTGCGGACAATTTTGAATTTCATCTAGAAAAAGTAATGTCTTACCAGGTATCATTTCCGCTTTTGGAACACGCAGCGTTATTTGCCTGATAAGAGTATTCATGTCCAAGTCGCCGTTAAAAATCGCCTTATAAGCCGGATTTTCGTCAAAATTGATATAGACACAATTCGGGGTCAACCCTGTTGGGTTGTACTGCTCCTCGGCAAATTGCCTAATACTGAAAGTCTTGCCTATTTGCCTCGCTCCCTTAACTAAAAGCGATGTCTTTTTTGGCTTATTTTTCCACTCAATCAGC
>WQSW01000041.1 GCA_009787695.1 Treponema sp.
GGGGGGGGTAGGACATTATTGTGGTATATGTTCGACGAGAATGGATTTTAATATTTTCCATATGCTCCTCCGTCAAAATAGATACACAAAAATGCTTTGATTTAATAGGTCTGACTTTCAGTTAAAGACTGAAGTTTATGTAGTAATTGTAACTTAAAAAAAAATAAAAATCTTGTCAAGCTAAATTTACATTTTTTTTATCTTTTTTTCAAATTTATTTCTAGTAAAATTGATTAAAGATGAGCAGTTTTACCGTTTTTATGAAGATTTGTTCTAGACATCTTTGGGACGAGTGTCATTTACCCGGACTGCTTTTCCTTCCGATACCGGAAGAGTGCCTTTTTCGTGCAGTTCTACTTTCGGGTTTATGGATATTGATGCCTGTAATGTTTCTCTTATTCTTTCTTTAATTGCGTTTAACGAACGGGAGTCGTCCATAAAGATACCTTCGCTAACTTCTGTTTTTACAATTAACTTATCTAAAGCGCCGTCTTTTTCTACGACTATAAGATAATTATTGCCTACTTCTTTCATACCCATTATCACTTCTTCGATTTGGCTTGGGAAAACATTGACGCCGTTTATAATGAGCATATCATCGCTTCTGCCTGTTATGCGTTTTAAGCGGCGGTGTGTTCTGCCGCATGCACATTGCTCGGTGTAAAAAGAAGTAAGATCGCGCGTTCTGTAGCGAAGGATAGGGGTTGCTTCGCGGCAAAGAATTGTAAGAACAAGCTCCCCTGTTTCTCCGTTTTTAACAGGCAACAGCGTGTCGGGATTTACTATCTCTGCAATATAGCCGTCTTCCCAAATGTGAAGCCCGTCTTTGCACTGACATTCAAAAGCGACACCGGGACCGTTCATTTCTGAAAGCCCGTATGAATTGTAAACATCAACTTTTAGCAGAGCTTCAATGCGCTTCCTTGTGTCTTCCGAATACGGCTCTGCTCCTGCAAAGGCGCGTTTTAAATGCAAACTTTCGCGGGCAATGCCTGCCTCTTTCATTTTTGTTTCAAGGTGAAGAAGAAAACTCGGCGTTGCGTGTAACACTGTAGTGCCGTAATCCTGCATCATTTTAAACTGACGGCTTGTGTTTCCCGCTCCTGCAGGAATTACAAGCATTCCCACTTCTTCTCCTCCCTGATGAAAACCCAACCCCCCTGTAAAAAGACCGTAGGTTATCATATTTTGAAAAACATCTTCTTTTGTGCTGCCTGTGGCATAAATGCATCTTGCCATATAATCAGCCCAATTTTTAATATCGTCTTTATTAAAATAAATTGTTGTTGGAATGCCTGTAGTGCCGCTTGAAGCATGCAGTCTTATTACTTCTTCTTTTGGAATTGATAAAAATCCGTAGGGAAAACCGTCTCTTAGATCATCCTTTGTTGTGAATGGAATTTTATTCAGATCGTCTAAAGTTTTAATATCATCAGGGCTTTGAATGCCGGCTTTTATCAATCTTTCCTTGTAAAATGATGTCCGCAATGCATAACCGATTTCGGTTTTTAGCTTTTGCAATTGAAGAGCATTAAGATCAACCCTTGCCATTTTTTCTATTTTTTCATTCCAGTATTGAAAATTCATTTTATCCTGCTTTTACAGCTGCCTGTCCCAGATTGAAAGCTTTTACATTCGCTTCTGCGACAGATACATCTTTCTTTGAAAAAGTTTCTGTAATTGTTTTTTCTAAACTCTGCGCCTTGATGGGAAGAAAACAAGATGCCGCCCCCACCATAACTGTATTTACAGCTTTGGAAAGCCCCGCTGTTTTTGCAAGAGCTGATGTTTCCACTATTTTTGATTTTGGAAGGCTCTTAATTAAAGAATATATTCCTTCAAGCTCAGGATAATTGGAAATATTGTTAAACGGCTCAGATGCTGTAACCAACATTCCGTCCGGTTTAAGATATGACACATAACGCAAACTTTCCAAAGGTTCCATCGAAATTATTAAATCCGCACCGCCCTTAGGAACAAGGTCGCCTGGAATCACACCGTCTGCGATTCTCATATGAGCTAAAACAGCTCCTCCCCTCTGTGCCATTCCGTGCACCTCGCTCTGGCGCACTTCAAGCCCCTCACTCACCGCTGCGCGGGCAATAATGGACGCTACAGAAAGAACACCCTGCCCGCCTACTCCCGCTAAAATAACATCGTACTTCATGGATTTATTATTGCGTATTTTAAGGAAAGTTTCAAGGAACACAAAAGAAAAATAAAAAAAAGGCGCACAAAGGACATTAATTCCTTCATGCGCCTTATATTTTTGCTTAATTAATTCTGTTAGTTACGCTACTTTAAACCGCGATACTTCCCCTATCAAGACATCAATTCCCTTTCGGTTCCTGCCGCTTATTTCGTTGACATGGTGTACCGCTACATTGATCTGGTTTGCGCCGGTTGCCATTTCGCTCATACCTGACTCGATCTCCTGCGTCGCTTTTTCAAGGTTTTCGCTTTCACGGATTACTTCATTTGAATTTTGAAGCATCTCTTCCGATCTGCTGCTAACCTGGCGTGTAATATCATTTACTTTACCGACACCTTCAAGAATTTGCTTGCTGCCTATCCCCTGCTCTTCCATCGCATGAAGGATATTTTCTTCCTGCTCAGCTACGATTCTAACGCTGTCATCTATAGCGATGAACTTTGTTAAAACATTTTCTGTTGATTGAGAAATTTTCTCTATGGAATTTTTTATCTTTTTCAAAACAACGCTGATGGTCTTTGATTGTTCGCTTGAACTTTCTGCAAGTTTGCGGATTTCTGCTGCGACAACTGCAAAACCTTTTCCCGCTTCCCCTGCGTGAGCCGCTTCAATCGCAGCGTTCATCGATAAAAGATTAGTCTGACCTGCAATATTTTCCATTACAGAGTTAATTTCCAATAAACCCTCTGACTCTTTTGCAATTTCTTGTATATCTGCGGAAACCTCCTGCAAACTATTGCGCCCTACTTCTGAAGCGTCTTGTAAAATTTTTACATTATTAGCGTTATTCAAAACAGTATTTGTCACCGAATGAGTATTCGCTACCATTTCTTCAATTGCAGATGATGCTTGAGCGACATTTTTAGTTTGTTCCTGAACCAGTTTATCCAGTTTGTTGATATTGTTTACAACCTGTTCCATAGTCGCATGAGTTTGGCTGACGCTCGCACTCTGATTTATTATCCTGCCTTTGATGCTCTGGATATTTGCGGTAATCTGATTTATAGAGGCAGCGGTCTCATTCATATTGCTTGCAAGGTCTGTTCCGACATTGGACAAAGTTTTTGACTCGTCTTTAATAGATAAGACAAGGTTTTTTATTTTATCCAAAGTGTTATTGAAATATTTTGCCAAGTCGCCGATCTCATCTGTTGATTTTGTTGATATACATCGGGTTAAATCCCCCTCACCTTCGGATATATCCTTGAGAGTATTTGCTACAACAACCAATGGTTTGGTAACAAAATGCAATATAAAATAAGTTATAACAGCTCCGATAATAACAGCGAGGACTGCTAAAATGACGGTAAATCTTGTAATGTTGTAAACAGGTTCCAATATATGTGTTTCGGATGCGCCTATCAGTATCGACCATGTTTGATCTGAATTACCTATAGGGAATGAATGCATTGACATAATTATATTTGTGTCAAGCGACGGATCATAAGATTTACCGGAAAATTTTTCCCCTCTTTGAATCGCGTTAAACGCAGCAAGTTTTGAATCTCCGTATTCAACATCGACATCATACATATTTTTGCCTATTCTTTCAGGGAGGAAATGCCCAAGAATATCCCCGTTGCCTGAATACATTACCATTAAAGCAATGTCATCGTTGTCACGCATGGTTTGTATCAGCGTGGGCTGAATTACCGCCATATCCAGAAGACAGCCCACAGCTCCTATTACTTCTTCAGTTTCGGGATGTATGATAGGAACTTGAATTAACACCCCAAAGCTGTCTTTGCCGTTTAACCTTTGCGGTACAGGATCATCAAATCGATCCTTTGTGGCATCAGGACCGCTCATATGAGCCATAGTATTTGCAATATCGGAGCTGGCGCGGGCAGTAATACTGTATGTTTCTCTGGTAAATGTCATGGCGTACTGACCGCCGGGACCTGAACCCACTCTGTCAATATATTGATCGTCCATACCGTCCATAGCGTTAGGTTTCCAGATTGAATAGATTGACCCCCATCTTTCGTTTTCAATCAGAGCGCCTTTTAACATACTGTCGAACTGATCACGCCTTGTTTCTATAGGAAGGCTTTCAAAATCTTCCATTATTGCGCTTAACGTCCCCAACGCCAGAAGATGCCCCTCTTCTCTTCCCTTCCAGTAATTGACTTCTCTTTCGAGCGTGCGCTCAAGATTTTCAAGGCTCAGCGCAAGGCTGATATTTGAAGCCTCCCGAATGAGCAGCGTCGCAATTCCCGTTACAATGACCGCTACAATGGCAATCACCATAAAACTCAGTTTGAATTTAAGTTTCATTTTTTCCTCCTAGTGTTTACAGCAAACACTCTTAATAATTTTTAATTTTAAATATCCATTTCAATTAATATAAAAAATGCAGAGTATTTTTAATCTGTAACTTTTTTTAACAATTGAAGCGAATATTTAATAAAACTTACTATTGTTTGGAATTTTTGTCTTACAAACAACCTTTATAATTAAAAAATACTAATTTTGAATATAATCGACAAGCTTAAAATTTAGTTAAAAAAGGGTGCAATTATAGTCTTTTATGAAGAGGATTAGATAAATTTTACGTTTTCTTCCAATTTATCTGATTTTTTGTTAACCTGTATTTTTACATACAACTATATATTCGTATAACATAGTATTAACAGTTTTTCCAGCTATATTTGTCGGTGAATTTCTGCTAGGCATAGCTTTATTGCTTAATGCACGTTCATATGTTAATATATGTTCAAATCCATTCTTTTCAAATGCTTCAGCAATAAATTGATCCGTAGGTAAAAGAACATTTTTTACTGTTCGATTTCCAACTATATATATAACGATACCATTTTTATTTATAAATTTTGAAACATTTTTTATTGAATCATTTAAATCATTATAGAATGATGATACCTCTAATGCTCTTTTTCTATCTGTTTTTTCAATTTTATATATAGATTCTGATATACAATTATCAATGAATAATTCTGAAATACTTTTACCGCCCATTAACATACCGTCTATTTTTCGAGCATTATTTATTCCTAACCATTCATTAGATAACGCTGAAAATTGACCATAAGCAACAGTTGTTCGGCTGTCTCCGTAAGGAGGACTTGTTAAAACTACATCATATCCTTTTCTTTCTTTAATAAATGATTCAGAATATATATTTATTAGAACATCACTTTTTAATTTCGGAAGATAAAATGTTTTATAACATTCAATAGCATCATTTAATTTTTTGAAATAAAAACTTACTACATCGGGATTAAAATTAAGTATTTCTTCAGGTTTCATACGATATAATTTAAATTCGTTATTTCTTGTGTATGAACATTCTCTAACCGTTTCAGAAAAAGGCACAAGAAAAATATTTTTAATTCTCTCATCTTCAAATTCATCTATACAATATTTAATAATTGATAAGTTTTTTATAACATTTTCCGAAAACCAGAAATAAATATTTGTAATCTCCGGTATATCTATTTTATTAATTAGTTTTTCATTTTTCATTATTTCGAACACATTATTTCTGAGTAATATATATGAATTTTCAATTTCTTTTAATTTTAATTTTGTAAATTTTGCTTTTGAAATAAGAACTGCTAATGGATTTAAATCAAAACCGGTCATTTTTTTTATACCGCATTCTAACCCGCATATAAAACTAGTCCCTGAGCCGCAATATGGATCAAGCATACTCCCAGAAGATATATTAAACTCTTTTAATATATCAATTCCAATCTGCGGTATCATTGATGCAGGATAACGATGTAAATTCGGGTATATAGAAGAGTATGATTGACCGGTATAATCATATTTAGTATTTCGAATAACATTATATTTATTCATATATCTAAAACCAACCTAAATAATTGCGGTAAACGTCCTTCATATGTTCTAAAACCAGTCCCATGATTCCTTGCCATTGTTCCATTATCGTGCAGACGTAAATCTACTAATATATTCTCAGATTTAAATTGATTGCATAATAAATCCGGTGTAGTATCTTTCATAAGCTGCGCTCTTTGATAGTGAAAATATTCTTTACCATCACGTAATTCGGTAAATGCAGTTACAAATATTAATGAAGGAATTTTTTTTACAAATCTTTCTGTTAATTTTTCTAAAACCCATTCAACAACAACTGTTCCTGAGATATGTCTGACTGCAATAGTTTCTTTTTGAACATCAAGAAATAATCCTGCACTATTTGGTTTCAATGACATTGTATAATAAAGACCTTGACGGCCATCTCTATCAAGGCTTCCATACTTTTTAACAGCTTCTAATGGGGACATCTTCCAAGCTTTATTGTTAAAAGTAAACAGAGTTATTAAATTTGTACTGTTTACTCTATGAGCTTTTAATTCTGCACCTTCTATATCAGAAAAAGCATCATTGTTTTCATTAATACCTAATAAAGTCTCAAGAGTATAACCAATACCGGTAGGTCCGCTTCTTTGAGAAGGAACAAAACCCATTTCCTTTATCTTTTCAAATTTTTTAGAAAAATTTTCGATCGTAAGCTTCAGAAAACCCCTCCATTGTTCTATTAATTTTTATATCATAATAATTTTTAATTGTCAATGTTGCGTCTAAAGCTCAAGAAATATTAATTAGTGCAGATCATTCAGCTCTTTTTCTTCTTTTCTTTCTTAGGTGTTTCTGTTACAGCTTTTTTAAATATATCAGGGGGAAATAATTTTTCAAAAACATCAGAAGCGGTTTCTACAAACTCAATTTTTATGGAATTGCGGATTTCTTTATCAAGTTCATTCCAATGCTCTTCGTTGCCTTTGGGAAGCAGAACTTTTTCCATTCCGTTTCTGATAGAGGCTAACAGTTTTTCTTTTAAACCGCCTATGGGAAGGACGCGCCCCGTAAGGGTAAGTTCTCCTGTCATTGCGATGCATGGAAGGGGAGGCACTTTACATAGAGTTGAAAGTAATGATGATGCTAAAGTGATTCCGCCCGAAGGGCCGTCTTTTGGGATTGCACCTTCCGGGACATGAATGTGAAAATCCGATTTTGCTATGTCTTCAAAAGAAAAATTGTAAAGAGGTTCTGCGCTTCGCAGGCAAGAAAGAGCGATGCGTGCGCTTTCTTTCATTACATCGCCGAGATTCCCTGTAATTACAAGTTCTCCGCTTCCTTCGTAGCGTATTGTTTCAACCGGCATGATCGTTCCGCCGTATTCTGTCCATGCAAGACCGTAAGTTACACCGACACGCGCAGTGCTGTAAACAAGGTCTTTTTTATATTTTTTTCTTCCTAATAATTTTTCTAAGTGGGAAGGCGCTATCGTTTTTTTATAATCAGTTATGGGCTTATCCTTGCCGTAACCTTTATTTACTGCGCTGCGTGCAACGCGCCTTATGCAGCGAGCTGTCTCGCGTTCCAGATTGCGCACGCCGGATTCCATTGTCCAATAACGGATAATATCAATCAGGGTTTCATCTTTAAAAGTTACATTTGCATTTGATAAACCGTTTTCGCGTAACTCTTTGGGAACTAAAAACTGCTTTGCTATTTTTAATTTTTCATTTTCCCCGTAACCGGGCAGTTCTATTATTTCCATACGATCAAGCAAGGGATACGGAATAGAATGAAGAGAATTAGCTGTTGTTAAAAACATTACTTTAGAAAGATCGTATTGAACTTCTAAATAATGATCGACAAAAGTTGAATTTTGTTCCGGATCAAGCACTTCTAAAAGAGCCGATGCCGGATCGCCGCGAAAATCATATGAAAGTTTATCAATTTCGTCTAACAAAAAGACAGGGTTAACTGTCTGCGCTTTTCTCATGGATTGAATAATTTTACCGGGCAGCGCGCCTACATAAGTTCTTCTGTGCCCGCGAATCTCAGCCTCATCGCGTACACCGCCTAAGGAGATGCGTACAAATTCCCTCCCTAAGGCGCGCGCTACAGATTTACCAAGACTTGTCTTTCCGGTTCCCGGAGGTCCGACAAAGCAAAGAATAGGTCCTTTTATCGAATGCGGGCTTGATAAAAGATTAGGAACTATAGGTTGAATATCTTTTTTTTCATTGTTATCTGACATTGCATTTATATTTGAATCTTCGCTTACTTGCTCTTTATTCTCTGCCTCATCATTGCTCAGCAGCTGCCTAACGGCTATAAACTCAATGATACGGTCTTTGGCTTTTTGCATGCCAAAATGATCTTCGTTAAGAATTTTTTCGGCTTCCGCTAAATCACCTGAATCAACAGAAAAACTGCTCCACGGGAGGTCTGCTATCCATTCAAGATATGTGCGGATAACGCCTGCTTCAGGAGAGAAAGATTGAAGTTTTCGAAGGCGTTTTATTTCTTTTTCCGCTTTTTCTAAAACTTCGATCGGAGGATTTTTTTCTATTATGCGTTCTTCTAAAGCAACAAACTCATCTTCAACCTTGTCTTTTCCAAGCTCCCTATTAATTTCTTTTAACTGCTCATTAAGAATATATTCGCGATGGCGTTTGTCCATCTTGCTTTTAACTTTTCCGGAAATATTTTTTTGTATGCTGTATATTTGGTTTTCTCTTTCCAGTGCATCAAGAATTTCATAAAGCCTTTCTTTGGTATCGGTAAAACCTAATAATTCAATCTTTTTTTCAGGACGCAATGAAATTGCATTGCACACAAGATTGGAAAGACGTTCCGGGTTATCTGTTTTTTCTGCGGCTGATAATGTGTCGCCGCTTATTTTTCTTGAGAACTCGGCATATTGTGCAAAAGATTTTTGAACGCTCCGTATTAAACCCATATCTTCATCTGATAACGGCTCTGCTATTCCTGTTGTTTTTAAAGGCTCAACCTTTACCATAGAAAAATTATGCAAAGGAGATGATGAAATTATTTTTCCTCTGTATTCGCATTGAAAAAGCACTCTGTATGAATTATCAGGAAGACGAAGGCGGTTAATAATCCGTACAACTGTTCCCGCTTCGTATGTATTACTTGAAAGAATATTTGATTCATCGGCTTTTATACAAGAAGCAAATAAACGGTTTTCGCGCGACCTTGCTTCATTAACTGCTGCAAGATCGGAACTTGATTTAACTAAAATTGAAATTATTGTATCAGGGAAAACAACCAGCTCTCTTAAAGGAAGTAACGGAAAATTTTCTGTAGAAATTTCTTTTTCGTTTACATCAAAATCTTCAGGATAATATTTTTTCCCGAAAAATTTTGAATATAATCTGAATAAAAAATTGTTTTTTGAATTGCCGTTTTTAATGAGAATACCCCCGATATATATTTACCGCTGATAAAATAATAATTTAATGTTACGCGCTTTTTTGTACTTCCTGCTGATGATAAATTATCTGCGGAGGTTCGGATTTTTCCACCGTATCCTGCGTAATGATCACGCGCTTGTCGCCGGCAATTGAAGGAATATCAAACATGATATCGGTCATCAGCTTTTCTACTATTGCGCGCAGTCCCCTTGCGCCTGTTTTTTGTTTTATAGCTTTATCCGCAATCGCGTCAATCGCTTTTTCCGTGAACTCAAGTTTAACATCATCATAGGCAAGAGAAGCCTGATATTGACGCACAATGGCGTTGCGCGGCTCTGTTATGATGCGTTTTAAATCTTCTCTTTTTAATTCTTCAAGACCGACTGTAATAGGAAGCCTTCCTATAAATTCAGGGATCATACCGAATTGAATCAGATCATCGGGGTGAAGTGAATCGTAAAGTTCTTTTAAAGATTTTTCGCCGCTTCCTGTTTCCGCGCCGAAACCGAGAGGATGCTGAACTACACGGCGTGAGATCATTTTATCCAATCCGACAAAGGCGCCGCCGCAAATAAAAAGGATATTTGTTGTATCGATGCGGATCATCTCCTGATTGGGATGTTTTCTCCCGCCCTGAGGAGGAACAGATGCAATTGTTCCTTCGATAATTTTTAAAAGAGCCTGCTGCACCCCTTCGCCTGAAACATCGCGCGTAATGGAAACATTTTCTCCTTTGCGCGCAATTTTGTCGATCTCGTCTATATAAACAATTCCCCTTTCCGCTGCGGCGATATTTCCGCCTGCATTTTGAATCAGTTTTAATAAAATATTTTCTACGTCTTCGCCGACATAACCTGCTTCTGTAAGTGTTGTTGCATCAACTATTGCAAACGGAACTTTTAATTTTTTTGCCAAAATTTTTGCAAGAAGAGTTTTTCCCGTTCCTGTAGGACCGATTAAAAGAACATTTGATTTTTCTATTTCCACTTCGTCGTTTTTGTTTGCACCGTTACGCGAAACTGATGACGAAGGATTTGCGATTCTTTTATAATGATTATAAACTGCAACAGAAAGCGCTTTTTTCGCGTTATCCTGCCCTATTATAAAAAGATCAAGATAATTTTTTATATCACGCGGAGTGGGGATATCGCCTGAAAAATGCGCGGTTAGTTCATGTTCTTCTTCATAAAGAATTTTACGGCATACTTCTATACATTCATCGCAGATGTAAACATCATTAGGACCTGCGATAAGGCGGCGCGCCATGTCTGCGCTCTTTCCGCAAAATGAACAAACCCTTTCAAAAATTTCAGGTCCGTTGCGAAGTCTAGCCATTTTTTTCTTTTCCTGTTTTTTCTCTTTTTAATATCGAATCGACTACTCCGTAATCGACTGCATCCTGTGCAGACATATAAAAATCCCTTTCCATGTCGGATGCTATTTGTTCTGTTGTTTTCCCGGAATGAAGAGCGAAATATTCGATGATCATTTTTTTTAAGCGGATAATTTCCCTTGATTGAATACCGATATCCCTTGCTTGTCCTTGAGCGCCGCCCCAGGGCTGATGAATAAGCACACGCGAAGAGGGCAAGATCATCCGCTTGCCGGGAGTGCCTGCCGTTAAAATAAGAGCTGCCATACTTGCCGCTTGCCCTAGGCAGATGGTCTGCACATCAGACTTTAAATGCTGAATTGTGTCGTAAATGGCAAGCCCTGCTGTAACAGAGCCGCCCGGAGAATTAATATAGAGGTTAACGTCCTTTTCTGTGTCCTGCCCGTCTAAAAAAAGAAGCTGGGCTACAACAAGGTCGGCTGTAACATCGTTGATCTCCCCGTCCAAAAACACGATACGATCTTTTAACAGACGGGAAAAAATATCATAAGTACGCTCCCCCATTCCTGTTTGTTCGACTACATAAGGAACCAAACTGCTCATTTTTTCACTCATAAATTCAATCTAACCATTATCTGCCATGAAAGCCAGATAATTCTCCTTTTTCCCTTGATTTAAGCTGTTTTCAGCTAACATTACATCGATCATTTTCTTTTCTTTTATATCTTCTATAAAATAAAGCATGGACTGTTCGCTTTCATAATGTTTTTTAACTTCGTCAACTTCAACATTGTTTTCGCTTGCAACACTTTGAAACTCTTTTTCGATCTCTTCCTCTGATACTTCGATATTCTGCTCTTCCATTAAGGTTTCGATAATCAAGCGCGAATGAAGCGCTTTTTGAGCGTCGCCTCTCATTTCTTCGATTTTTTCCATGCCCATCATCTGAGAAATAACATTTGCATCGATGTTGTAGTAACGCGCGATTCTGCGCAAGCGTCCGTCAATTTCTGTTTGGATCATCGATTCCGGTATGATGACAGGGGTGTTTTCCATTATTTTAGCTAAAAGTTCGCTAAGTTTTCTGTCTTTTAAACGCGCCTGTAGATTTTTATTTAATCTTTCTTTTATGCTGTTTTTTAAATCGTCTAAGGTATTGAATTTTTCATCAACATCCTGCGCTAAATCATCGTTTAATTCAGGGAGTTGTTTTTCTTTGAGGGATAAAAGCGTAATTTTTACTTTTCTTGTCTGCCCTGTAAGCATGGGGTCAAAAAAATCATCATCAAATTTTTTTTCAAATTCCTTTGTACCGCCTTTTTTCATACCGATGACATCATCATCAAATTTAAAAACATTTTTTCCGTCCAGCGTGAACGCCATATCTTTCCGCGATATTTGAAGAGGGGTAACGCCGTCCTCATCCATTATTTGATAATCAATTGTGATAACATCGCCCTTAGCTGCCGCTTGCTCGTCATCCTTATCCATAACGACGGAATTTCGCTCGCGTATCTCGTCAAGTTCCCTGTCTAAATCTTCGTTCTCGACCTCAGCATAGGGGTATTCAACCTTAAGCCCTTTCCATTGACCTATTTTCACTTCCGGCAAAACATCGTACACAACAGAAAAACGGAGGTCTTGATCAAGATCGAGTTTTATATCTTCGTCCTCCAGTTTAGGCGTAGAATACGGAAGGGGTCTTTCGTGGCGCGGAAGTTTTTCCTCTTCACCCTCGCCGCCTAAAACCTCTTTTAATGACGCTTCGATAATGCGCCCCAAAGCATCGCCCTTTAACGCATCGCCGAATTTCCTCTCAAGTACTTCCTGAGGCACTTTTCCCTTACGAAAACCCGGTAATTGAATGCTTTTTGTGTATTCCTTCATCATATCGTTATACTGAGCGCGGACATCCTCTTTAGGAACGGTAACGCTCAAAGATACATTTGACCTTTCCAATCGTTTTATTTCTTTACTAACAGCCACAATTTTCCTCTTTTAATTATATTTTATACTTTAATTTCCAATAAAACCTTATTAATTTACATTTTTTTATTGCATACACTAGGTATATTTATATGATAAATAAATAAAAAAAACAAGTGTTCATAAGAGGATAGTAATAATAATCTTTTAAAGGTAATGACGAAAACGGCTGGCGTTATCTTGAGGCTGCCGGTGACAACTGGGTGACTGATGAGATAATCGGTATATTAAATGAGGTTTTTTAATATTTATATGACTATATTTTTAACCACAATGCAATTATAACGACCGAACTTAATTGTTTCGGCAGTAATGTTTGTTGTTAGCATACATACCCCCTTTTTATTTTATTATATTTTATGTTAATATATTACAATCAAATTATTAATCGGGCAACCTGCTGTTTTTATTTTATTTGTATTTGGAGAAAATAATGGAAAAATTTAAGAAAATCTTAAAAATTATTTACAAAGTATATTCGATCTTTTGCGTCATTCTTGTCTCATTGCTGATCATTGCGTCTTTGGTTATTATAATAAACTTTAATAAAATAACATCTTATGCTATTGAACAGGTGGTTGATAATTATAATGAAGGAATAAATGAAATGATTGCCGGTTATTTTGAATCATCGGTTACAGATAATTCAATAGAGTTTGTATCATTTAAAACTGTTCCCGGCGGCGGGCTTCAGGCTTCTTTTAATATTGATAAAAATGCAATAGCGGGCGTTGATATCGCAAATTATAAAGATAAAACCAACGAAGAACTTATTACCGAACTTGGAATTACAGCCAATGATATTCCTTCCGAGATAAAGTCGCTTCTTTTAATGACAAAACAAACGCTTGTTCTGGATTTCAATGATTTTTCTGGTAACAATGTCATTAACAGGGTAATCAAACCTGAGGATATTAAGACCTTACTTGGCAGGTAGATATAAATGAATTACAGTAAGTTTATAAATATTAACAGCATTTTTTAGATAGTTTACCTTTTCAGTAACCTGTTCAATATTAATTCCTTGATTTTTTCTTTCATAAATTATATTATCTACACCCAAAGGTAACAAATTTTATGGCGGTTAAAAACTTTATATCAATCACTTTAATTTCAATTTTCTTATGCCAGATAGTTACTGCACAGGAAGGGCGTCCTCTGCGAAGTATTATACCGGATACCCTTGTTAATTTTGAGAAACAATCATTTGTTATTCCAAATCAAAGCCATCATGCGCAAAATACACTTCTTTCTGCATATACTCTTGAACAGCCTCTGACGCAGCGTTATATCGCCCATTATACAAGCATGAGCGGTATCAATATTTTAAATTCGGTTATGGAGAGCGCGGCTCTTTATCTGCCTTTTATTAAGGAAGAAGCTGCAAAAAGAAATCTGCCGATGGAGTTAATCTATTTGCCTGTGATCGAATCGTCATTCCAAATTACGGCAAGAAGCAGATCGGGGGCAGTGGGTCTTTGGCAGTTTATGATGAATAGTATCTCGCCTTTTAATATCAGAGTGACAGACATTATTGACGAAAGGCGTGATTTTATTAAATCCACTAAAGGCGCGCTCCAAAAACTTGATGAAAACTACAGAACGCTCGGTAATTGGGAACTTGCGCTTGCAGCTTATAATTCAGGGCTTGGAGCTGTCAGCAGGACAGTACATAGAACTCAAATTCGCGATTATTGGACATTGAGCGCAGGCAGATTGTTTACAGAAGAAACGATTCATTATGTACCTAAATTTTTGGCGGCTTCCTTCGTGCTGTCACAGCCCAGAAAATACGGGATTAATGTTTGGCATAAAAAAATTGATTGGGAGGCAATCCCTTTACAAAGGCAAGTTTCCCTAGACATACTTGCCGACGAGGCCGGAATAAGCAGGGAATTACTGCGCAGATTAAACGCCGAACTTCTTCATGGGATAAGCCCTCTAGACAGCAGTTACAGGTTAAAAATTCCGTCATCTCATCTTGCTCAAATTACAGAAATCTTAGAGCGCGATGATATACGCCTTATCCGCTATCATTACCATGTTGTGCGTCACGGCGACACGCTTTGGTCAATGTCACGGCATTACGGTACTACCCTTCCCATGATAGAACAGCATAACCCGGGTGTCGGCAGCAGGTACTTAAAAATAGGGGAAACAATCATCATCCCTGCTTTTAACGATGCCCCCCCTCTACCGAGAATAGCCCCAAGGATTCCTTCTAACTTTAACGGCAGCCATGTTGTCCAAAAAGGCGAAACCTTATGGTCATTAAGCCGATTATACAATGTAGACCCCGGCGTTCTTGCCGAGGCGAACGGTATGCAAATGAACCAAATTCTTCATGAAGGAAGAACCCTAAAAGTGCCGATACTAGAGTAAGCGCTGCAAAGCTGCTAAGGGGTTTACATGATCCAAAGATTTAAGCAGATTAAACGGATTTTCACGGATTATTTTAAAAGAGATATTTTATTTTTTACTTTTATTGTTATCTCAGGCAGCGCATTTTGCCAGCAACCAGCGACAGAGATATCAGGCTCAATTGATTGGCAGACCATGCAGCTTAATGCGGAAATTTCGCTGGATTTACAATCAGCAAGACTAAGGCTTCCGTCAGGAAGGATACAAGCGGAAATCATTTTAAACGATAATTATTTAAATCTGATAAACAGCCCCCTTATAGGGCTGCAGGTAGATTCTTCTTCTTCCATAAGCGATCTTGTAACTAAAAGAGAACTTTCACCTAAAGAGATTGAAACCTTAGCGTTAAAGGCAAATTCGATAGCTCCAGCCCTTTCTGCTGATATGCGTAAAATTACAGCTTCCCACACATTATCACTTTCTAATGTTATCACTGCTCTTTTGCGCCACACACGCCCTTCGCCGATTATTAGAACGTTAAACCCAATAACAACCGCACGCTACACAGGGATTATTATTATCGCAACAGACAGCCTGCCTGTATACAGCATGAAAAGTTCAGCCCGTGCAATTCCTTGTCTTTTTCCGAAAATATGGGACACAGAAATGAATTTAATTTATGAACGCAATATGCTTGAAATAAATAATACATCAATGGTTCGCTATACATCTTCGCAGAACATTTTTCAAAATACGCCTTCCGGGCTTACACCTGAATTACAAGCGATAGTAGGAGACAGACCTTTGCGTATTTTTGCAGCAGGCGTTTTTGGAGTCAAACCGACAGACCTTATCATAGACAGAAACGATGCGTTATTAATTATTTCTTCAGAAGAAAACAAACGGCTCTTATCGCAGGGGCGTGTTGTGTTTGTATTAGATGATTCTGTTTTGCGATCTGAATTTTAATTTTTTGATTCAGAATTAGCTTTTGTCCCCGTTCTTACTCCATGCTAATAGAAAAAACTTAATAAGAGCAGGCAGTGCCGCAATTTTTTTAAATAGCGGCGCGCTTAATACATCGCCAAGTGCAAGCAAACCTTTGTAGAGTTTTTGCGAATAAGGCTGCCACCACGGCTGGCGTTTTGCACCCGGCAAAATATCGCCGATTATAACTTTTGTTTTCAGCATTTCACGAAACCCAAGTTCTCCGTGCGTTTTCCCAATCCCTGATGCTCCGTAACCTCCCCATACAGCCTGAGCAAGTCCGTGAGACATTAAATGATCGTTTATCATAACAGAACCGGCATGGATTAATGCCGCTAATTTTTTTGCTTGTTTTTTATTTCTTGTCCAAACCGAACCGTTTAATGCATATGGCGAAGCATTGGCAAGAGCGATGGCTTGCTCATCATCATTAAAAGGAAGCACTCCTATTACAGGTCCGAAAATTTCATCGTCAAAAATCGGCATTCCGGCTTTTATTCCTGTCAGTACAATAACAGGAACAAAGAGGCTCTCATCATCTAAACTGCCTGCCGCTTTTCCGTCAGGAGCTGTAAACGCCTTGCTTTGAGCTGCAATTTCCGCGCCTTTTGCAAGACACTCTTTTACTTGTTTACACACTTCTTCTTTTCCTCTTATGGAAATAAGACGGCTTAAATCACAGGAAATTTCATTACCGGGACGAAGCGCTTCAACTTTCTCTTTTATTATTTCTATAAATTTATCGTATTTATCTTTATGAACAAAAACCCTCTGAACCCCTCCGCAAGACTGTCCTGCATTTGAAAAAGCACCCCAGATAATTCCAGATACAGCGCGATTGATATCAGCGTCTTTGCATACAATGGCCGCATCAGCGCCGCCAAGTTCCAGCGTCATAGGAAGAAGCCGTTCTGCAGCTTGAGCCATAAGCTTTTTTCCTACCGCAGTTGATCCTGTAAAAAACAGCTTATCTATTCCTCCGCCGATAAAAGCTGCACCTGCTTCATTTCCTGGAATTTCAACATTGACAAAAAGCCCTTGCGGAAGATTCGCAGCTTCAAGTATTTCTGAGATTACACGCCCTGCTCCGGGAGTAAGGGTTGCCGTTTTTAAAATTACCGCGTTTCCTGCAAGGAGAGCCATTATCACTTCGGAGAAAGGTATTGAAAAAGGATAGTTCCACGGCGATATAATGCCGACAACTCCCCACGGTTCATAAGTCATTGTACTGGTCTTGAAAAACATAAGAAGATTGCCGCCGCCTAATTTATGCGGCATACACAAATGTTTTCCTTTTTTTATATAATAAGGAACAGCCATGAACGCCGGAACAAGTTCCGAAGCCAAAGCATCAACAGCTAATTTGCCGTTTTCACGCTGAATAATCTCGATGATTTCATCGCGTTTTTCGTTTAGGCTTCGCCCCACTTTTTTTATGCATTTGGCTCTTTCACTATAAGAAAACTTTGCCCATTGTTTTTGCGCCTGTCTTGCTTTTTCAATTAAAATGGAAATATCCTGCATTATTGCCCCCTTTTATACATCAATTATAATAATTGACATTTTGTCATATTGTGTCAAGAAGATCAATATCATAGTTTGAAAATATTTTTATATCTCTTTTTTACTTTTTTTTATTTTCTATTAATTTAAATTGTCTTTTTAATCAGTAACTTTCCCATAACAACTGTAATTATCTGCTGAAAAATAATACTTAATAATGCAGGCAATACTGTGGTTTCCGGAAAGAAAGTAACAGCGATTGTCATTACCGCGCTGTTGTTTCGCAAACCTCCCGCGATAATAAGTGAGGCTCTTTTTTCTTCGCCGCACTTTCCGATAAAACCGTTAAAACGTGCAAGAAGAAAACCGCTTGAAGTTAATAAAATACAAACGGCTGCAATACTCCAAACTACAGGATCGTTAAAGCGGATTATCGGCGCTATTGCCGAAGAGTTGGCTGCAATTACAAGAATAAGACATATTTTTGCAAAGGGATCAATTCCGGGACAGATTGTTTCCGGGATTTTTCCCTTGCTTGTTTCGTTTAACGTAACAGCTATTATTGTGGGTATTACAACCATAAATGAAAGTGAAATTGCAATACCGCTCATATCCATATGCACCTTTGTTCCTATAAAAAGCGAAAGAGTTGCAGGTACTACTAAAGGAGCAAGCAAAGTATCAAGTAATATTAATGTAAGACCCAATGCTTTATTGCCTTTAAAAATTGTAACCCAAATAAAACCTGAAACTGCTGTAGGTCCTGCGAATAACAAAACAAAACCTGTTATGATATCGGGATTAGAAAATATAAAGGAAGAAGAAAAAAGAGCTGCTAACGGCATTATTATATGACTTGCAATAAAGAAAAGTAAAATAGGAAAAGGGTCTCTTACAGCTTGCCCCAATTCTTTGGCTGTTAGTTTTAATGCGCCTGAAAAAGTCATAATACCGAAAAGCAGGATAACAAGAGGGCGTAACGGAAAAAAAACAGAAGGAAAACATAATCCAAGCGCTACAGCCAAAGGAGTTGTCACAGGTATTAATCGATCTAAATACCGATTAATACTTAGAAGAAAGTTATTAATTTTAATTCTCCAAAATGGTAATCTCTACCCTTCGGTTCCGGCTCATGCCTGCTTCTGTGCTGTTATCTGCAATTGGTCTGTCAGCTCCGTATCCGCGTATTACCATACGATCAGCTGTGCGTACATTTCGGGATAATAAATAATCTGCAACAGCTCTTGCCCTCGTCCAAGAAAGATTCAAAAGATACTCCCTTGAACCTGCAAGTGCTGCATGACCGCTGACTTGGATATCCCTGCTTGGATAACGCATCAGAATTCCTGCAATACGATTTAGTTTTACATGCTCTCCGGGAAGCATTCTGTCTGAATCAGCATAGAATTGTATATTTTCTAAACTGATCGATATTCCTTCTTCAACAGCTCTTACATTTACATCAGTAATATCATGGCGTTTTAATTCTTCTGTGATTTCTGCTATAATATTTTCTTTATTCATATTTTCAGATTCGATAAACTCTGCATTTGCAAGCCCGCGAAATTCGCGGGTTATTCTATCTGACATTTCAAAAGTAATGCGGAAAGTTTCTTCATAAGCGGCAGGCTGCCCCAGTGAATGATCCCAATAAACAAGCTGATTAAACTCACCGTAAATACGTGTAGGATATAAACGCCCGCGTACTGCAGGAGGACGTGATGCGATCCTGTAACTTATAGAAAAAGAAGGATAACTTTTTCCCTTCCATTCACGCTCTCCTATATATTCATAATTAGCAATAAAAGGAATTTGGTAAGGTTCCGGGATTCCAAATGCATCTCTGAAATCATGCACCTCATGTCCTTCGGCTCTCCAAGTTTCTCCCACTTTTAAATCTTTATCCGGGAAAACAGGAACGTTACGCACAACAGGCATATAATACTGAGGATCGATAGTAAGCCTGCCTAATTTATCACGCGCAAATACAGATTCATATTCCCTGCTCCATTGAAAACCTGCTACAGCAGATTGCTGTCTTAATTGCGAATCAAAAATAATACGCTCTGATGTTTGAAACACTGCCTTGTGAACACCTTTACCGTCTTGTAAATCCGTGACATCAACAGCGATACGGTTAAGTATTTCTGCTCTATGGCTTAAAACGCCATTAATATAAACTGCCTGATCAACTACAGAGAGGATTCTGTAACGCGATCCCTTCTCATGTTTAAATTCAAAAATATCACCTTGAGCCTTAACAGGGATTAACGAAAGGATTATAAAGAAACTAAATATACTAAAAAGTTTTACTTTTTTCATATTAATATTATAACACATTTTTTAATGTTAAGATACAAGAAGCTTTGCTTCTTTGAGGCTCGCTTTAAAATACTGGAAAATTTTGCCTTCTAGTGTTGGTTTCAAGTATTATAATAAATATACATCCTAGACAATCAGTTAATAATGCTGTACAATTTAACAATTAGGGATAATATTTTTCATTCCTTATTTCAAAATTCATTTTGATTACAGGAGGGTATCTTATGATTTCTAATGATTTTACTTTTTATGATAATAATCAGGAAGAAATAATACGCGGTCATATTAATGAATTTGTAGTTATTAAAGATTGCAAGGTATGCGGTTATTATAAAACAGAAATGGAAGCATTTAAATCAATGGTTGGTAATGAATTGGGTACTTTTATTGTAAAATGCTGTCAAAAACCGGGTACTGATGTGGTAGAATATTTTAATAATGCGGTATCTTTCGCATGAATTTTCAATCATTAACTTTTCATTCTATTGGGATTGCAAGAAGTATTATTATCCCGGTTTTGGTAAGTCAATCAAAAGAAATCTGTAAAGAATTTAACATAGAGACAAAAGAAGCGGACGTAATGGCATTAATTGATACAGGCGCTACCAATTCTTCAATTAGCGATAAACTTGCAAACAGTATTGGAATGAAAGCAGTTGATCAATGTAAAGTAGCTGCTGCCGGCGGCATCCATACTGCAAATGTTTTTTTGATTGATATTTCTCTTAAAAATATGATAAATTTTAATAATATTAGGTCTGCTGGATTTTTTGGAAATGACGCTTTTGATATAATCATTGGAATGGATATTTTAACACAAGGAGACTTGGCAATAACAAATCATGATCGTCAAACAGTCTTGTCTTTTAGGATTCCTCCTGATAATAAACATATTGATTTTACAATATAGTCGGCTGTTTAGCTGTCATTGGTATTAAGCAACAAGTTTAGTAAAATTAATAACAGAAACTTCAGAACTAATAGATGCTTCAAATTTATCAACTAATTTTTCCAGCTCTGCGATAACATTACCGTTGTACCATGTATTTCCGCACTCTGAACAAACAAAAGCTGGAACATTGCGAATTACAATAACACCTTGATCAATATCTTCAGTATAAGTGACTTTTTTATCTTCCATTTCAGCTTTGCAAATTCCGCATTTCATGGTTTGCTCTCCTTTCTGGTTCTACCGCCATCTTCCCATTGTTCTGTTGATGGACGATAAGCAGTAATAATATATAAATTTCCTTCACCTATTAATATAATAATTATAATATATTAGAATTTTGACAAGTCAGATAGTAACTTGCTCCTTGTTATCAACGTAATATTTTCCTCTATGGCACCAGTACGGGGGTGGCGCCGTTTTCGAACAGAAAGAGACCTCTTGATGTAAGGTTAATAATTTGCGCGGCGTTGTTTATTGTGATTTCGCCGGTTTCGGGGCTCCGGAATTTGTTGTCTTGTTTAA
The DNA here is from genome assembly GCA_009787695.1 of Treponema sp. Lineage (GTDB taxonomy): Bacteria > Spirochaetota > Spirochaetia > Treponematales > Breznakiellaceae > WQXQ01. The sequence continues at coordinate 21,396 of WQSW01000041.1, forward strand.
ATCTGAAAGTACCTGATTCATCTGATCCTTGCGGCGAAGTAGTAAGCCATATAACTGGTGTTTGTCCTCCTGAAAAATTAATAGTGCATCCTTCTATAAGAATTTCGTCAGCTTTCATATAAGGTCCGCTCCGCTGTCCTCCATATAGAGCCATTATGCCGGCGGAGCCTGAACCTAAATTAAAAGTACAATTTTTAAGCGTTAGGTTTCCTGCGTTGCTGCCGGTAGAACCGCCTCCGCCTGAGCTGGCAGGATATGTTGACCAGCGATTAAAGAGAAAATTTTTTCCTGTTTTAGCGCTCCTTAGATTGGTAAATGTACAATTTTCAAAAACACCTGTATTGTTAAAAAATCCCGTTTCACGACTGGAAGACGGAGCTTCTTGCCTAGAATAATTACTGTCATAAATAAACGTACAACGGCGAATAATAGTTGATTCTGATTGACTAAGAATTCTATTAGAATTACGTTCAGTTACATTTATAAAATGTGAATCTTCAATAATCATATTACTAATAAAATAAATACCTCCATTGATATCGGCAGTAGCATTTTCGATAGTTAGTCCGGAAATTGTTGCATTCGCATTACTAGCTAGTAAAATCGCGCCGCCGTTTGCAGCAGCATATACATTTCTAATAACTGATGGTGAACCGCTAATATTTAAATTTTGAAAACTATATATTCCTCCGCCGTAACCATAATTTTCCGTACTTCCATCATCTGCAACTGCATTATCTATAGTTAACCCTGAAATTGTTGATGTTATATCTGAACCTGATAGATAAATTGCCCCACCCATAGAAGCACCTTGTATATTTTTAATTATTAATCCGGAAATGTTAAGCGGTATATTGCTGAAAATTCCTCCTCCAATATAACCAGACATTACATTTTCAATAACAGTGTCTTTAATATCCGCGCTGCCTGTACTGCCGGAACCGTAAATACAAATCCCTCCTCCGGTGCTTGTTGATTTTATATTTTTAATGCTAGCATCATTTATTATCACATTGCCGCCGGAGGTATCAATTCGCATCCCTCCTCCGGGACCTGTTGCTTTTGTATTTTTAACGCTAGCATTATTTATTATCACATTGCCGCTGGAGGTATCAATTTGCATCCCTCTTCCGTTAGGCACATTTTCTATTGTTACATTATCTATATTAATATTTCCGCCTCCAGCTGATCTTGCATATAAAGCATTTTCTACATTGTTATTTAAATTAATTATATTTGTATTAGAAATTAATACAGAAGAAGAATTTAAAATATAAATATCTCCGCATCTGTCAAAACTGGAATTTTCAATCACGGCACTGTAAGCAGTCGACCAAAAATACACGCTTCTGCCGCCGATATTAGACGCATTAAGATTTGAAATGTTCATGTCTTCGCCTGAGACATCAATGCCAACACCTGTAATATTGTGTAATTCCATGCCGTCAATTTCAATACCTCTGGAACTGTAAACGCCATAAGAGCCTGCTGCATTTTGAATGTTAGCATTAATAATCTTTAGATTATTTCCCGAATTATAAATCGCTTCTGAACCTGTAAATTCAATTTTTGTATTGGAAATTTCCGTACTGCTTGAATTACTGATTTGAAGACCGGTACCGGATGTATTTTTAATATTACCTCTTACGATGTTAACAGTGCCGGTTGTTCTAACGGTAATACCTGTCCCGCTTGGAACATTATCTGCTGTTACATTTTCTAAAAATATATTCCAGTTTGAATTAAAAAACAATCCNTTTGCAATACCGCTTTTTACATTGGTAATTTTTATATCTGCAGCATCAACAGAAGAAGAATTTGCAATATACACATCNCCGCAATCATTAAAAAAACAATTATNAAAAACAGCACTATTAACAGATGAATTAAAATAAACGCTTCTCCCGCTGACATTGTTAATATCAATNTCTGTTAGGTTTAACGCNCCGCCTGTAATATATATCCCTTGCCCTGTGATATTGTGTAATTCAAGCGTATCAGCGTCTAACCCGCCTGAACTGTAAATGCTGTAAGTCCCTGTTATGTTTTTTATTTTTGAATCTGTAATTGTAAGCGAGTTATCTGCATTATATACAGCGCCTCCGTTTGTAATAGAAGTAAACGTAACATTTGCAATTTCCGCGCTCCCTGAGCCTATAAAGTAAACAGTACCGCTTAAACTTGAACATGATGTAAAGTCAGAAAAGTTTAAATAAACATTTCCGCTTTGCGCGTAAACCGCTCCTCCTTCGCCTGCCGCTTGTAAATCATTAAATAAACAGTCTGTTATGCGCAAATCACTTCCTGCGCTTTGAACTGCGTTAATCGCAGCCCCCCTGTTTCTTCCGCTCTGCGCTTTCGCTCCTGTAAAGGTAATGTTTTCAAAAGTGATATCGCCGTTAACAGTTAAAGGATCGCTTCCGTTAAACTTGCCGAATAAATTGTTGGAATAAACCCCGCTTAAATCGCCGCTTATTACAACGGGGTTTGATGCAGCATTGCGCTCATTTTTATATGCTTCCCCTCCTGCAAAGCCGCCTATGTAACTTGTGTTAGCCGTCAACAGGAAATAATCCGCGCTGTTTGCAGTATCGCTCGGTTTGTAAGTGCCTTTCGCTATCCATATCTCTTTAGGATCGCTTTCGTCAAAATGAGAGGCGGCATCGCAGGCGTCTTCTAAATGCCTGAACGCGTCTTTCCATGAACTGCCGTCGCCTTCTCCTGTTGCATTACAGTCAACATAAATTGTGCTGCGTAACTCGCGCACCGTTACCGTATACCCTTTGCTGTTCACGCCGTTAGCCGAAACTGCTTCGTAAAAAACAGAATTTTCAAAACTCATCGGGCTTACACCGCTTGCCTGCACTGTGCCGTTTACACGCACCTGACCGGCTGCAGTAAAACGCGGGAACATCGTCCTTGCAGTTACACCCGATCCGATAGGCGCAAAGACAGTAATTTTTCCCGCGTTGTGATCAATTTTTCCTTTAAGCTCTTCATTCAATGACGGGTTTTCATCAGGGTGGAAACTAAAAGATGTAATAGTAGCGTCTGACGATGTGTCGCGGATAAAACTCACCTGCACCCAGTAATCGCGGGTAAAAAGCGCGTTCTCAGGGTTAGTAACTGTATATTTAACCTGCCTTATAAAGTTCTGCGCGCTGAAACCGGAAACTTGAACTGCGCTCGTTACTGTGACAAGCCCTGTTGCGCCAAACTCAGGCACAAGTGTAGAAGGAGCGGCAGAGCTTGAATATTTCGCTTCAATCAAAATCTGCCCGGAGCCTTCGCTTATGTGCGCCTGCGTGTCCTGCACAAGTTCGTGATTTAACGCCGATGAAAATTTAAAATCTGTTATTACAGGAGAAGATGATGCAATGTCGATGAACTGTGCATTTACAGTGTATGTACGGATAAACTTATTGTTACGCGAAACTACTTTGTATTCAACAGGCGAAGAGAAATCTTGATGATTGTTTCCTGTTGTCTGAGTAAAACCATTTACCGTCACAGTACCCGGTGTGGTAAAACGCGGGATAAGAAGCGAAGGTTTAGAGCCTTTGTAGAAAACCTGCACATTGATTGTTCCAAGACCGTCATTGTTAATAATTGACGCGACCGCATTCGCTGCGATTGCAGGGTTATTTGATACATTAAAACGGAAGTCCGTAATACTTCTGATACTGTCCGGGTCTTCGCTGAAAATCGCTGTTAAGATATAGTCGAGCGTTTGACCGTTACGCCAAACTTTTATCGTTTTTGTTTTTAACCCAACACCTTGATTGAATTGAACGATATCGATACCTGAGCGTACTTCTGAACCGTCTATTTCTATTCTGTCGCCGAGAATCTCAAATACCGGAATTAGCGCGTAACTTAAATAATTCATTTCCATAGGATAGAGGATATCGGACAGAATAGTTTTCGCATTTTCGTTGATATTGGTTGAAGCGTCTTTGATTAATTCCTCGTTGTCATATTTTGAAAAATTAAAATTGATTAAACGCGGAAGCCCTGAATCAATTTCCACATTCGCTCTGTACTGCCTGATATTTCCATGCCCGCTTATGACGATAAAATTAACAGGACCCGAAAAATCTATAGGCTTATCGATTACCGGGACTGTAAAATCGGGGTTATCTTTAATAAGGTCCATTACAAATGCTGACAAGTCATCTGCCATGTGCAAATCTACCGCCGTCTTAATAATATTCACGTTAGGGAAGGCTTCCTGTATGTAATTGAGCGAGAGCGGAAGAACTGTTGCTTTGCGTGAAACAACAATTTGCGGGATTAACTCATGGACTTCGGTTTCTGTATGTACCGTCACGGTAATTGAATTATTTGTGATAATAGTGCTTCCGATCTGACCTTCGATATAAAACGAAAGAATTTGATTTTCATCGGGCGGTATCAGATCGTGAAAATAATTATTGCATCCAATAATTGCGAGTAACGCCGTTAAAAAAACAATAACCTTAAAAGTTTTTTTCATTTTTGTCTTTTCTCCTTTATCTTACAATTACTTCTACACATCTGTATAATTCCTCTCTGTCTCCTGCGTCCCGGTATTCAATTCTTATCCGTGAGGTGTCAATTTCGTAATTCTGCCAAAGATATTCTGCACACCACTGTACCCGTGAAGCAGATAGAGCTGGCTCTCCTGAGCCGTGTCTTACCTGAAGTTCAACTCCGTAAGGAGCTGAATATGCGCGTAATGTTATGCGCCGCGCCGGGTTTTCTTTTAATTTAAATCCTGCATCATCAAGTATCTGTATATATTCTTCGCCGGCTGTTACGCTGTTTCTTTCAAAGTACACTCCGTTTACATTTGCGTTTACAAGGAAGCGCGAATTAATTTTTGATTTGATATATTTGCTTATTAAAAAGGGTTTAACTGATATTCCGATTTCAAGCACAGGCAATAGTAAAGTCCCTTTCTTTTCAAAGACTGCGTCTATCCCGCCTCCCGCATAGATTCGCAAAAATTTCAACGGCGATATTGTCAGATAAAGCCTTATCCCTGATAAAAAACTGTTTTCGCTGTCTTTGCTCAAATTATTTTGTACGGCATCAAGAGCGGTTTCGTAACGCGAGGTGTTTGAAAAAGCAACTCCCAAATGTAAATCACCCTGTAAACCGAGTATGGAAAAAAAGTTCCAGTGATACCCGAATTTTAAAACAAGAGGCACCAGTGTTATTTCCAACACAAGAGGGTTAGTTCCGGTAATGCGGCTGAAACCCGATTCGGCTGCGAAGCGGAAATTGTTCAGTTCGAAGCCTAAAGCGCCTCTGAAACCTATTTCCGGTTTTACATAGTCTTCAAGCAATGAAGGCGGGAAATAATTATGAACAGAGCCTTCAAAAAAGAAACCGTCGTACCATTTGTTAGAAACATACCATTCCTGAGCGCCGGAAGGAGAGGAAAAAACTATAAAAAATGAAAAAAATATTACTAAATGTCTAAAGTATATATCGGGGGGGGGGGG
>WQSW01000042.1 GCA_009787695.1 Treponema sp.
CCGAAAAGTTTTGTGTCTGACAGCATTTCTTCCAAATATATTGAGTAATGATCCTGAATAACATAATTTTTATCCATGAAGAAAAGACCTATCTTCATGTTATCTTTCATAACGGCTATTTCATCGCGTTCTGCAAGATGAGTCATGTCGTATAAGCTGATAAGTGTACCGCCTGCTCCCGCTAATCTGTGCGAAGCCGCTTTAAAATAACGCTTTTGCCCGTTAAGCGAAAATTCCCAGTCTTCTGCGTAATCGTCTTTATCTTTTAATAATTTTCCCGCATATATTTTTAAACTTCTGCCCGGAAAAAGATCGATAAGGGGGCGTCCTTGTACCATTGTAGGATCTTCAACATTACCTAACTGGGATAAAGTTTTACTTGCGTAGACAATTTCATTGTGTTCATCTACCATAGCGAAAAAGTTTTCTGTAGTTGCAAGAAGATCCATAAATGAGTTTTGGTGCTCTAGGGCTCTGTTTAAAAAGATAGTTGCAGCTCTTGTTAATATCAACATGATTATGCTGGCGAATAAACAAATAGACCAATTTACAAGCAGAACAGATAAATGTGTGTCATGCCCGTTGATAGGATGCCCCATAAAAACAAGATAAAGAATAAAAATATTTTCTACGATTATAAATGTTAATGTCCTGTTAAAATGAGAATAAATACAGCTAATCGCACAAAGAGCAAGACAAACAAGAAAGTAGTGATCCGCATACCAATTTGACATCATCATCAGCAAGGTATAAAACAGCAGAAGAACAAACGGAACGTTAAATGCCATTTTATAATGATTTATTGCTGTCCGTACAATCGCTATAAGTATTGATAAAGTTAATATTATAATAAGCCCGGCATAACTATAATTTATAGTTATCTTGTACATTAATGTTTCCAGAACAAAAGAAGCGCTTAAAAACAAAACCATTATAATAGATGCAGCATTTGCAATTCTTCGAGTTTTTGTATTTTCCGATTTTCTTAATGCCATCGTTTAGCCATCCTTAAAGAGCCGATATTGAGCCTATCGGGTATGATAATTCCTTAGGCGCTACTATCTGCACCGCATGATGAACCACATTCAGATTTATTTCGGTATCCTGAATATATTCATTATCTAATTGGATCCACATTTGATTTTCAGAATGAACGTAGATTTTTTTTGCTTGCACAAAAACGCTGTTTTTAGGGCGTTTCCCTTTTGAATATTTACTTATCGAAGAAAGCGTTACTAAAGGAATAGATGATTTAATAAGCACGATATCTAAAAGCCCGTCATCCGGTGTCGCATTTGCTGCGCCTGTTTTTTTACCGTTAAAAAACGGACTGTTTGCAATATGAATAAGGCTGTAATTTCCCGAGTAATCCTGATCATCAATTAATATTTTATATTCCCTTGCAGCGAGCTGTTTGTCAAAAGATGTAAGTATATAATTTATAAATGATGAAATTTTTGAAAATATAAAAAAACTACCTTTATTTAAACTTGTTTTTAAATCTTTAATACGCTTTGAAATAGCGGAGTTCATACCGATGTAACAGGAATTAAGCGCATAATTAACCCCCCATCTGATTGCATCGGTGGGAAGCGCTTGTGATTTTACTAATTTAGGTATATCTGTGAATGCGTCAATGACATTATCATTTTTTTCTTTTTCAAATATTTTAATAAAATTATTTATTTCGCCGTAGGGAACAGCTGCTAATTGCATATTCGGAAAATGAGCGACACCGTTTAAACAATCAAAAAGGATTTCTTCTCCGCCGATTGCATAAATTCTAACAGTGTCGCCCGCTTTTGCTTTTTCCGCTTCATCATTAATTATACTGATTGCATTTCTTCTGTAACGTGAAAATTGAATCGAAAAATCGGGCTTTTCCTGTGTTCTGAAAAACTGCCCGATATTATCAAGAATGTTATCCATCTTCCATTGCTGGTTGTAAAACGCTTTTGGATCGAACACGAAAACATGCTTCATCGTCCTCTCCTATTTATTTTTCGTTTTCAATTTCAATGGCTACCATTAAGTGAAAGATATCGTTATCAAAAGCTTTATGAGGGATACAAAGAATGCGAGTTTGCTTGCTGGGCCATGCGATTGAATGTTCTTTTCCTTTGATGATAGTAGGAATAGAGATTACAATCCTGTCCCCGTTAGGTACTTTTGGTTTAATGTTACCGGCGATAATATTATTAATTTCACCGATTGCATCAATTACGTCTGCATCAATTTCGTTGTGACCTTCTCCCGCAAGTAAATCTGTTAATTTAATTGCAAGATCCGATTTCATCGAAACAATGACTGCGCCTTTAACTACTCCGGAGAGTCCGATTACCGCTGAAATATCCCATTCAAATGCTTTGTCCGGATCAAGAAAATGCGGATGTCTGGGTGCAACATCTACGCCGACAAATTCCTTAAAAGTATTGACGGTAACTTCAACAAATGGTTCTACATAGTTTTGTAATTCTACTGTCATTTTTTCACATCCTAAATAAGCGTAATTTTGCCAATTTTTGCTTGAACAGATCAAGTTTAATTGGTTTTGTAATATAATCAGTAGCTCCGTGTTTTAACGCTTCAATAACGTTAAACTTAGCAGCTTCACTGGTTACCATGATAATGGGTAAATCTTTGTATTGATCCATCGCTCTTACTTGCTTTAGAAAATCAATGCCGGATAATCTGGGCATATTCCAATCAAGCAGGATTAGATCAACTACTTGGGTTTCAAGTAATGCTAAAGCTTCTTCCCCATCTTTTGCTTCGATGAAGTTACAGGTGGATTCCACTCCTGAAAAAACACCTTTTACTGTGTTTCTCATGATACGGGAGTCGTCGACAATCATTATAGTCACACCGGCGGGCATATTTCCTCCTCATTTTACTACTATATATAATAATGATACATTATAATTATCGAAAAGAGAAGGGATATACTTCACTTTTTTTCACATTTTTACTTTTTTTCTTTCTTTTCGACCCTCCACGAAACATTAATATTCCATTTTTCAGGGAATTCAAGGGTTGAAATCTTAAAATTCAGCCTCCCGTTTTTAAATCTAAGCGCCGTTGATAAGGAAAAATCCCATTTTTCCCCTTTATCAACATAGAATGATACCCCGCACCTTGCTCTAAATTGAAAAATAGAAGGAGACCAGTAAATATCACAATGTGCTGCAGCACTGTTCCAATCCCAAGTTTCAGAAGTTCTGTTTATTGGAACAGGGAATAAAAAAGGCGGGCTTTCCGGACTTGACGCTATCCCTTTTACCGACCCGGAAAAAGAAACGCCGATTGGTTTTATTTGCCGAAAGCTGATATTAAAGGCAGCCGTACCGGAAAAACTATCGTTAATTTTTATCGGATTTTCCGCATTTCGGCTTGCCGATAAAGATATCCTTGTCAGCCTAATTGGAAAACCGTTTTTATTTCGGCTTGTTTGCGCCGGAAAACGGTAATAAAAATCACTTGTACTGCGGTTGAAATTTTCGCCGAGACCATTCCCCCGCAAAACAGAACTGAACCTTATCAAAGAATTGTATTTGCCTTTCCATTCGATTTTAGCCGCTCCTCTAAAACCTTCGCTAAGAATTGCGCCGTCTCTGTTTACAAACCTCTCCCCCGATCCGTCAACTGCAAGTGAAATTGCTAAGGGACGCGCTTTGCTTCCAAAAGGTAGAAGCGGCGTTACAGTAACACCAAAATTGCAGTAAATATCCTTACCCCAGCCAAAAGTATCAGACAGGGCAAAATCCGAACTTGCAGCAATAAGCGGGTTTGAAAAAACAAGAGCTGCAGCTGTTAGGTGAAACTCCCGTTCAGGAAGAGCCGGCGGATTAGAAAACCACGAAGACTGTTTTAAAGGGGATAATGTTTTACCCGTATAAAATGTTTCCAATAACAAATTGGTTTTCTTAGAAAATGAAAATTCAACACCGCTTGATAAAACAGGTGTTAAATAATCAGCAAGAGTCTGTGCGGCTAAAAATCCTCTAAGTTTAACATTTTGATTCAACTCAAAAAAAGGGCTGGATAAATACAAGTACAGCTCGTCTTCTTTTGTGCCGGAAACTGCGGTTTTTAAATCCGCCATAAGAGGCTTATGATTTTCTGCAAAGGGGGGCGAACGAATCCACGGGTTGCGGATTCTTGCAGAAAGCCCCCACTCATCAAGGACGCCGAAAAGCAATCGTGAACCTGTTTGTTTGTGATACAAACCGCCGGTAAAATGGGTTATCGCTTTTTCGGGATTGTTAACAATTTGAAACGGATCAAAGCCAAGAGACAGTGCGTGCCTGTCAAGAACTTGCCCGCGCAGCATAAAACCAAATTGAGTATTCTGGAAAAAATGCAGCCGTATTTCTCCGCGGTTATTGATAGTAAAACTCATCGGAGTTGAAGTTTGGTTCGCGCTCTCATCTAAAGAGCCGCTCCAGAGCAAACCCCAATTGAAAAAGGGTTTACTATTCAGCGAAGCGGTTTTGCTTAACTGCCCGCCGGCTGCCTGACCATTTGCAGTCAGACAGCACAAAAAAACGATGATAAGAAATGATAATTTTTTCATAAATATATATGGGTTGCAGATGCGCGGCGCTTGACCGAAATAAAAAAATTTGAAAGAAAAAAGGATAAAATGATAGATGCGGAAAAGATGACACTCATCGCTGCTACCTATGGTGTCTATTTAAAAAGACATACGCTATATGTAGCGTACGTCTCTTTACAACCGCAGGTGACTGACACCATAACGCCAGTTGCCTAGATACTTATTTATTTGCTACATTATATTCATGGGATTGATTAGTGTCTTTGTTAATCAAAAAGGCGGCGTCGGGAAAACTACCTCTGCTATCAATATAGGCGCGTATCTGGCGGAAGCCGGAAAAAAAGTGCTTTTGGTTGATTTTGACGCTCAGGCAAACCTTTCCAGCGGTATCGATGCTAAACCGCTGAAGCCCGGCATTTATGAACTGCTTTCCTGCACCGCATCTGCAGAAGAAGCGATAAAAAAAACCGTTGTTAAAAATCTTGATGTAATCCCTGCAAGTATCGATCTTTCAGGCGCTGCAGTTGAGTTAATTGATCAGGAAGAAAGAAACTACTTTTTAAAAAAAGCGCTTGCCCCTATAAAAGAAAATTACAATTTTATTTTGATTGACTGCCCTCCAAGTCTTGGGCAGCTTACGATGAACGGGCTTGCCGCCGCTGATAATGTTTTAATCCCCATACAATGTGAATATTTCGCCATGGAGGGACTTAAACAGCTTTTGCATACAACAAAACTAATTCAAAAAAACCTTAACCCATCTTTAAAAATAGGTGGTATCTTTTTTACAATGTACGACTCCAGAACACGTCTTGCAAATGATGTTGTTAAACACATCAGCGCGATTTATAAAGATATGATATTTAATACAATCATTCCAAGAAATATACGTTTGTCAGAAGCGCCTTCCTGCGGGATGCCGATTTCGCTTTACGATCCGCAATGTCCGGGCGCAAGAGCGTATCATGCTCTTGCACTGGAAATGTTAAAACGATGCGGAGGATCAAATGCCTCGTAGAATCGGTCTTGGCGGAAAGGGGATAGATGCCCTGCTTGATAATAATGATGATAATTTGCAAAAACAAAGTTTGCAGGTAACTCAGTCCGATTCTCAAATAATAAAAAGCGAAACACCTGCTGCAAAAACCAAAGGGCACGATGTCTCGTTATTATCTGTAGATAAGCTTGTTCCAAATCCGGGACAGCCGCGCAAAAATTTTGATAAAACAGAATTGCAGGAATTGGCAGACTCCATAAAAACATTCGGCATAATCCAGCCGATAATTGCGGCTAACGCAGGCGACGGCACTTATATCATAATAGCAGGTGAACGCAGAACACGCGCCGCAAAGCTTGCCGGTCTTGCCGAAGTTCCTGTAATAATCCGCGACTATACCGATCAAAAACGGTTAGAGGTTTCATTAATCGAAAATATTCAGCGAACAGATTTAAACCCGATTGAAGAAGCCGCCGCTTATAAAAACCTGATGGATTTTTCCGGCATTTCTCAGGATGAACTTGCCGCTCGTATGGGAAAAAACCGTTCCACTGTCGCTAATGCGCTGCGTCTTCTTAAGCTGCCTGTCGAGATGCAAAAAAGCGTAGAAGAGGGAAAAGTCAGTTCGGGGCACGCAAGAGCATTGCTCTCTGTAGCAAATGTAAAAGCAAGGGATAATCTTTACAGGGAAATATTAGACAGCGATGTTTCTGTCAGAGAGGCGGAAAAAAGAGCAGCGGTATTAAACGAAAGCGGCGATATAAAGAAGACGGCTAAAAAAGTTAAAAATAGATTGCCGGACGTAGTCGCAATGGAAGAGAAACTTATCAGCACATTGGGAACTAAGGCGGCAATTATAGGAGACCTTAATAAAGGACGGATATCTATCGAATATTTTTCTATGGATGAACTGGATAAAATATATAAAATCTTGATAGGTTAATTTACAGCCGCAGCGCTTCAACCATATAGCGAATATCAAATCCGTTTTCAGCGGACTTTTTCATTTCAATTACAAAAATGATTGAGCTGCCGCTTGAGTCAATTATCACTCTTTTTATATTGTACTGCGATACTCCCTGCCTTATAAAATTGGGTGTACCGACAGTGTAGTTTTTAACCTGTCCGTTAGATGAAGCAGATTCAACATTTAAGAAAAATTGCGATCTTACATTTCGCCCGCTGCCTGTTATTGTAGAGACTAACTGCACTTTATATGCTTTTCCTGCAAGGAAGTCGCGGAAATCGATTCTTTCGCCGTTAGCCGGGGGATTTTCATCTCTTGATATATAAAGAGGTAATCCTTGATTTTGATAGTTGATGTTAAAACGGCTTGCAAGGCTTGAATTGCCGGAAACAAGCCTTTGAAAAATACCTGAACCGTCCTGACCTGCATTTATCGCTGTTTCATGGGTTAATGAAACCTTGCCGTTTGGGACAAAGGCATTGCGTGTAACATCGACAATATAAATTTCTGCCCAAGGGCGTAAAGAAGGTGAAAGCACTCCATGTTGACCGAACATATATGTCCTGCCGTCTGGGGAGAAACCCAGATCGACAAAAACCGCGTTATCTCCCGCCCATAAAGCGGAAACGCTTGTTAATAAAACTAACAAAAATATTAAAAAAAGTTTTTTTAAAAACATAGAGTTCCCCTTAATTCTTATTATCGGTATTAAATTTTCCGTCTTGAGAAAAATAAAACCTCGGGGTACACTGCAATATGACCCTTTCGGAAAGAAATGTCTTCTTTAAAATCGGAATTTTCTTCTGCGCCGCCGTTATCTTATTATTACTGGCCGCCTCCTTTATGGTGGTGCCTTCATATTCTGAAATCGAAGAAAACGCCAGACGTCCTAATTATGTCTTTCAAGTTATTACAGGGAGGATTATGGGAAACAATTACTATGCTGTCCATACCGCTCTGATACTTGCCGCTCTCTATTCATTTGCCGGAATGTTATTAATTCACTCGTTCTTTGAAAGAACTCCGACCCCCGAAATCCTTTACATCGCTTTTTTTACTATTTCCTTCTCTTTGGAAGCTCTCCGGCTTTTTCTGCCCTTGCAGCTGCTTCTTAATTTCCCCTCTTTTTATCTGCGCATTTCAGCACGGGTTTTGCTCTTTGCAAGATTTTTCGGTCTTTTCTCCCTGTTTACTGCAGGATTATGCGCTTCAGGGCTGGATGTGCAAAACACACGTATTTCAATTTTGATCATCACAATTGCTACGCTTCTGATCACTTTAGGTGTTCCAATTGATGCTCATTTATGGGACACAGGTTTTAATCTGATAAACGGCTATACATCAATTTACAGATGGACAGAAATTCTCGTCTTTATAACTACCATGATCAGTTTTCTTGTAGCGTCAAAAGTACGGGGCTCAAAAGAATATATTTTCGTAGCAATCGGGGTGATGCTTGCTTTAATCGGAAGAAATATCCTTCAAGGAACTGATAATTGGCTGGGTGCGATTCAAGGGATCGCTTTCTTATCGTTCGGAACATGGTTTTTATGTTCCAAAGTGCATAAGATACATTTGTGGCTGTAAAAATCTGACTGACACATTTTTTTAATCATGTTATAATAACATACTTTAATGAGGAGAAAATAATGGATAAAGAAACTGAACAATTTTTAAAAAATCAGGCAAAAGAAATCCGAAAAATGACGATTGAAGAAATTGGAAATCTTGGGACAGGGCATATCGGAGGGGCAATGTCCATTGTTGACCTTTTGGCTCTGCTGTACTTTCACCGAATGAAGGTTGATCCGAAAAATCCCCGCTGGGAAGACCGCGATCAGCTTGTGGTGTCAAAGGGTCATTCAGGTCCTGCCGTTTACGCAACGCTGGCGCTTAAAGGCTTTTTTCCAAAGGATTGGCTGACCACCCTGAACAAAGGCGGTACAAACCTTCCAAGCCACTGCGACCGTAATAAAACTCCCGGCATCGATATGACGACAGGTTCTCTGGGGCAGGGTTTTTCCGCCGCTATCGGCATCGCACTCGGTCTAAAAATAGATAAAAAACCGCAAACCGTTTATACCATCATCGGTGACGGCGAATCACAGGAAGGGCAGGTTTGGGAAGGCGCGTTATTTGCAGGTTTCCAGAAACTTCCTAACCTTATCGCTTTTACGGATTATAACAAGCAGCAGTTAGACGGCTTCACAAAGGACATACTCGATCTCGGCAACCTTGCAAAGAAGTGGGAACAATTCGGCTGGTTTGTGCAGGAAGTTGACGGTCATGACATCGCCGCATTGGATGCCGCGATTGAAAAAGCGCAAGCGGAGAAAGAAAGAGCGTCTATGATTGTGATGCACACAATCAAAGGAAAAGGCTGCAATTTTGCAGAAGGCGTTGAAAAAAATCACAGCATGGCTTTTGATATGGCAAAAGCCAAAGAAGCCATTGCGGCATTAGGTTAAGGAGAGAAAAATGTCAGATCAACAAAAAGAAATGCGCATGGCGTATGTAGATACAATTATGGAGTTAGCCGCAACAAATAAAAACATAGTAGTGTTGGAAGCGGATTTAATGAGCTGCACAAATACAGGCGTTTTTAAAAAAGCGTATCCCGACCGTTTTTTTAACTGCGGTATAGCGGAAGCAAATATGATCGGTGTCGCTGCAGGGCTTTCAACTTTAGGAAAAGTTCCCTTTGCTTCAGGCTTCGGATGTTTCTCGTCACGCAGGGTATACGATCAATTTTTTCTTTCTGCAAATTACGCAAAACTGAATGTAAAATTGATAGGCACAGATCCCGGCGTTACCGCCGCATTTAACGGCGGCACACATATGCCCTTTGAAGAGCTCGCCTTAATGCGCGTAATTCCAAAACTTACGATGATAGAACCATCAGACCCTGTCTCTTGCGCCGCCTTTGTCCGTTTAATGGCGGAAGAATACGGCTGCCACTATCTGCGTATCCCAAGAAAACCCGTTCCCTATCTTTATCCGGAAAACGAAAAATTTAAATTCGGACAGGCAAAAGTTTTAAAAGAGGGAAAAGATGTTTGCTTCGTTGCGCTCGGCAGCCTCATGGTGAACCAATCATTAAAAGCGTGCGATGAACTTGCCAAAGAGGGAATAAGCGCAGGCGTGTTAGACGTACTAACGTTAAAACCGATTGATAAAGACGCGATACTAAACCAAGCGGGAAAAGTGCGTGCTATCATCAGTGCGGAGAACGCCCAAATGATGAGCGGGCTTGGCAGCGCGGTTGCGGAAATCCTCGCCGAAAATTGCGGTGTCACCGACAATTGCTGCGGCGGCAAAAGTAATTGCTGCAAATTCGCACGCATCGGCATCAACGATGAGTTCGGCGAAGTGGGAACGCAGGACTACCTCGTTGACCGCTACGGGCTTGATGTCGGGAGTTTTGTTAAGAAAGCGAAGGAGTTGTTGGGGTAAGCTATTTAACCAACAACCTATTTCTCTTTAAATAAGGTTGTATTGCGTTAAAATAATTATCAGCCATTATTTTATAGCCGTTTTCATTTGGGTGTATATGATCAGACATATGTATTCCCCATACTCCGCTCCAAATATCATTAATTAATTCAACCTTGTTGGATGAGGCAAGCGTATTGAATAAATTCTCATATTGATTAATAACCGAGGTTTGATCGTCATAATTTACAATATTAAAAAAAGATAACATTTCTCTTGCAATTGGTTCTGTATAGAATTTTACCAAAAATATTTTTCTTTTATTATCGTTAACCATATCAATTATTTTTTGCAGATTTTCCTGTGTTGCTGCGTAAGGGACATTTTTAAACAGATCGTTAGCCCCTAATTCAATTATTACAATTCGCGGATTATACGGAAGAACATCAGAGGCAACCCTTTCCAGACCTTGCGCTGTTGTATCTCCGCTTACACCTGCATTAATAATAGGGATATTTATTTTACTTTGCAAAAATGCAGGGACAGATTTTTCTCTGTCATCTTCTCGCGGAATAACTGCGCCGTAACCGGCAGTAAAACTGTCTCCTAATACTACTAAGGTTGGTGTTTCATTATCACAGGAAAGTAAACCGATACACAAAATAGCAATTATTAAACTACAGCTTTGTGATAATCTAAACGTCATACCTTTCTCACAATTCTCATTACAATCTGCGCGGAATGTTTTGCTGCAATGGGTAAAAACTCATCGAAGCTCATCGGCGACTCGGTGCCTGCGATGTCAGAGAGTGCGCGGATAACTAAAACAGGAACAGAAAAGAGGCGGCAGCAGTGAGCGATGGCGGCGCCTTCCATTTCTAACGCCGCTAAATCCGGGAAGAGTTTTTTTACCGCTGTGATGCGTTCAGGTTCGTGCATGAATACATCGCCCGAACCGATTAAGCCGCGGCAGTGGTCAAAGGTGTCCGGTAAAAGTTTTTCTTTTTTTAATTCGTCTACCGCATCTTCTGCAAGTTTAATTAGTCTTTCATCAACAGAAAAAATTTGCGGCTGACCCGGAAGCTGTCCGGGTGAATAATTAAAAGCGGTAACATCAACATCATGATAAACAAGCCCGGTGGAAATTATCGCGTCTCCCACTTTCTGTGTTTTAATAACCCCGCCTGCAGAACCTGTGTTGATTACACAGCGCGGTTTAAATTTTTGAATGAGCATCGCACAGCCGACAGCGGCATTCACCTTGCCTATGCCGCATTGCAGAACAGTAACATCTTTATCTTCAATTTTTCCTGTAAAGAATTCAAAGACCCCGATTTTCTCGGTTGAAAAATTTCCCATTGTTTCACAAAGAAGACTGATCTCTTTTTCCATCGCGCCGATAATGCAAACTCCGTTTGTACCAACCATTTTTTCCTTCCTTTTTTAGTGAATTAAAATNNATTACGGCTGNATACTTCTTTAGATGNGAAGTTTATGTCAGCGAAAAATATTCGCAGATAGGTTTGCGCCATTCGTAATCTTTTTCTTTATTTTCCCATTCAAGAATTTTTTTAAGTGTAAAATCCCTCATATCGGGAGGATTATTATAATGAATGATTCCGAAACGTCCGCCGCCGATGTAGCAAATGCTGTCGTTTGATTCAAGGTGTTCTGTTTCAGAGAGACGGTTAAGTACACAATCAAAATGCACAGGGCTCCCCGAATCTTTGTCGGAAATTGCAGTGGTTATATCTTTTATCGGTTTTCCGCACCACGGGCACTCGGGGTTTGTTATGGGATTGTTGGGCATTATAGGAGCTATCCAGCGCGGGCGTTCGTGAGAGGTTTCTCTGTTTACTTCAAATTTAGGGTCGGGGAGAATACTATCGGCAGGTTTTTTTGAGGGTTTTGGAGGTTCTTCTTTTCGTCCGGAAAAACGTCTGTTTTTTCGGCTATTTCCGCCTTTTCCGTTGCTCATAACGATTACCTTCCTTAGTTAATTGCATCAATTCATTGCTCATTACTAAAGCAAGTCTTTGAATTGCCGCATTAAGGTAGTTCTCGTCATTTATGCGCTGACGTAGAACTTCCAGTTTTTTAGAATTTAATGCCTCTGCTTTTGCTGAGTACTCTGCTTGTTCTACTATCATACACTCTCCATGAAGGCTGATGCAAGATGATTTATCGAATTATTGCTGACAAAAATAACATCAAACCGAATCGTCATATTACTATATTTTCGATTTTCTAAGAGAAAAAACTTAGCTGTTTTAATAATTTTTCTTTGTTTCTTTATATCGACCCCGTACTTGAGGTCTTCCATCCCGAAAACAGACCATGTTTTTACCTCAATAAAGATGATTGTTTCCCTATCAAGGGCGATAATATCAATTTCGCCTGTTTTTGATCTGTAATTTTGGGTGATAATTTCCATTCCAGAAGATTTTAGGAAAGCGGCTGCTTGTTCTTCCCCTTGTTTACCTAAACGGCTTTTAGCCGTCCCTGTCTTGTTCAAACCTTTTTTAACCTCTGTTTACTTAATTCGATTCGTTAAATTCTGTAGGATCTATCGCCTGTCTGATAAAAAGAGTTTTATCGGCTAAAAGATCGATTGTCGGTGTTTCGCCGGGGTTTATAACCTTCTTGTATTTATCCATCAGCAATTGAACTACGGGACGCATCGGTGCACTGATATGAACACGCGTAACCCTTGCTATCGATTCATCGTTCAAACGGACGATTGAACCTATGGGGTATATACCCATTATTTTTGTAAATGCACTGATTACGGCAGGATCAAAACGGCGGGCGTTATCTGCAAGAAGGTTTTTTACAGCCTGATAACCGCTAAGCGAAGGTCTGTAAGATTTTTTTGATACCATCGCTTCAAAAGCATCTGCTGCAGAGACAATACGTGCGCCGATGTCGATAGTTTGACCTACAAGCATATCAGGATACCCCTGACCATCCCAGCGTTCATGATGCTGAAGGGCGATAAGGTTTACTTCGTGAGGACCGAATAATTCTTTAGTAACTATTTTTGATGTATGCAAAGGATGGCTTTTTATTTGTTCAAGTTCTGCTTCAGAAAGACCGCCTTTTTTTTCTGTAATTCCTTTGGAGAGACGGAGCATCCCGATATCATGAAGCAATGCGCCCGAAACTATGTTATGAACTTTGTGATTGGGGAGTTTAAGCTCATGCGCTGTTAATGCGGAAAGTATCGCAGTATTTACGGAACTTTTCGCCAATTCGTGACCGGAAACTTCACCGCCAAGAATAAAACCGACAAAACTGTCAGGATAATCACGCAAACCTTGAAGCAATAAAACGCTGATATTGTCTATCATGCGCATTTCAATATCAAGCCCTGATTTTAAACCGGTAAAAACGGAGTTTAATTTTTCTATTAAATTTTTATATGCGCGGTACGGACCTGAATTAATTCTTACATCGCTGATAGAAAATTTAATCGTTTGTTTTTTAGGTTCTTCGGCAATACCGGAAAAATCCTGCAGTTCAGGTTCTTCTTCTTCGAGTATCCGGTTAAACTCATCTTCACCTTCCGGCTCTTCTTCTTCGTCAATCGTATTATTATCGAATCTGAGACCTTTAAGCACATCGAATTCGTCAGTATCAAATATATCTTCGTTTTCAAGTTCAGTATCAATAACAGTTTCTTCTTCTACTATCAGTTCCCCTTCGGTTTTTACAACATCAATACCCCAAGAGACGAGAAGATTAATATCTTTTTGACGCAACGGTACATTCGCGGGAACAAGCAAATTTGTCCCCTGCGTGTAAACCGGCATGGTGAAAATCTGTCCCGGTCTAAGGTCATTTGTACTAATTACATTCATAGCTTCCCTTATGAATATCGGCTAAAATAAGAATGAAAGCAAGAAAAAAGATAATCATTCAACCTTAAACAGCAGTTGAATGATTATAATTTTGAGAAAAATCTGAGAATTTTCTCATAATCTTTTATCTGATAAGCAAATTTTAATCAGCAGATTCTGTTTTTGCAGATTTGGCGTTTTTCTTTACGATAAGTTCTTTAATCTTTGCGCCTTTACCGATTTTCTTACGTATGTAGTAAAGTTTTGCACGCCTTACTTTGCCGGGGCGTACAACCTCAACCTTAACAATACGCGGTGAATGGATAGGGAAAACCCTTTCTACACCTACGTTGTAGGAAATTTTTCTTACAGTAAAGGACTTTCCAACTTTGGAATTTTTCATAGCGATTACTAAACCTTCGTAAATCTGTACACGCTCTGTTTTACCTTCAACGATTTTAAAGTGAACTTTTACGGTATCTCCGACTTTAAATTGGTCAACTTCTTTTTTCATTTGTGCGGCTTCAATTGCCTGAATTTCGTTCATCATCTTCTCCTTGTATTTCGCCGCCGCGTTTTGTTAGAAACGTAAGACGGTCAATAATGCTATTAATTTCCTTGTTAAAAATACCAAGTTCCCTGCCCCGTTGTATCAGATCGGGTCTTTGAAGGAGGGTCTTTTCTACCCTTTTTTCCAACCGCCAAAGACGTATCTGTTCATGATGCCCCGAGAGCAAAACTTCAGGGACTCTCATTGTATCAAAAACTTCAGGGCGTGTAAACTGGGGATACTCCAAAAGCCCGTCAGAAAAACTTTCCTCACTAAGTGAATCGGCGCAAATAACGCTGTCTACCAGCCTGTAAGTCGCATCGATTACCGTCAGCGCCGCAACCTCCCCTGAAGAAAGCACATAATCTCCGACAGAGATTTCATCGTCTGTATAGCGGTCAATTATCCGCTGATCGATACCCTCATAACGCCCGCAGATTAAGATTAACTCCTGTTCGCCGGCAAGTTCACGGGCTAATTCTTGCGTAAAGGGTTTACCTGAAGGCGAAAGATAAACCACTCTTTTCCCTTTTGCCGCGTGCGGTTTTATGGAAACGCCAACCGCTTCTAGAGCACCGGCGAGCGGTTCAGGGAGCATTAACATTCCCGGTCCGCCGCCGTAAGGCGCGTCATCGCAGGTTTTGTGTTTGTCAGTTGTAAAGTCACGGATATTTACCGCCTGATATTCGATTATTCCCTTTTTAATTGCTTTTGCCATTATTGAGTTGGCGAAAAACGCATCGGTGATTTCAGGGAATAGGGTTAGGACGGTGTATTTCATTTTATTATCCAAAGAAGTAATAAAAAACCCTCTATCTGATTACTCGATAGAGGGTTTTCAATCACATTAAAACAAACTTAGAACGGTCTTTCCGCCAGATACTTGTACTCTTTCCAAACACGTTCCGCCTGCGCTTTCGCTTTTGCAAGCAATGCGTCTGCGCGTGTTTTATCGGCGGCTTTAAGCGCCATGAAGCGGTTTTCTGATGCCATGAAATCATCAATGCTTGTAGTCGGGTCTTTTGAGTCAAGCTGGAAGGGATTCTTGCCTTGATCTTTCAAGCGCGGATCGTAGCGGTAAAGAGGCCATAAGCCGCATGATACTACTGCTTTGCCGTGTTCAAGACCTTCATTCATTTTGATGCCGTGGTTGATACAATGCGAGTATGCAATGATCAATGAAGGACCGTTATAGCTTTCAGCTTCGCGGAACGCTTTGATTACCTGCGGCATGTTTGAACCTAACGAAATTTTTGCTACATAAACATAGCCGTAACTCATTGCAATCGCGCCTAAGTCTTTCTTTACAACATCTTTGCCTGCATAGGCGAACTTCGCTATCGCGCCGACAGGGGTTGATTTAGACATCTGTCCGCCTGTGTTGGAATAAACTTCTGTATCCATACAAAGCAGGTTAACATTTTTTCCAGAGGCGAGAACATGATCCAGTCCGCCGAAGCCGATGTCATACGCCCAGCCGTCACCGCCGAAGCCCCATACAGAGCGTTTTACAAAGTGGTCTGCAAGGGAGAGCAGCATTTTTGCTGTGGGTTTACTGTCGTTTTTAAGAGCGTCTTTTAATGCATCAACATTTTTGCGCTGCTCATCAATTGCCGCATCGTTCTCCTGATTGTTGGCAAGGAGCTTGTCAATTATTGAAGCGGCGATGCCTTCGCTCTTTGCTTTGAGCCCCATTTCACGGGCGTGTTCTGCGAGCTTGTCACTTGTAAGTCTGAAGCCCAGCGCAAATTCTGCTGTGTCTTCAAAAAGGCTGTTTGACCATGCGGGACCTCTTCCGTCTGCGCGCTGGCAGTACGGAGTTGTCGGCAGGTTGCCGCCGTAAATCGAAGAACAGCCTGTGGCATTTGCGATAAGGGCGCGGTCGCCGAAAAGCTGTGACATAAGTTTGACATAAGGAGTTTCACCGCAACCGCCGCATGCGCCTGAGAATTCAAATAAGGGGCGTTTATAAGCAAGTGCTTTTGCGCTGTTAAGTTCGCCTTCAGACGGAGTTTCAGGCAGACTGAGGAAGAAATCCCAAACCGCAGCTTGTTCTTCATGGAAGGCAGGATCGTCAGAATAAGATTTCTTTGAAAGAGCCGGAGAAGCGTCAGTTTTCTTTGACTTCGGGCAAATTCCGATACAAAGACCGCAAACCCCTGAATCCATACAATCTGCACAAGAAATGGCAAGTGTTGCTTTAAATCCGTCTACCGGTTTGGGTTTAATTGCAGCAGATTTGAAACCTTTCGGCGCTTTTGCTGCATCTGCATCGCTGATATTTTTAAAACGGATACACCCATGAGGGCAAACCACTGTACAGTTACCGCATTGGATACATTCATTGGGATTCCAGATTGGAACAAGTTCCGCAACCGCGCGTTTTTCATACTGGGTTGTAGCTGTCGGGAAAGTTCCGTCTTCAGGGATTTTACTTACAGGCAGCAAGTCGCCGTCTTGGAAAGCGGCTTTACCGAGTGTATCTTTGATCCATGCATTTCTTGCTGTAGCAAAAGGTTCTTTCATGTGCAGATTGCCTTCTGTGCCGGAAGGATACTTCACTTCTTCAACCGCGCCTAAAGCTGCATCTACAGTTTTATAATTGTTTTGAACAACCACATCGCCTTTTTTGCCGTAAGTTTTTTTGATATGTTCTTTCATTAAAGTTACAGCTTCTGCTTCCGGCAATACGCCTGAGATTTTAAAATAAGCGGCTTGCATGACCGTATTGATGCGGTTTCCCATTCCTGTATTTCTCGCGATTTCCGCGCCGTCAATTACGTAGAATTTTAATTTTTTATCAATGATTTTTTTCTGAACTTCTACAGGAAGCTCTTTCCAAACATCCGCCGCTTTAAAGGGGCTGTTAAGAAGGAAAGTTCCGCCCGGTTTTATTTTTGAAAGCATGTCGTACATTGCCATGTAGGAGAATTTATGACAGGCAAGGAAGTCTGCTGCATTGATTAAATACGGGCGGCGGATTTTGCCCTTGCCGAAGCGAAGGTGAGAAACTGTAAATCCGCCTGATTTTTTTGAGTCATAAGAAAAATATGCCTGGCAATTAAGTTCCGGTCTCGCTTCGCTGATAATTTTTATTGAGTTTTTATTTGCGCCGACTGTTCCGTCAGATCCCAGACCGTAGAAAAGCGCTTCGTTCATGCCTTCTTCCGGGATAAAGAAATGCGGATCGTAATCAAGACTCTTGCCGAGAACGTCATCGTGAATACCGACAATAAAGTTGGCAATTTTCTTTCCGCTGAGATTATCAAATACGGCTTTTACCATAGCAGGTGTAAATTCTTTTGAACCTAGACCATAGCGTCCGCCTAAAACAAGCGGGCTGGATTTTAATTCGCCTGCGGCGATCATTTCCGCGATGGCGGTTTGAACATCCTGATAAAGAGGCTCGCCCAATGAACCGGGTTCTTTTGTGCGGTCTAAAACAGCGATAGATTTTACTGATGCGGGCAGCGCTTTTACAAAGAGTTTTGCATCGAAGGGGCGGAACAGGCGGACTTTTACCATACCTGTTTTTTCACCCTTGCTGTTTAAATAATCAATGGTTTCTTCAACTGTGTCAGCGCCTGATCCCATTATGATGATTATTTTCTCTGCATCTTTTGCACCGTAATAATCAAAGATGTTATATACCCTGCCGGTCATTTTTGCAAATTTTTCCATTTCTTTTTGCACGATAGCCGCTGTAGCTTCGTAGTATTTATTTACGCCTTCGCGTCCTTGAAAATAGGTGTCGGGGTTTTGAGCTGTTCCGCGAATAGTCGGTTTTTCAGGTGAAAGACCTCTTGCCCTATGTTCGGCGACAAGATTATCATCAATCATTTGATGGAGCTGATCGTAGGAAAGTTCTTCGATTTTCTGAAGTTCATGACTGGTGCGGAAACCGTCGAAGAAGTGTAAGAAAGGAACGCGTGAACGTAAGGTAGACGCATGAGCGATAGCTGCAAGGTCCATTACTTCCTGAACACTGTTCGATGCAAGCATCGCCCAACCGGTTTGACGGCAAGCCATCACGTCTTGATGATCGCCGAAAATTGAAAGGCTTGATGTAGCAAGGGCGCGGGCTGAAATATGGAATACAGCGGAAGTAAGTTCACCGGCTATTTTATACATATTCGGAATCATTAGCAGTAAGCCCTGTGATGCGGTGAATGTGGTGGACATAGCGCCTGTCGTCAACGCGCCGTGAACAGCCGCCGCCGCGCCCGCTTCGGATTGTAATTCTGCTACAACGGGAATCGCTCCCCAGATGTTTTTACGCCCTTGTGCGGAAAACTCATCGGAGAGTTCACCCATCGGGCTGGAAGGGGTAATCGGATAAATCGCGATTACTTCGCTTAACGCGTGCGCAACGTGCGCTGCTGCGTTATTACCGTCAATCATTGCAATGTTTTCATTTGACATATTTTTCCTCTGTTTTTATGGATAATTATAGAAGAATTTTAACATGATTTTGGAGAATTGGCTAGTGTTTTTTATGGCGCATTTTTAGTTATAGCTGCGCCCCCTCTCCCCATTTAACAGGTTTTTATTTATAATAACCATCATGAAGACAACAACTTATCATTGGGCAGATGAAACTGCGGCAAAAATAATCCGTGAAAAAGGCGAACAAGAAACTTATACTTGTGCGGCAGGGATTACTCCTTCCGGGAGTGTGCATATCGGTAATTTCAGGGAAATTATTTCTGTGGAACTTGTAGTGCGTGCGTTACGCGACATGGGTAAAAATGTACGGTTTATTTATTCATGGGATGATTATGATGTGTTCCGTAAAGTTCCGGCTAATATGCCTAAACAAGACGAGCTTAATAATTATCTGCGTTTTCCTATTACTATGGTTCCCGATCCTTGGGAGAGGGATGCAAATTATGCGCGTCATCATGAGGTTGATGTAGAAAATTCTCTGCCCAAAGTGGGGATTTTACCTGAATATATTTATCAAGCGCAGCGTTATCAATCTTCTCTTTATGCGCAAGGAATCCGCAAAGCGCTGGAAAAACGTGATGTGCTAATTAACATATTAAATAAAGCCCGCGATAATGAACATCAGATTCAAGGCGAGTGGTGGCCTGTCAGTATTTTTTGTGAGAAGTGCAATAAAGATGAAACTGAAATTGAAGAATGGGACGGCGATTGGGGTTTAAGTTACCGCTGCAAGGAATGCGGCAATGCAGAAAAACTTGATATCCGAAAAGCAAAAGGCGTTAAGCTTTCATGGCGTGTTGATTGGCCCATGAGGTGGGAATTTGAAAAAGTTTGTTTTGAACCTGCCGGAAAAGATCATCATAGTCAGGGCGGAAGCTGGGATACTGCAAAACATGTTTGCAAAGAAGTTTATAACTGGGATGCGCCTGTTACTTTCCGTTATGATTTTATCGGTACAAAAGGGCTTCCCGGAAAAATGTCTTCGTCTTCCGGGAATGTTATTACAATCGAAGATGTATTAAAAATTTACACCCCCGAAGTTGCGCGTTTTTTATTTGCCGGAACAAGACCTAACACAGAGTTTGCAATTTCTTTTGATTTGGACGTAATAAAAATTTACGAAGATTATGATAAGACTGAACGCATCGCATGGAAAATAGACAGCGCAAAAGACGAAGCGGCTTATCAGAAAGAAAAGCGCATTTATGAGCTTTCGCAGCTTAGTGCTGACGGAAAATCACCGCTTGACGCTTTGGCTGCGCGTTTAGAAGAAGGTGATTTACCTTATCAAATTCCGTTCCGTCATTTGTGCAATTTGATTCAAATAGCAGACGGTGATGTAGCAAAAATGCTCGCCGATCTGATTGCTTCCGGTGTCAAATTAAAACCGCAGCAGTTATTCGCTCTTACAACACGCGCTATGTGTGCAAAGTATTGGATTGAAAATTGCGCCCCTGAGGATTTCCGTTTCCGTTTACTGCCTGCAGGAACGGCAGCATCAACAAGTTTATCGGACACAGAAAAAAATGCGGTACGTATTTTACGCGATGATGTTATCTGCAAGATAGAAGAATTTGAAGATGATAAAATATGTTCTTCTGCGATTTATGCAGTTGCAGAAAAAGCAGGAATTGACGGTAAAGTGTTATTCACCGCAGCATACAGGGCGCTTATCGGCAAAGATCAAGGTCCGCGACTTGCAAGTTTTTTAAGATCGATAGATAAAGAACGGCTGCTTGGAATTTTAAAAGTTTATTAAAGATAAAAAATGTTTTTATTCTTCTTTACTCTTTATATATAAACGGAGGCAAACCCGGGAGTTTGCACAGTCTTATTTTTTCGTCTTTGGAAGGAACTTTATAAACTTGAACATTGTTTTGTATCAGTATAGCCTCATCTTTTTCAGGAATATGATCGTCAGTAAAAACGCCGGTAAGTTTATCATGTTGAATTAAATTATATGCCCCGCGATTGTTGAATTTGGTTGATTCTGTAAGTATAAAAATATTTTTAGCCCGGTTTGCAAGTTCTGACGCAGCTTCTGTACAAAGATGATCGATGCCTGTAAATCCTTGTTCTGAATTATAACCGTTTGTCCCTAAAAAGAATTTATTAAAATATAAATTCTCTGAATGTTTTATTGTCATGGGTCCTATTAACATCTGCGATTCCTGCTGAAAGAACCCTCCAAGCAGAATTATTTTTATTTGTTTGTATTTACTCAAATAATTTGTAATAAATACGGAATTGGTTATTATTGTTATATTTTTTTTCGTGAAAACCAGTTCTTCAGCGAATAATGCACAGCAAGAACCCGATTCAATCATTATGGTTTCATCGTCTTCCACAATTTGTGCCGCAAGTTTAGCTATTTTTCGTTTTATTAAATAATTAAAAGCTATTCTTTTACCTGTGTTATCTGCTCCTTCCAGACTGACGCATCCATGAGAAAGATGGACAATCCCGCGTTTTTCCAATTTAATCAAGTCTTTTCGTAATGTTGCTTTTGAAACAGCCAATAATTCGGCAAGATTTTTTATACTAATTCTTTTGTTAGACGACAGAATATCAAGAATCTTGATTGTTCTTTGCATTTTTGAAACCTCAAAATTATAGATTTAAAATGTTACCGCCTTGAGCGCAAAAGACAGGACATTTATTGACAGGATTAAATATCCTTATTTCAAACATAAGTAAATAAGAATATCTGTCAAGAGAAATCGTATAATTTTATAATTCCAAAGATTTTGTTTCTATTTTTTCTGTTACATATTTTGCAAACTCTTCTATCTTCATTGCAGGAAGTTGTTTGCCGTTGCGAAGACGAATGGATACAGTACCTTCATCTGATTCGCGCTGACCTACAACAAGCATGTATGGAATTTTTCGTGTTTGGCAATTTCGTATTTTTGCGTTCATGCGATCATCGCTTAATTCTGCCGTTACCCGCAAATCAAGAGATTTTAAGTTATCTGCAACTTTTTTCGCGTAATCATTAAAAACTTCTGAAACAGGAATAACTGCGATTTGTTCCGGGGCAATCCAAACAGGAAAAGCGCCGCTGAAGTGTTCGATAATGACACCGAAAAATCTTTCCAAACTGCCGAAAAGCGCGCGGTGAATCATATACGGACGTTTTTGCTGACCGTCTTTATCAACAAAAGTTAAGTCAAATAATTCAGGTTCGTTAAAATCAAATTGAATAGTTGACATTTGCCATTCGCGTCCGAGTGCGTCTTTAATTTTTATATCGATCTTTGGACCGTAAAACGCGCCGCCGCCTTCGTCGATTTCGTAAGGGAGACCTTCTGCGTCAATCGCCCTGCGTAAACTTTCTAAAGCATCGTCCCATTTACTTTGTTCGCCGACACTTCCTTGCGGTCTTGTGGCAAGGTAAGCTTTTATATCATTAAAGCCGAAAACTTTCCAAATACTTAAACTAAAACGGAGCACTTCGCGTATTTCGCTTTCCATTTGTTCAGGCGTACAAATAATGTGAGCATCATCTTGAGTAAAACCGCGAACGCGCAATAAACCATGCAAAACACCTGAAGGTTCGTAACGGTATACAGTGCCAAGTTCCGCCCATCGCAGAGGTAAATCACGATATGAATGCCCTTTATTATTGTAAATTAAAAGATGGAAAGGGCAGTTCATTGGTTTTACATAATAATTTTGCTCGTCAATTTCCATCGGGCTGTACATATTTTCTTTATAAAACCCAAGATGTCCGGAAGTTTCCCAAAGCCAGCTTTTTCCGATATGAGGTGTAAAAAGGATCTCGTAACCGTTACGGTAATGTTCTTTGCGCCAAAAATCTTCGAGTGTAACTCTCATTCTGCCGCCGTTTGGATGCCAATAAATAAGCCCTGCCCCCGCTTCTTCGTGGATTGAATAAAGATCCATCTCTTTGCCGACTCGGCGGTGATCCCTTTTTTCTACTTCTTCT
Organism: Treponema sp.; assembly: GCA_009787695.1. Classification (GTDB taxonomy): domain Bacteria; phylum Spirochaetota; class Spirochaetia; order Treponematales; family Breznakiellaceae; genus WQXQ01. The sequence continues at coordinate 22,736 of WQSW01000042.1, forward strand.
AAAAATGCAAGATACGCTTTTAAATCTTTTGGATTTTCCCATGCAGTTCCGTAAATACGGGTTAGAACTTGACGGGAAGAATCGCCTCTCCAGTAAGCGCCCGCTATGCTTTGCAATTTAAAAGCGGCGGAATTAATTTCTCTTGTATTTGCAACATGAGGTCCTTTGCAAAGATCGCCCCATTCAACCTCGCCTTTAGCATCAACATTTTCGTAAATTGATATTTCAGCATCATCCGGCAATTCTTTAATTAGTTCTGATTTGAAAGGTTCGCATGCAAAAAGCATTAAAGCATCCTGACGTTTTAATAAAACTTTTCTAAAATCCTGACGGCTTTCGATAATTTTTTTCATCTCTGTTTCGATAACAGGAAGATCGTCGTTGGTTATAGGACGGGGCAGAAGAAAATCATAATAAAAACCGTTTTCGATTGCAGGACCGATAGCGGTTTTAGTTCCGGGAAAAAGTTTTACCACAGCTTGAGCCATAATGTGACTAACCGAGTGACGAATAGTTGCTAATTTTTCTTTATCAGACATATCAAAAGAATAACATTTTTTTTAATTTACGTCTATTGCGCTTTTATAACCGCATTTTCCATCTTAGACCGACAGTAAAACGGAAAGTCTCAAAAAAATCATCAAAGAAAATTGAATCTTGAATATCGCTGAAAGAAGCCAGCCAGGAAAATTCCAAGTAAGGATCAAATTGATAATTGCGTTTCTGAGAAACCGTGTTGTTTTTATAATTAATAGGAAAAATTGTTACACCTGCTGTTCCGAACAAATTTACTGCGTCAGCAGAATTATCAGAAAAATTAATACTTAATACAGGTCCTGCAAATATTTTAAATATATCTCTGCGTCCCCACGACAATGTTAAAGGCAGACGCAAGTTATTAAGCAGAACATCGAATTCAGGTCGTAATTCAATTCCAAAGGTTAACCATTCGCTGAATTCCGCTCCTACAAAAATTTGAGAGGTAACGCCGCGAACTAAATTTCCTTTTGGATTAAATAAATCGAAAATTGGTGAAATACCCGCACCTGTAAAAAAGTAACTGCTCATATTTTGTCTTTGAGTATTACCGCCGGCAATTATTGATGAAGAATTATCCTGCCTTGAAGAACCGTCTTGTTTTGGAAGAGATCCTTCGGATTTTTCCCATGTATCAGCATTGAAACCCTGTGTTGCTTCGGGAAGAGCGCGTCCTGCGCCTGCAAAAGTGTTAGCCCAATACCTCTCGTTAAGGCTTGCATAAACAACACCTGTCTTTTCACCGGCTGATGCCGAATTTATAAAAAGGTTATTACCCAGATACAAACCAACATGGGTAATATCTTGATTGTTTGCCGTTCTGAAAAAAAGCAAATCACCGGGCTGCGCTTTATCAAAGCTGATTTTTTCCGTCCAATTATATTGCCCTGCCGCCGATCGCGGTAAAGCGACATTAAGTGCATCTTTAAAACTTAAACAAATAAAAGCCGAACAATCCACCCCGCTGGAACTCATTCCGCCGTAAACATAGGGAGTTCCCAAATATTTTTTAGAAGCCTCTATTACTTTAATCCGCGCTTCTGCAGAAGCACGCGCTTTTTCCTCCTGTGTTGCCGAGTCTCTCGGTGCTTGAGCATACTTGCCGTCCAGCGGAGCGATTGCAAACACTGTTTGAGTAAATAGGGAGAGGATTAGAGTGATTGTCAGAAAGAAACGCATTTATTTATTATCGGCTATCTGCCTATTTAATAATCATAGTTGTTGATAAGTTGTGGAAAAGGTGACAGTCAACACCGCTATATCTAGCGTAATCAAAAAGTGATAGACGCTACACATAGGGTAGGTGACTGATAATTGCTCCGTCACCTATCAATCAGCTAACTGATGCTTTTTTGACGGGGATGCAGAGCAGGTTGATGAGCCGCCTGCCATCAGCATGCTGCCGCTGTTTTTCGCTTCTTTTCCGCAGTACTTACAATTCATTTTTTTCTCCTTTATTTTTTATTCAAAAAAGCTAACACCTTTATTTTGCTTATTTCAAAATCAATCATCTTTAAAAAAACCTGATAAGTTATAAACGAGTCGTACATACTGCCGTGTAATTCGTTTTTATCAAGTTCCACTCCGTAGAATTCTGCCGTTTCTTCCAGTGACGGAAATTTCGGCTGCCCGTTTGATCTCTTTAAATTTAGAATATCATTATTAGAATACATTGTGCAGAACATATTGGAAAGCCAAAAATTGATGAATTGCTTATCAAAAAAAATGTTATGCCCCACAAAATGCTTTGTATCTGAACAAAATTGACGGAATGAATTAATGTCGTTGCAAAAATTAGCGGGGTAATCAACTCCGTCTCTGCGTTTTTCAATTACTTCATCTGTTAAACCGTTTACATTCAGCGCATCTTTTCCAATCTCTTCACCGGGTTTACGGAAATAAAAACGGTCGTATCGTTCTGTAATATTACTGGTTGTTTTCTCGTTTTCAATTGTTAAAGAACATTTTATTGCGGAGATTGATAATACGCTGTGATGTTTTTTAAGCCCGTTGGTTTCTGTATCCCAAATAATTATATTCACTTTTTCTCCTTATGCTTTTTTATACAATAAACAGCGTTCTAAAAACCTGCACAACATAAGCCTCGTCCTCAAATAAAAACCGTACATAGAGCATATCCCCTAGCTTGTTCCGTTCCCAAAGACCGTCTTTTTGCTGTTCAATAGCAAGTTCCAGCCATCCGGCGCACGCTTCTTCAGCTGCTGCGGAACGCTGTTGGACAAAAAGATAATCCCCTTTTGGCAGACAGACAGCATCGGCAAGGTTTTCGGCGCTTGATGCCGCCTGCCCGCGGCTGATCCCTGCAAATACCAAAGAACCGATAAACTGCTCTGTATTTGGGTCAATTTTCCGGCTTTCTTTTGAGTTTATCTCAAAACATAAGATAATTTCTTCTTCTTTTTTGAATTTATCCGGTAAATCTGTTTCTTTTTGATTAGGCTGCCCGGCAATAATAATATCCGTACGCTCATAAAACAACGGGGCGCGGAGGTCAAGTCTCATGAGGGGGGATTTTTCCATAAAATTATAATATCAAAAAGCCGGGTGACAGTCACCTACGCTATATATAGTGTAGGTTTATATAACATTACACCATACACAGCGGTGGTGACTGTCATCTATAATTAAAACATTTAATTATTGACAGTTTTAAAATAGTCACCTAGTATATAAGTATGCCAGATAACCAGTTTCTTGATGATGCCAATTTTGAAATTTATCGCGCCCTTATTTATAAAGAGAGCGGTATAACATTCACGCCCACCAATCGTTCAATATTGGAAAGCAGGTTAAAAGAACGCCTTCGTGAAAAAGGTATTGATAGTGTAGTAACCTACATGGGCAAAATAACATCGGATAAAGAAGAACTCAAAGGTTTTTTAGATTCTATCACAACCAATTTGACCCGCTTTTTTAGAAATCAAGCGCAATT
>WQSW01000043.1 GCA_009787695.1 Treponema sp.
AAATCATGGAACACTTCCGATTTAATACAGAACGGATATATGTGGTGCTTTGCGGCAATCGCAATCGGTTCTGTTATCGGCGTGATATGGTCAAAGAAAGTTAAAATGACAGGAATGCCTGAACTTGTAGCTCTCTACAACGGATTCGGCGGGCTTGCATCAGCGTTAGTTGCATTTTCACAGTATTACAACAATCCTCAAGGAAACGATGCGATTGCATCAACTGCAATCGGCATAACGATACTTATCGGCGCTCTTGCATTTTCAGGATCGATGCTTGCATGGGGAAAACTCTCGGAAAAAATCACAGGGCGCGCAATTGTTTTTAAAGGGCAGAATTTTTTAAACATACTTTTACTGTTAGCCGCAATTGCCGCGATTGTAATTTACGTTCTTCCGTTCACAGACAGCCAGATAAAGTTTTATGCGATCCTTGCCTTATCAGGCATTTCTCTCATATTCGGCGTAACTTTTGTTTTACCAATCGGCGGCGGCGATATGCCTGTTGTCATTTCTCTTTTAAACAGTTTGACAGGATTGGCAGTTACCGCAGCGGGCTTTATCATTTCAAATACGGTGCTTATCGTATCAGGCTGTCTTGTCGGTGCGTCAGGTACAATCCTCACATTAATTATGTGCAAAGCGATGAACCGATCAATCGGCAACTTGCTGTTCAGCGGTTTTGGTTCTGCAGATACAGTTTCAAAAAAAGGTCCTGCCGCCGAACCGAAATCAATTTCGATTGAAGATGCATACATGATATTGGAAGCGGCGCAGTCTGTTGTAATCATTCCCGGTTACGGCATGGCGGTCGCTCAAGCGCAGCATACAGTGAAAGAACTTGCAGGACGTCTTGAATCAAACGGAGCGGAAGTAAACTACGTGATCCACCCTGTCGCAGGGCGCATGCCTGGTCACATGAATGTCTTGCTTGCAGAAGCAGACATCCCATACGAACAATTAAGAACGATGGACGAAATGAATCCTGCAATGTCAAAGCAGGATGTCGCGATAGTAATCGGCGCGAATGATGTTGTTAACCCCGCCGCGGAAACAGATAAATCTTCTCCCATCTACGGCATGCCGATAATAAAAGCGTATGAGTGCAAAACAGTTTTTGTTCTTAAGCGCGGAAAAGGCAGAGGCTTCTCAGGAATTGAAAACGAACTTTTCTCCATGCCAAATACGCTGATGATTTACGGCGACGCTAAAGCGACTATCTCTTCGCTCGCGGGGGAATTTGTCGGGGAGTAGAGGATTTCTATGATTGCTTGCTTTGTTTTCACTGTTGGTGTAAAATGAGAGAAAGGGAAAAATAATGCCATTTACTACAGTTGAGAGAAATGCAGAAAAGTTAACAGGTTTATCTACAGAGGAAATACGAAACTTTTCTCCATATGAATTAAGAAACTATTTAGAAAAAAGAAATAAGAAAAAATTATTTTTTTCAACAGAATTCCCTGTAATCGGTCGCGGGAATGTACTGCGAGATAGTATTATAACTTCAGAGGAAATCAACAAGGAGATTGACAAGATACTTACGCGTTCAAAATGACAGAAAGTGGAGCATCAAATAGATGATGTTTTCACCATCAATTAGAAAAAATGTAAAAATAATTAATGAATTATATATTTTTTTCATAATCATAATTCTTTTTTAACCTTTAAGATAATATCACTATCTTGTTGTAGCTATTATACTTGATACAGAATATAAACCAGTATTAGCATTGTAGGCTTCTACATCAACATAATAACTCATTTGAGAAGAACAATTATTTATAGTTACTGTAGTTCCTGTTACTGATGTACCATAATCAATTGTATAACCTCCTGGATATACAGTTACAGAACAACGAATATCGTACCTAGTTGCTCCTGGAACTGCATTCCAAGCTAAAGTAAAGCTACTTGCTGTACTATTAGTTTGCCTAAGGTTTTGTATTGCTGCTGGCGGAGTTACAGCAAATACAAATGTTGAATAATCACTTTCACCAGCTGCATTAAGCGCTGTTACCCAATAATAATATGTAGTATTGTTTAGACCAGTATTATGCCAATATGTTAAATTACTACTAGACATACCCAGCAAAGTTTTTGTACCTGTAGAACTTGTAGAAAAATATATTCTATAACTTTCCGATCCAGATACATTATTCCAAGTAACATCAATACCGCCATTTCTTGGATCTTCTTTAGCTATCACATTACTAGGAATAGCTGGCAACGGTATTGTTGATGCGGAAGATGATAAAGTACTTTCTACATTATCAGAATTCAAAGAAGTAATAAAATACCAATAAGTTCGTGCTGTTATTCCGGTATCAATATGAGATATTTGAGTAACTGTTGTAATGAGAGTTCTTGTTCCTGTAGCACTGGTTGCTCGATATATTCTATAACCGGTCGCTCCAGTAACAGAATTCCATGTTACTTGAATACTGTTTGTTGATATTGCTGTTGCAGAAACGCCAGTTGGAGCAGATAAAGGCGCTAAAAATGTTTTTACAGATAAAACATTTGTAAAATCACTTTCACCTGAATTATTTACCGCTGTTACAAAGTAATAATGCATTGTATCTGCTTGTAAATCGGAATGAGTAAAAGAAGTAGTATTTACCTGCCCTATTTGAGTTTTATTTCCTGTTGGACTCGAAGCTGAATAAATCCTATAATTATTTGCACCTGTAACAGTATTCCATGCTAATATTACACTATTATTGGTTGTAGCTGTGCTTCGTAAATTTGTTGGTACATTAGGAATAGTTATACAAGAAACAGACTGAGAACGATTACTCATTATTAAGCCATCAACGGCAGTAATATTATAATGGTATGTTGTACCTGATAATATTCCAATATGAGTATATGTTGTTTCCGTGATTCCACTGCTTGCTAATGTATTTATTGTATTACTGCTTGTCCCATAATAAACATTGTAACTTGTAGCTCCTTGTACTGAACTCCATGATAAATTTGCACTGTTAGATGATAACGATTTTGCTGTTACACTAGTAGGAACAGAAAGAGTACTGCTTCCTTTCACAGTAAATGAATATTCGTCATTATCACGACTATTTGTTTTGATTTTTACAATAGTATTAAAATCACTTCCTCCTGATAATGGAGTAAAACGTATTGTAAATGTTGTAGTGTTTCCTGGAAGAATAGAAGTAATTGAAGAAGGTTGAGTTGTTACGCTGTAAAAATTACTTTGATTATTTGCTAAATTTATACGATTGTTTTCAACAGTTTCAAAGGTAAGGTTTGCAAGTCCTGTATTACCTATAGTAAATATAACATCTTTATATTCACCTATTAAAACAGAACCTAAATTATATTCACCTGATTGTAAAATTGTTGATGTGCCATGTTTCACAGTTATTTGAGGCATAGGTATAAACCCATTCCCTCTTACTTTTAATGTGTAAAATAAAGAATCTGAATTATTAAAAACGGTAATAACACCTGTATCTTCTCTTTCTACAGTCGGTGTATATTGAATTATAAAAGCAATAGATGAACCTGGAGCTATAATTGTGTTTGTAGGTTGGGAAGGAATAGCAAATACAGGATTTGATGATTCTATTACTGGTGTTCCATTCAATTCGAGTGGAAGATTGCCAATATTTTTAATTGTAAATATACGTTGAATATTTGTAGATATTTCTGTTTCACCAAAATAGAATGAAGTTGGATTGTCATTTTCAATAACAATATTGTTCTGACTTAATTCCAATATTGGCTTACTTAAAGTATTATAAACAAAATTTAATGTTCCGTTTATTCCGCCTGTGATAGTAGATACTGAATTAGTATTATAAATTATCCAATCATCTGAACTTCCTTCAGTAATACTTTTAATATCATTTGTTTTACATTGTATCGGATTGCCGTTAACCATTAAAGTAAAAAATATTGGTATAGAAGTATTATTTGGTGATAGTTCCATAGTTTTATTGCCGCCAACAGCAATATTGCCGAATTCTGTTGAAGAATAATTTACATCATAAAGAATGTAACTAGAAAGATTAGCGATCTTTAATGATGTAATAATTTGAGGGATATTATTATTTTCATTAATATTGTCAGCACAAGAAAAAAGTGTTAAGGTAAATAAAAATAATAAATAGTTTTTATTTCTCATTTTTCTTTTCATAATTAATCCTCCTAATTGAAAATGAGAATACGTTCATTTTCTTTAACTATTGAAGTACCATTATAAGTAAAATAATAAATATAAGCGTTTTTGGTTAAATACTCGCCATTCTGTGTAATAAAATCAGAAAAGTATATTTCATCAAATGCTGTTGACATATTATAATTTTGGCAATGTTCGCCAATATCCGGGATATCGTCAAATTTATACAATCCTTGTCTGTACGGTTCGATTAATAATGTATTATTTGCCTGATTTATACTGCTAGTAGAATATCTTAGACGAACTGATAAATTATGTGAATTAATAATATTTATAAATGCCGACTTGCAAACAAGATTTGCAGGCTGCGGTATTTGAATTGTAATGGGGTTATTTGGTTTTAGTTCAACAGGGAATTGAATATCAGGATCATAACAGCTAACAGTTATATCACCTGTTTCGTTATTAGAATCATCATTTACAAGTGTGATTATATATTCGAATGAAAAAACTACAACTTTATTATCTATAATACGAACAGGTATTTTTGTTTCTCTGCTAGTATTATTAACTTCTCCTATTATGGGACCATAAAAACTATCTCTATGTACAATTACTTTATAACTTGATGTATTAAAAAAAGTTACCATTACTGTTTGGTAATCATCTTCATGCTCATTATTAGTATCACAGGAAAAAAGAGAAACTATAAAAAGTATTAAAATAATAATTCTTGTTTTCATTCGTACTATTCCATATAGTACCGGAAACATCGACCTTTCAAGTCTTGCTATTAGTACGGACTATAATTTATAGCCCGTACTTTAATAATTTAATTTGCCGATAAAAATTGTGTCTTACTAATTGATTGTTCCTTAACAAGCCATGCTGTATAAGAATTAGGATTATTAGCATCACTATCAGGTTTAAAATTCAGAGCTACAGTATAATACCAGCCATTTTCAATTACTGGGAACACAGATGGATCATCTTCAAAACGAACAGGAATAACAATTGACTGCATTGAGCCAAGAGCAAGATTAAGATTCAATCCTGTTCCATCTGATCTTGTTTCAAATGCTGCCCTGCGGCCAGCGTCTATTAATTGAATATTACTCTCTGGCGTATAACGTGTTCCGCCATTTCTAAAAACTACACTTTGAGCTGACATTGTACAATTATTTGTAATTGCTATTGTTGCAAAAGGAATATCTACATCAAAATTAATTGTTGCTGTACCGCCGCTTGGGAAATAATAATCTGCCATAGTTGCTGAGGATTGAGGCTGAATATTCTGAACACCACCATTTATATCTTCACCTTCAGGTGTAAAAGTTGTTATTGCTCTTGTTATTTGATTATATGCAACCCATACAGGATGCGCTACAAATAACTCAGTTGATGTTGCGTAGACTTTATGATAGGCTTCTCTTCTTGCTAGAAAAGCAATTTTTTCACCATCTGGACCATTCTTCCTAATTTCCATTGGCCAATCTTCACTTCGATTGAAACATTGGAATACATAATTACCGTCATATCTTGATTTCAAAGTTATACGAAAGCGTGAATTATTCCGATATGTAATCATGGCAGAATAATCAATTTCAGAATTACCTTTTTTTGATTCATATTCAGATTGTTTAATAGCATAAATTATTTCATAACCGCCAACAGTAAAATCTGACCGATCTGAAAAACTAACCTGTGCAGTATCGCTTGGATGAACGCCGCCAATTATATTACTATCTAGCAGAGCACCTCTTCTGAATAATAACATTTTATGGCTTGTAGGATTAATTACCTCAACTGTACCATTATTATTCCCTCTGAATGTTGGGTCATAATATTGAGAATAAGTATCATTATTATTATTGTCGTTTTTGCCATCATCACACCCAACCAATAACACCCCAAAAACCAGCGCCAAAATTACAATTCCGGCAAATACTTTCTTTTTCATAAATCGCTCCTTTGCAGTTACATTTACAGGATTTTGACCTGTTTTTGTAAATGATTGTCTAAAATAACATGGCTTTAGAGCCTTGTTTACTTCTGTTTACTCCCTAAGAAAATAGGGAATATACAACATATACCCTATTATAAAAGGAATTGCAAGATTTTTCCCTATTTTTTAAGTAAGATTTTTTAATGAGTTTTGGTAAAAATTTGAGAGATGCCCTAGAATTAGCGAATTTAAGACAAGCCGATTTAGCAAGAAAAACAGGGATTAATATTAAATCTATTGAAAATTACATAAAAAATGACTCAAAAACAATTCCTTCTGCCGATAAAGCAGTCAAAATTGCAAGAGTTTTGGGTATAACTGTCGAAGACCTTGTTTATGGGCAGAGTAATAATAAAGGTGAAATCCCTAATAAATATAGAAATAGCAGAATAATAGCAGTTATCTCAAAGTTAGATAAATATAACTTTGAGGCAATAATTTCTATAGCGAACGCCTTGCTTGCTCTACAACCGAAAAAATAAAACCCTAAATTCCCACTATTTTATAAAAAGTCTAGTTCCAAACAATTATAAAAAACGCTAAAAAGACAGTTCTTGAAGACTTGGGCGAGGAAATCTGCTCTATTATTAATAATTTCGCGGCTGAAAAGATCAAAAGTATCCGTGAGGATTGAGAAATTGGGCGATTGTGTTATGAATTCCCAAAAATTAAAAATACTGCCTAATAATTAAATCTCTCCAACCCTGCACAAACCTGTTTACCAAAATTGACATCTGAAGGAATATTAAGTAAGCGAAATATTAGCGATTTTTACTTTAACTACGTAGCGTGTCTGTCACCATATGCGATATCTACACAAAACAGAAAAATTAAACTATATTACCGATATGCATTATGCTACATTATCTGTAATAACTTAATGATAAGGATAAAAAATGAAATTGACCATGCGCTGGTTCGGACCGGGATATGATCCTGTTACGCTTGACAAGATTCGTCAGGTGCCGGGTTTAAAAGGAGTTATCACATCTCTTTACGGCAAGCAGCCGGGAGAAGAATGGAAAAAAGAAGAATTGTCCGCTTTAAAAAAACAAGTTGAAGAAAACGGTCTTGTTATCGCCGGCATTGAAAGCGTTAATGTTCATGACGCGATAAAAACAGGAAGCGTCGGGCGTGATATGTATATCGAAAAATATATCGAAACATTAAAAACAATTTCCGAAGCCGGAATAAATCTGGTTTGTTATAATTTTATGGCTGTCTTTGACTGGACACGCTCAGATTTGGCAAAGATACGCCCTGACGGTTCTACCGTAATGTCTTATGATCATAAAATAATTGAGCAATTAAGCGCTGATAATATGATCGATGCAATGTTTAAAAAAGCCAACGATTTTCTGCTTCCGGGATGGGAGCCGGAACGCATGGCAAGAATTAAAGAACTTTTTAAAATGTATCACGATATTGATGAAGAAACTTTATTTGCAAATCTTGAGTATTTTATTAAAGCAATTATGCCCTCATGTGAAAAATACGGAATAAAAATGGCTATGCATCCTGACGATCCGGGTTGGTCTGTCTTCGGATTGCCGCGCATAATGAAAAATAAAAATGATCTTTTACGTCTTGTAAAAATATCAGACAGCCCGTGCAACGGTATAACGCTTTGCTCAGGAAGTCTTGGAACAAATCCTGATAACGACATTCCGGATATTATCCGCAATTTAAAAGGGCGCATTCATTTTGCGCATATCAGGAACGTTAAACACAATGGTTCGCGCAGTTTTGAAGAATCCGCGCATCTTTCGGACGACGGCTCGCTTGATATGTACGAGATCGTGAAAGCACTTTTTGATATAGGCTTTGACGGTCCTTTGCGCCCCGATCACGGCAGATGTATTTGGGGAGAAGTTTCTGTGCCCGGATACGGGCTTTTTGACAGAGCAATTGGATTAAGTTATCTTTCTGGTCTTTTAGAAGCTATTAAAAAAAATTAATTTTATATTTGACAATAATAAAAAAGCAATATAAACTTATCAAGTATATTTCAAAGGAAGTGGAGTGCGCGATTCTATAAAAACGCAAATCCCCCGCTAACCCGTAACTGTAATTGGGAAGATTCCATCAAGTAACGAAAGTTACATACTGCCACTGTTTAAACATTTAACCGCTAAAATTTTAGTGGTCAGATCAAATGGGAAGGCCGATGGGAAAACCGCTCATAAGTCAGGAAACTTTGGTATACATTAAAAAGAACTAGGTTTCGCGGATTAAACCTTGGGAGGGAAAATGTTCTCATCAATAATAAAAAGAGACGGCAGAACGCAAAGTTTTCATGAAAGTAAAATAACAGATGCAATTATTAAATGCCTTCAGGCTGTCGGCGAAGAAGACAGACAGCGTGCTGTCGAATTAATGTTAGATGTCATTAAAAAAATAAAACTTTATTTTAAAGAAGACAGTTTTACTGTCGAAAATGTGCAAGATATAGTCGAAACAGTTTTAATTGAACAAGGGCTTGTAAAAGCTGCAAAGGCATATATTCTATACAGAGAAAACCGCTCGCGTCTTCGGGAGGCGCGAAGCGAATTGATGAATGCTGTCTCGGAAATTTTACATGAAACAAAACGCGACAATGCAAATGTCGGCAATTCGCCTTCTGCAAAAGTTTTGCAAATTTCAGAAATCGCTTCAAAAAATTATTACTTAAAACGTATTCTTCCTGAAAAAGAAGCCAACGCGCATATCAGCGGTGATATTTATATTCATGATTTATCTTGGTACGGAAAAACTTTAACTTGTCTTCAAATCCCTCTGGATAAATTATTAAAAAATGGTTTTAACAACGGGCATGGTTATATACGTTCTCCGAAAGGAATAAAAACCGCCGCTTCTCTTGCAGCGATAATTCTCCAGAGCAATCAGAATGATATGCACGGCGGACAGTCCTTTGCTTTTTTTGACAGAGATATGGCTGTCTATGTTGAACTTGAAAAAATAAAACAGGAAGAATTCATCCGTCAATCATTAAAAAAATTAGGACTCTGCGCCGATGAAGAAAAAATAAAAACTTTGGCATTAGAACACACAAAAGAGGAAACCTTTCAGGCGATGGAAGGATTCATTTACAATTTAAACACTATGCATTCAAGAGCGGGCGCGCAAGTTCCATTTTCCAGTATAAATCTCGGCACTGATACAAGCGAAGCCGGCAGAATGGTAATTGAATGTTTTTTACTTGCTTATGAAAAAGGTTTAGGAAAAGGTGAGTCGCCTTTATTTCCTAATATTTGTTTTAAATTAAAAGAAGATGTTAATTTTGAAAAAGGCGATCCTAATTACGATCTTTTTCAATTAAGTATGCGCGTTGCATGCAAACGCCTTTTTCCCGCATATTCGTTTATGGATTCAAGTTTTAATAAACCGTACCGCAATGAAGAAGTTGCATACATGGGCTGCAGAACCCGCGTTATCTCAAATTGCAATGGTCCTGAAGTTACAAATGAAAGGGGAAATCTTTCTTTTACAACGATCAATTTGCCGCGCATCGGTATTCGTGCAGAAAAAGATATTTCGCTTTTTTGGAAATATCTTGATGAAGTTTTTAATCTTTGCATTGAACAATTAATAACACGTTACAATGTGCAGAAAAAATTAAAAGTAAAAGATTTTCCTTTTTTAATGGGGCAAAAACTTTATCTTGACAGCGAAGATTTATCATTTGATGATCCGATAGAAAAAGCTATACGTCACGGAACTCTTACTGTTGGATTCATCGGGCTTGCCGAATGTCTTTATGCGTTGATGGGCAAACATCACGGTGAAAGCGCGGATGCTCAGGCTTTTGGTATAGTCATTATAGGACATTTGCGCCGCCGATGCGATGAAGTATCAAAAAAATATAATTTGAATTTTTCTTTGCTTGCAACACCTGCAGAACAATTAGGCGGAAAATTTATCCAGCTTGATGCAGATCGTTACGGAATAATACCCGGCGTAACAGATAAAGAATGGTATACAAATTCATTTCATGTTCCTGTGGAATATCAAATAAGCGCGCTTGAAAAAATTTCGATAGAAGGCGCTTATCACAAATTTTGCAACGCAGGTCATATTTCTTATGTTGAACTGCAATCTGCGCCGGAAAATAATCTTGCAGCCTTTGAATCATTAATAAGAGCGATGGCGGAAGCTGATATGGGTTACGCTGCAATTAATTTTCCTGTTGATATTTGCAAAGATTGCGGATTAAACGGCTTAATAAAAGAAAACACCTGCCCAAAATGCGGCGGAACAAATATCAGCAGAGTGCGCAGAATAACAGGCTATTTATCAACACTGGATCGTTTTAACGACAGTAAACTTGCAGAAATCCATCACCGTCAAATTCATCAATCATTAAATTGATGATATAATGCTCTTATGCAAAAACAGAGTTTGCGTTTAGCGGGAAGAGCAAAAGAAAGTTTGGTAGACGGTCCGGGTCTGCGATATGTTGTTTTCACGCAAGGCTGTCTTCATCATTGCCCGAATTGTCATAATCCTGAAAGCTGGGAACTTAAAGGCGGAGAAGAATTTTCAGTTAAGGAAGTTATCCGCATGATAAAAAAACAAATCAATACTGCACGCGCTTCGCATCATACTGTAAAATTTCAAGGAATAACTTTTTCAGGCGGAGAGCCGTTTCTGCAAGCAGAATTGCTTGCACAAGTAGCGCAAGCGATTCATCAAATTGATCTTGATGTAGTTACATATACAGGTTACACATACGAAGAATTGCTCGAACTGGAAAAAAATAATGACGGCATAACATCTCTGTTATGCGCAACTGATTTATTAATTGACGGAAAATATATTAACGGGATGAGAACTATAAGTTTACCGTTTCGCGGCTCTTCGAATCAAAGGATTATTGATGTTGCACAGACACAAAAAAGCGGCAAAATTATATTAAAAGATATTTCTTGACAGAGAAATAAAAAGAACTTAGACTATAACTGTATATTTCAAAGGAAGTGGGGTGCGCGGTTCTTTAGAAACGCAAATCCCCCGCTAACCCGTAACTGTAATTGGGAAGATTCCGTCAATTACGGTCACTGTTTGACCGCTTGATTCAAGCGGTCAGATGGGAAGGCCGATGGATGAACCGCCCATAAGTCAGGAAACTTTGGTATACGCGCTTTCTTGTGAAAGCGAATTATTTTCAAGGTTCGAGGAAAAGCCTGTGAAAAGCCGCCGATCACATTATCATGTCAAGAATTAATTTCTCGCTAAAAATTTGATACGGTCTTTTTATCTTTTCTCCGAAAGGAGTTTTTATGGAATTTTTTGGAAAGTTTTTTAAACACGTAAGTTATTATGCCGCCGTAGCATTTGTCTTACTGGCTGGCACAATGTTTATTTCGTGCGATCTTCCGTCTGATGATAATGCACAAAAACCAAGCATCATCGAACAGCCTGTTGGCGGTTTCTGGAATGTATTTTTGGAAGACAGCACATTTAAACTGACAGTTTCGGCTAACATTACAGACGGCGGAGAGCTTACATATCAATGGTATTCAAATACAAGTAACAGCACAAGCGGTAGCATTGCAATCGGAGAAAAGAGTGAAGAGCCAGAGCTTGTTCTTAATATGGAAGACTACGAAGAAAACGGCAGTTATTATTTTTATGTTATTGTAACAAACACAAACAACAGTGTCAGCGGAACAAAAACAGCGACAACAACCAGCGATGTTGCCGTTGTTGCTGTAGCTGGTTATCCCGATAAAGCTTACACAACAAGCGCTATGCCGGAAAATTTAAAAGGGACATGGATATCAGAGTATGGTGAAATATTTATAATTAACGATAATACATTTACATCAAAATACGGCTATGATGTTACTTACGCGGGAACATTTGTAACTAACGGACACCGCAGTAACAATGACGGCGATGGATATATCACTATTAGATATACAGAAAATTCAGGTTTTGTTGATTCAGAAAATAAATTCTATGTCATTCATTATAAAGAGCTTTCAAAAAATGAAGTAACGCTTGCTGGAGGATCGCTTAACGCAGACCCTGATTTTACGTACGGCGTTGGACCGGGCGGCAAAACATCACAGGAGGAAGCGGAAGCGGTAATGACAGTATCGGCAGGATATTTTGAGTGGTACAGCATCCTATCCAGAGAAGACGAAACTTCTTTCCAATTTCCCGCAGAATGGATCGGCGAATGGTTTCCAGATAATAAGATGGATTTATTCTTATTTACTGCACCCAATGTATTAGCAAACTATTTTTCAAACTGGGGTAGTGACGATCCTGATTATATTGATGGAGAGGATGAAGAATGGGTTTATTTCTATGAAATAGAAATCCTTGATATGGCGCAGGATGGAGATGAAATGGTGCTTTACGGCAAATTCGGCAAGTTAGGTGAATTTTTTACAACAAGCGGAAGCGGAGAATATTCCGCGCTATATATTAATAAGGTAAGCGAAGGTGAGATGGAAATACTGCTCATTGCAGAAAATTTTTCAACACCAATGTATGAAACGCTGGCAGCAGCAAAGGCGGCTTTACCTTTTAATTCCAACTTCAGAAGTAAATATATTGATGAGAGTGTAGCTCTGTCGTACACTAAAAACGAGTAATAGGCATTTTTCATACAGCAGGGAGATTTCTTCCTGCTGTGATTTTTATTAAGGAGCATTTATGTTTTTATTTTTGCGAAAAGCAGCGTTACTTTTACTTGCTCTTGTTTTACTTACAAGCGCGTTGTTTGTTTCATGCGATCAGCCTGAAGAAAATCCGCTGATAACAGTAGAAATAACCTCTGCAGCGGACATGGCAAAAATAGGAATAGAAAATACTCATCCGCTTAACGCAACATATCTCCTTATGAACGATATAACTCTTGAAAACTGGTTGCCCATCGGAGACAGCGCATTGCCATTTAGCGGTGTGTTTGACGGAAAAGGAAAAACAATTACATTAATAAGTTTTAATACAGGCGCAATTTCCGCAATGCCGCATATCGGGATTTTTGCTTTTGTAAAAGGCAAATCCGCTCAATCAAAAGCTGTTATTAAAAATTATTATATTAATTCATCTGTGAATGTTGAATCAACAAGCACGTCAAACGGACACAGCGTTGGTCTTGCGGCAGGCGCGGCGGAGATGGCAGAAATCGATAACATCACGCTGTCAGGAACTTTTAGTTTCTCCTGCGCAAGAACAATTTACGCAGGCGGCATTGCAGGATATATCAGCGGAGAGACTATCGTTAAAAATTGCTCAAGCTCTTTATCAATGAATATTATTCCAGGAACAGGCGGACAGCCGGTAACGGCGCAGGCAAATATGTATCCTTCGTTTTTAGCGTACAGCTATGCCGGCGGTTTTGCCGGTCTATTTAAAGACGGCGCAGGAATTGTAAATTGTCATAACACGGGCAATGTAATTGCAGATAACACATTATGCGATGTCAGCGGACAGGTTTTTACCGGCGGCATTTCAGGCGGAAGCGTTTATACAATGTCAACAAGATACCACGGATATATAACGGATTCTTCATCAGCGGGAAACATCACAGGCAAGGCGAAAGGTTCATGGACTTTCGCAGGCGGCATCGCAGGAACTATTGCTGGAAACGACACAAAAATTGAACGCTGCTTCGCGGAAGGAACAATTTCCTCCGCCGGAACAGGTTCAGGATGGCCATATGTAGGCGGCATTGTCGGTTACAACTATTACGGTGCGCTGGTGTCGCAGTGTTTTTTTACAGGAACTGTAGTAAACGACAAAGGGATCGATTACACAGGCGGTATCGCAGGATATAATTCGCGTTTTTCAAGCGCAAACTCGCGCATAGAAGACTGCTGGTCGGGCGGCACAGTGCAGGGTTTTAACAACGCAGGCGGCATTGTCGGGCAGAATCAGATCGAAGCGCTTGTACGCAGATGTTATTCAACAGCGGAAGTTTTAATTTCGGGTAACGCAGGTGCGGGCGGCGGAGGCAGCGGCGATTCTGCTCTCGGCGGCATCGGCGGAATTATCGGCATGAGTGCAAGCTTGTTGGATAACGCGATAACATCCTGCGTTGCGTTAAATCCTTCAATAACAGCTAACAGCGGAGATAATATTCACCGCGTTATCGGCAGAAAAGGAAATGCGAATGCGGGAATGTCAAACAATCACGCATGGTCAGGCATAACAATCGAAACAGACGGAACATATACGGAAGATATAGGCGCAGATAAACTTGACGGCGCAAATATTGACACTCAAAAACCTCCGCAGAGTTTTTACGAATCCTTAGGCTGGAATTTTACAAATGTCTGGACAATAGGCACTGACGGTTATCCCAAACTCAGGTGGAGCCAACAGTGAACAGCGAACAGATAACAAGAAACAGGTATCAGAATAAAAGCATTAACATTTTTTCCCTTTTCATTATTATCTGTTATCTGTTATCTGTTCCATGCTCTTGCGATTACGGAAATCTCGGAGGAGCCGACAAAACAGACACCTATCTTTCAGGCAGCGCGGTTTTTGAAGAACGCCTGAACTTTCTTAGCGGAGTGTGGTATTCACATTACGCAGGAATCGGCAGGCTCGACGGATACCGTATCCGCAAATGGAGCGACATTACAGCTGCAGATAAAACAAAACTGCAATCGCTGTTCCCCGCGCTTAACATTGATAATCCGAAAACTTACTCAACGCAAGATACCCCAAAAAACGATGATTATATTTTATTATACGACGACACAGTTTACGGACAGCAGGATGATGACTCTGCCTGTACAGACGGAAATTGGGGTTTTGCCTACGCGGGAATTGTAAGAGCAATAAATATTTTTAATGATAACAAAAATCGAGGAGCTGTTATTATCGAATATTTTGAAGAGGCAGATCCCGTATGGCTTTGGGATTCCGGCAGCTATGCAAATCAAGAACTTGCGCCGGGTGAAAAACCATTCTTTGGAATTTTCTTTCGCGTGCTTGAACAAGATGTTGTTCAAATGGCAAACTCTGTAAACCTTGCTAATTTATATTCCGGAACCTCTTATCACACAGAACAAAAAACTCTGCAGGAAGCGATTGATTATAACTGTGTAGTAAACGAAGCGGAATTTATCAGCTGGGGCGTGGTTATTCCGCAGCAAAGAGTAAAATAAATGATAAGATCATCAAAATATATTGCAGTCTTTGTTATGTGCAATTTTTTTTCTCTTTGCTTTCTTTCAGCGATTTTTGCAGCCGCTCAAGAAACAAATGAAGACGCGTTTATTGACGATGATTATCATGATTTCGGCGAAGATAGAAGAGGTATCACTGTTACAGGAACACTTGAAACAACACAGCAGATAACTGTAATAGATAAAGAAACAATTGAAAAAAGCGCTGCTCGGGATTTATCCGCGCTTCTTGAAGAAGAAATTAATATGGGTGTCGTAAGTTTCGGAGGATACGGCAATCAAAGTGAAATGAACTTGCGCGGCTTTGACACCGAGCGTATCGCAATATTAATTGACGGAGTTCCTGCAAACTCTCCGCGCTCAGGTGAATTTGATATAAATCAAATTGATCTTAACAATGTTGAGCGTATCGAAGTAATTTACGGCGGCTCTGATACAAAATATAATGTATCAGGAGCTTTGGGCGGAGTTATCAATATTATAACTATCAAAAAACAAAACACCGGTTTGAATTTTGGTTTTACTTTTTCCAATACAGGATATATGCCGGGAAAATATAATTTGCGTACGCATAACACACAGGGAACAATAGGAGAACCTGAGTTTATTGATTTGCTTGACAATCAATCTCTTAATTTTTTTATCGGACACGGCGGCGAAAATTTTTCATGGAGAGCATCGCTTTTCGGCAACAGAGCCGGAAACCATTATCTTTACGAAGACGATTATGGTTTTGCACGGCGCAAAATCAGCAACGAAGTGTTCGATGGCGGCGGAAATGTACAGCTGGTGTTTAGTCTGCCGAAAGATTCATCTTTGCTTCTTGACACTAAAGCATATTATGCTCATCGGAACTTTCCCATAACAATGAATTCTTCCGGTTCTGCTCTTGCAACAGATTTTCTATTAACAGAGAATATTGTATTCGCAGCTCCCGTCACTTTTCGTAACGACCTTGCAACAGACGCATCTCTTACTTATCAAACTTCATATACAACTTACGGAGTAAATATTTCGAGTAACGATCATTATTTAACAGCTATTAACCGTTGGAACTGGTATCCGGCTGAAAATTTCACGCTTCGTTCCGGCTTTGATTGGAGATTTTTATATATCAATACAGATAGTCCTTTAGAACTTGATCCTGTAAAAAAAGGTAATCTTGGCGGTTTGTATTTTACTGTTGAATATAAAATTTTAAAAAACTTGCTCCTTATCGGTTCAATTAAAGGCGTAACAGATACAAAGCAGATTGTAGCTGTTCCCAAACTTGGGATTAACTGGCAGATACATCCAAAATTTTCTTTAAAAAATAATTATTTTCGCAGTTTCAAATTTCCTGACTTTGATGATCTTTATTACACCAGTATGGACGGCACCATGTCAGGTAATCCCGATCTTCGTCCCGAAGATGGATGGGGAACAGATATAATCGCCGAATTAATCTTTAATAAAATGTTTTTATTCAGCTCTGCTGTTTTTTTTCAATACACAACAGACTCAATACACTGGGTAAAAAGTCAGGGAGGGCGCTGGAGTCCTGAAAATGTTTCTTCTGCATTTTTTACAGGAATTGATTTTCGTCCGGTATTTACATTAGAACTCAACAAATGGAAATTAACATCAATCAAAATCAATATAAATTATCAATTTCAATATAGTTGGCTTTTAAATGACAATCTTGATTTTGAAAACACTTTTAGAATTCCATATATGCCGCTGCACATCATAGGAGGCTCTGTCAATCTTGCATGGGAAACAGGTTCCGTTGCCGTCTCTGCGCATTTCCAGTCAACACGTTATGCAGACACAACCAACAAATTAGTTCTTGATCCTTATTGCATAGTTCATGCTACACTTAATCAAAGTATAGGAAAGAATATTACATTTTTTTCATCTTTGCGGAATATTCTTGATGCAAGATATGAATCTTTTGCAAGTTATCATATGCCGGGGATTTCATTAGTATGCGGTGTTCGCGGAAAATTTAATATAAGTAATAAAGGAAAGTAAAAAAATGCGTTTTTTATGGTCATTAATTTTAATTACATTATTATTTTCAAGCTGCAACGCAGCAAAAACAAATGAAATAATTGATAGAACAGGCAGAAACATTGTTATACGAAATCCGATTAATAGAGTTGTTTCAACCGCCCCTTCAAATACAGAGATTATTGTTGATCTTGGACAGGCGGAAAAACTTGTCGCTATCGACAAACATTCTGCTAATATCGAGGGGATTCCTGACAAACTACCCTTACTTGATTTTTTCTATCCTGATGCAGAGGTGATAATCAATCTGAAACCCGATCTTATCATTGCAAGCGGGCATAATCCTACAGGAAGCGGCGAAGACCCTTTCAAGTTGTTACGCGAAATGGGTATTCCTGTTGTTTATATTTCAATGAGCAAAAGTATCGAGGATATTTACAAAGATATTGAGTTTATCGCAAAACTTTTGCAAGCCGAAGAAAAAGGTGAAAAACTTGTTACATGGATGAAACAACAGATTAATTCGATAATAAAAACGGCAGAAGATATTGAAATTGTAAAAACCGTTTACTTTGAAATTTCCGCCGCACCTGATATGATGACTTTCGGAAAAGACAGTTTTATTGACGATATGATAAAAACAGTAGGCGCGAAAAATATTTTTGCAAACGAAAATTGGCTTGTCAGTCCGAGTGCGGAGGCTGTAATAAATAGAAATCCTGATGTAATTTTAACCAACGTAAATTATATTGATGATCCTATCAGCGAGATAAAAAACCGTCTCGGCTTTAATCACATAAATGCGGTAATTAATGATCGTGTCTATCAAATAGACACCGACAGCTCAGTGAGACCTTCTGCTCGTGTGTTATACGCAATATATCAGATGTCACACGCTATTAACCCGGAGCTTTATGAACTGCAATAAAAAAATAATTATAAGCATAGTAATTTCTCTTTTTATAATAATTATATGCGCATCACTTGGAAGCTCTAACATCAGCTTTGCAGAAACAATTCAGATAACGCTTCACAAAATTTTCCGCACTCCCCTCTCGCCGGAAATTGATCAAAGAGATGTTTCCATCGTGTGGTTCTTGCGACTGCCGCGTGTGTTACTCGCATTTCTTGTCGGAGGAAGCCTTGCAATGAGCGGCGCTGTCTGCCAGTCGATTCTTCGCAACCCTCTTGCTTCTCCTTACATCTTAGGGGTATCATCTGGCGCGTCACTTGGAGCGGGAATAATAATTATAAGCGGGATTGCGCTTCCTTTTTTGGGCGGCTTCTCGCTGCCGCTGACAGGTTTTATTTTCGGTCTTGCAACTGTTTTTTTTGTCGCGTCTTTTTCTTCGCGTATCGACAAATCAATGTCGAATAACACAATCATTCTTTGCGGTATGGTACTCTCCCTCTTTTTAAATGCAATCTTAACAACACTTAGCGCAGTCTTTTCTGACGATCTTCGCCGCATCACTCTCTGGCAGATGGGAAGTTTCGCCATGCGCAGCTGGACATATGTCTGGCTGCTTTTGCCGTTTTTGGCAATAGGCGTTGCAGGGATTTTTTTCTTCACAAAAGAAATGGACATCCTAAGTTTCGGCGACGATGCGGCAAAATCAGCCGGAGTGGAAACAAGCTCGGTTAGAAAAAAATTGCTCGCTCTTTGTGCGGTACTAACAGGAGCGTCAGTCGCTTTAAGCGGCGTTATCGGTTTTGTAGATTTAATTGCACCTCACGCGGCGCGAAAGATCATCGGTTCGCATCATAAATATTTAATACCTTTGTCTTTCTTGCTCGGCGGCTCTCTTATGGTTTGCACCGATCTTGTTGCAAGAACAATCATTTCTCCATCGGAACTTCCTGTCGGAGCGATTACCGCGATTATCGGCGCGCCGTTTTTTGCTTGGGTATATTTCAGACGGAGAAAATCATAATGCTTGAAGTTAAAAATTTATCTGCAGGTTATAACGGCGTTGATGTAATCTTCGATATTGATTTCAACGTGAAGGAAGGGGAAAGCCTTTGCATACTCGGACCTAACGGCTGCGGTAAAAGCACCTTACTCAGATCGATTGCGCGTATCATCAATTACAAAGGAAATGTTTTGATAAATAAAAAAAGCACTTTTGCAATCCCGCGTAAGGAGCTTGCAAAAAAAATCGCGCTTTTAAGTCAGAACGAACAAATATTTTTTCCCTTTTCAATTTATGAAACAGTTTCTATGGGGCGTTATGCGTACTCTCAAGGTTTTTTAAAAAACCTTTCTGCAGAAGATAAAATAATTATAGAAGATATTGTAAAAAAATTGGATATATGGGATATAAAAGACCGCATGATTGACGAGCTTTCAGGCGGCACTTTACAGAGGGTTTTTCTAGCAAGAACTCTCGCGCAAACTCCTGATATTATTTTACTTGATGAGCCTGCCAATCATCTCGATCTTAAACATCAAATAGAACTTTTAAAATTTTTAAAAGATTGGGTCAAAGAAAACAATAAAATTTTAATCGGCGTTTTCCACGATCTTAATCTTGCGCGACAATTCGCAGAATACGCTCTTGTTATGAACAAGGGAAAAATAGCTGCTAACGGAAAAACAGAAGAAGTTTTAAAAAGCGATGTTTTAAATAATGTCTACGGTATTGATATTCGCAGCTTTATGCGCGAATCTCTTGAAATGTGGAAGTAAGTATTATAAATCAACAGATTTAAATTTTTTAAATACGCAGACGCTGCCCTTGATGATACGCGGCATTCCTAAGCTGTTTCACAGATGTATCCGCCAAATAATCATCAAATTGCATCATGCGATCGATGCAGCGTTCTCCTGTTTTTTCCTGCGGCAGAATTTCAATTATGCGGTTTGCGATTGAATTAATAAATTCATGATCGTGAGAATTAAAAAGAATTACACCAGGAAAGGCGGCAAGACCGTCATTGAGCGCAGTGATTGCTTCAAGATCAAGATGATTGGTCGGCTCATCAAAGATCAGCACGTTTGCGCCTGAGAGCATCATCTTTGAAAGCATGCAGCGCACTTTTTCGCCGCCGGATAAAACATTGACAGGCTTGAGCGCTTCATCGCCTGAAAAAAGCATACGCCCTAAAAAACTGCGCACATAGGTTTCATCTTGATCAGGCGAATATTGTTTCAGCCATTCTGTAATTGATAAATCAGAATCAAAGAAGGCAGAATTTTCTTTTGGAAAATAAGAAAATGAAGTTGTCTGCCCCCAAGAAAAATCGCCGCTTTGCGCTTGCTTAACACCGGCGATAATATCGAAAAACGCTGACTTTGAAGAATGTTCAAGACCGACAAAAGCAATTTTGTCTCCTTTGTTCACCGTTAGCGAAAAATCTTTTAATAAAGCTGTTCCTTCAAAAGAGAAATTTAATTTCTCTGCGCGAAGCACATTGTTTCCGATTTCACGATCCGGTTTGAAACCGACATAAGGAAATTTCCGGCTTGTTACGGGAATATTATCCAGATCGAGTTTTTCTAAAACTTTTTTTCGGCTTGTCGCCTGACGGCTTTTGCTGGCGTTAGACGCAAACCTTTGAATAAATTCTTTTAATTCCTTTGCTTTGTCCTCGCGTTTTTTTAATTGATCGCGCGCTTGTCTTTGCAGAATCTGACTCATCTGATACCAGAAATCATAATTACCTGAATAGGGAGTTATCTTTCCGTAATCGATATCGCAGGTATTGGTGCAAACCGCATTTAAAAAGTGGCGGTCGTGAGAGACAACAATCACTGTGTTTGGAAATTCTATTAAAAAATCTTCAAGCCATGAAATTGATTCAAGGTCTAAACCGTTAGTCGGTTCGTCTAACAGAAGAATATCGGGATTGCCGAAAAGCGCCTGCGCTAAAAGCACGCGCACTTTTTTTGATTCATCGAGTTCCGCCATCAAGCGGTTGTGATCATCCTCTTCAAGACCGAGACCTGAGAGTAACTGCCCCGCTCCCGCTTCCGCTTCCCATCCGCCGAGGTCTGCAAAATCAGCTTCAAGTTCGCTTGCACGCAAACCGTCAGCTTCCGTAAAATCTTCTTTTGCATAGATCGCTTCGCGTTCTTTTTGAATCTTATAAAGTTTCGTATAACCCATGATGACCGTTTCCAGTGCGGGAAATTCTTCGTATGCAAAGTGATCCTGTTTAAGAACAGCAATGCGTTGATTTTTTCCGAAGGAAACTTCTCCCTTGTCCTGTTCGATCTCGCCTGAAAGAATTTTTAAAAAGGTTGATTTTCCCGCTCCGTTAGCACCGATTATCCCGTAACAATTACCGGGAGTGAATTTTAAATTTACATCTTTAAAAAGCGTACGCTCTCCGAAGACAAGGCTTAATTCTGTTACTGTTATCATTTTTTCTTAAACAATCCTATAATTCTTGATAATAAACTTTTCTTTGTAACAACATTTTCTTGAGGCTGATGACTTTGTTTTTGATCAATCTCTTTTTTTGATTCAGTGCTTACTGACGAATTAGAGGATGCACTGCCGCTTGCAGCATATTTCTTTTTGTACAAAGCCATTCTCTCTTCCATCGTTAATTGCGATAAATCTTGATTTTGTTGTGCGCTATTTTGTCTGGCATTACCGGATTGCTGCGTCTCTGCAGAACCGCGCGCTGAAGTTTTTCTGCGGCTATCTTTTCTTGCAGTGTTACCGCCGGAAACTGCAAACCCTGTTTGTGCGCCGCCGCTTGCTGCACCGCGTTTTTTTCCGCTTGTAAAACCGCGCTCCGGCTCACGCTGTGAAGATTGACTTCGATCATCATAATAATCTGTTTCGATAAATTGATTCGCGCTTTTATCTTCTGCATACATTTCTTCTTTTGCAAAAACAGAAGGCACTTTCTTCCCGATATAATTTTCAATGTCGGGTAACTCATACACATCTTGTTCGCTTGCAAGAGTGACAGCTTTTCCTGTCTTTCCGGCACGCGCAGTCCTGCCTATACGGTGAACATAATTTTCAGCTTCGGTCGGCACATCAAAATTTATCACCATAGAAAGAGCTTCGATATCAAGACCTCTGGCTGCAACATCAGTTGCAACTAAGGTCTTTATTTTTCCTGCTTTCAAATTGTCAATAATTTTAAGACGTTTTACCTGCGGCAAATCACCGATAATAAATTCGCAAGAGATACCGTTAATCCTAAGGCGCTTTGCAACGATCTCGGTATGTTTTTTTGTATTGCAAAAAATGATCGCGCTCTCCGGTTGTTCGCTTTTTAAAATACCAAGCAGCAACTGCATTTTTTCTTCTTTNGGNACATGATAAAGAATCTGCGTAATTTCTTCGACAGTNACAATTTCAGGTTTTATTTCAATTTCAAAAGGNGTCTTTGTATATTCCCANGCAAGATTTTTTACCCAAGCATTTAAAGTCGCGCTGAATAACATCGTCTGGCGGCGATCAACAGAAGGCACAACTTTGATGAGCTTTCGCAAATCAGGATAGAAACCCATATCAAACATTCTGTCAGCTTCATCAAGAACAAGAAAAGCAATATCCATCAGATTCATTTTGCCGGATTTGTTTAAATCGAGAACACGTCCCGGCGTTCCGACAAGAATCTGAACATTATCTTTTAATAATTTTTCCTGTTGCGCATAACCAACTCCGCCGTAAAAACTTCCGGTTTTAAAAGGAAGATATTTACCCAACTTCTTCGCCTCTTCCTCGATCTGCACTGCAAGCTCTCTTGTCGGCGCCATAATCAACGCCTTACGTTTGAAAAGAAGTTCCTCAGTCAGCATCCGCTGAAAAATCACGATTAAAAAAGCGGCAGTTTTCCCCGTCCCCGTCTGAGACTGCACATACAAATCACTGGCAGCCTTCGCTGCACTGACACCGCCTGAAACACCAAATGCATTAGATAAAACTTGTTCTTGAACGGGCATACAGGTAATATACCCCGTTTTTTCGATGCCTTTTTGTAAATCCGGATGCAGGTTGTAATCTTTAAAGTTCATATTGTTGGGCTAAGTATACAGAGTTTTTTTAATTTATGGAATATGGATATTATATCACACGCTATATATAGCGTCTATTTGGGTAATACAACGCTATATGTGGCAGCGGTGACTGTCACCTTTTCCACATTTTAAAATTTTAAATTTCTTTAAAATTTATTAAAAAGTTTTTTCCATTTCGGTCAAGCGCCACGCATCTGTAAGCCATATATAGCTGTAACTTTTTTAGTTTTTAAAAAGTTACAGGGAGCGATCTGTGTATCTGCTTCTTAATCTATATTACTTGGAGAGAAAAATGGCTGAGAAAAAATTGTTGCGTGTAAAAAATGACGCGGTCTTCAAAATGTTTTTTGCAGACGAAAGAA